>NZ_JACJRE010000023.1 GCF_014697075.1 Tolypothrix sp. FACHB-123 | reverse complement strand
ATGTCAATACATATAAGGCTTTTGGCAAAATAAAGATGCTTTTTTTGTGTTTATATGAGTGCTATAACTAATAATTTGGCATAATAGCTACTGAAGAACCAGGATTTTAAAGATAAAATTAAGCAAGAAATTCAAAGTAGGCAACAAGAGAAAGAATCTTTGGATAATAAATTTGATGATTTTAAAGCTAATAATATAATTACATTAAAAAGCCTTAAATACTGGGTTTCTAAAAATAAAAATCTACTAATAGTATTTATTGTTCTTTCTATTTTAACTTTTGCTATTCCATTTATCTTAGAAAAATTAAAAGCTGGGATTATACCTCAGATTGCTGCAACTTTAGTAACACTTACACCAGGAATAATCGCAGCACAAGAGTTAGTTAAAAAATGGAGAGGATATATTGAGATAATTTCTAAAAAATTTGACGAGTATCAAAAAAAGGTAGAGAAGCTCGCAGAAACAGAACGGCTCAAATCAGCTAAAGTTCGCGAGGAAGAAATTAAAAAAAGGCTGGATACGCCAGAATTCAAAGCAAGTGAAGAAAAGATAAAATATTTACAAGTAGATGTCGAGCAACAGCGCCAAATAGTCATTCAAATATCCCAAGTTTCTCTGCCAGATTTTATCGGTAATCAATTAGAAAATGGTCTGTATGGCAAACGGCTAGGTTTAATGCAGCAAGTTAAAAATGACCTAGCAACTATTACAGAAAAACTACTACCGCCTCAGCAAAAAAGTGAGAAATTCAAAGAACATATTGAACGCTTACAAGCGATATTCCCTAGAGGTCCAGCACGAGTTGTACTTTACATAGATGATTTGGATAGATGTCCACCTAACCGAGTTGTAGAGGTACTAGAAGCAGTTCAACTTTTAGTCAAAACACCATTATTTGTGGTTGTTTTGGCAATAGATGAACGCTACATTGCACGGGCTTTAGAAAAAGTATATGTAGGTGTGTTACATCGCAAAGGTAAACCTTCAGGTATCGATTACATTGAAAAAATTATCCAAATTCCGTATCGAGTCCGACCAATTGCTCGTTCGTCTTTGAAAAATTACTTAGAAGCTCAAATGCAATATGATAAGGAAGAAATTGAAGATATAAATAATCATCAAGTTACTCCAAATATCAATGAAAGTCAAGCAGAAGTAAATGAAGGTACAAGACAGCTAGAAACCAGAGGAACTATTAATAATAATGCTGATGACGGCAAAGCAGAAAGTGAAGATAAAAATGAATTAATGGAGGATTTACCATTACAAGTAATTAAGTTTACGAAAGAAGAATTTGATACAGTACATGAATGTTGCCAACATATTGACCTTTCGCCGAGAACTCTTAAGCGATTAATTAATGTCTATAAGCTTTTCAAAATTGTTTGGTTTCGCTCTAGTAGACTCCAGGATATTCAAGAAGATGAAACTATCCGCAAGGTAATTGTTTCATTTCTAGCTCTTTCGGGTAGATACCCGTATTTGATGCGGAGTGTATTTGAAGATTTAGAAATGTATTTTGAGGAGTCAAGAGACTTGGATCGCAATCTTATTGAGTTCTTTCCTCAGAAACCATCTGTAAATAGTGATGGTTATCTCTATCGAGAGTGGAAAAGGTTATGCCATGATGTAAAAATGCTGGGGCTGAATGATATAACATTGCAGCAACTAGGTGAAGATACTTTTAGTATGGTGCGAGCATTCTGCTTTGTTGGTGATATTGGTTATGACCCCGATGATTTTATTCTCCATCAACCATTATCTAGTACTGACTTAGATTGATCGAGAATTTTTTGTTTGCATTGCTGATGTGCGCGGATGGATGTAATTACTTATACTAAAGCTCAAGTATACAATAAGAGTTTGAAAATACTTACACCAGATTTCAGGTAAATGAGGTACGCGCTTCAGGGCATGGCAGTGCCAGTGCCCCTACAATCAACGATATAATCTGTACTTCACCAACTAGTAATCTGCTGTATTTTTGCTGTCTGAGTGATAATGCGATCGCATCGACTTTGATGACGATCAAAACGACTTTGACGACAATCAAAACGACTTTGACGACAATCAAAACGACTTTGATTGCGATCAAAACGACTTTGATAACGATCAAAACGACTTTGATGACGATCAAAACGACTTTGACGACAATCAAAACGACTTTGATTGCGATCAAAACGACTTTGATTGCGATCAAAACGACTTTGATGACGATCAGATCGACTTTGATTGCGATTTGTAACAACTGACAATGCGATCGCATTGCATCGGTTTGTTATATTAATGCATTGACAGGCGATCGCATTATTACCCCCTAAACCCCAATTAGCGTGATAGGGTGAAGAAACAGGAGAACTGAGATTTTTCTATGCCAATTTACGTTTACTGGGGTGAAGATGATTTTGCCATAGAAAAGGCGGTGACGGCATTAAGCGATCGCATTCTCGATCCCCTATGGACTAGTTTTAATTACACTTGTTTTCTCCCAGATCAAGCTGATGCGGTAGTTCAAGCATTAAACCAAGTCATGACACCCAGCTTTGGCGCTGGTGGGAGGTTAGTCTGGTTAGTCAATACTACTCTGTGTCAGCATTGTCCAGATCATCTGTTAGCAGAACTAACGCGCACTTTACCTGTGATTCCCGATAACTCATTTTTATTGCTCACTTGTCGCAACAAACCCGATGAACGCTTAAAAGCGACTAAGACATTAAAGCAATTCGCTTCAGAGTTTCGCGAATTTCCCCTGATTCCCCCTTGGAAAACAGAGTTGCTGGTGCAAGCTGTGAATCAAGTTGCCCAAAGTTTGGGTGTAAAATTGACAACAATGGCTGCGGAACTAATTGCCGAGTCTGTCGGCAACGATACACGCCTTCTATATAATGAAATGGAGAAATTGCGCCTGTATACTGCGGGAAGTAATCAGCCTGTAGATGTAGCGATTATTACTAAATTAATCAGAAATACTACACAAAATAGTTTACAGTTAGCCGCAGCCATTAGAACTGGGGATACAGGTAAAGCTTTAACGACATTAAGCGATTTGATGAATGCTTCAGAACCGGCTTTACGGATAGTTGCAACTTTAATAGGTCAATTTCGCACCTGGTTATGGGTAAAAATTATGATGGAAAGTGGTGAACGCAATCAAGATGCGATCGCCAAAGCTGCGGAAATTGGAAACCCCAAACGCATTTACTTCTTACAGCAAGAAGTCAAATCCCTCTCTGTAGAGCAACTAATCAGCACTTTACCTCTGTTGCTAGAATTAGAAGTTAGCCTGAAGCAAGGATATTCAGATATAGCGACAATACAGACAAAAGTAATAGAACTTTGTCAAGTCGCTAGAGGAAATTGAGACAAAATATTAAAATTTCCGAGATTATATAAAAATTCCATAGATTGCAAAGTTTGTGGAACTTCTTACTCCTAAAATAATTCAGAGCGAATATCATATCCCTACTGAGTTCTGTGTCACACGTTATATGAAAAAACCTGCTAATTTATTTTTCCGACGTAGCTTAAAACAGATGTTTTCCCAAACTTTGTCTTATACTGCGATCGCTACTACTGGTTTAATTGCTAGTATTCTCATATTTAGCAGCGAAGCTAATGCTCAAAATTCATCACCAGTTAATAGTAATGAAATCACCAGCTATGCTCAAGCCGTATTAGCAATGGAGCCTGCTCGTCAACAAGCCTTTGACGAAATTAAAAAACTTATGGGTGGTAGAGAAATACCTAAAATAGTTTGTAACGATCCAAAAAGCATAGGTGCTTTGCCAAAAAAAGCTCAAGGTATCGCCGTAAATTACTGTAAACATTCTCAAAAAATAGTAGAAGATAATAATCTGACGATTGAGCGTTTTAATCTGATTACTGTAGAAACTCAAAAAGATGAAAACTTAAAACGTCAGATTTCTAATGAATTAATTCGTCTCCAAAATGCTTCAAAAGCTCGTTAACTGTTACAGCGATCAACGCCGAGAAATAGCTATGTAATCTTTAATTAATAAATATCCTGGGTTGCTAGACACGCTTGACGCTTAGCATGAATATTTTTCATATGCTTCTTTACTGTGTTGAGCGTGATGTACAACTTAGCCGCTATATCTTTATAGCTATAGTTTCTTCTATACAAAGACCAAATTTCTGCCTCTCTCGGCGTCAAATCGTATTTTTTAACTTCCGCGATCGCGACATTTTTGAGAGACTCACAGCGATTTTCAATTGTTACTAAAAAACCAGGAGTATGAGCAATACTAAAAGTTAACAATCTCACCCGAATCCGAAATACTTTTGACTGGTTAACTCTAATTTCGTCCGATAAAATAATTGGTTGTTCGGCGCTAATGTAGTTTGTAATTAAAGATTGACAAAGTTGCTCAATCACCGGGTGAATAAATTTTTTATTATGTTTTTCTGGATTTAATTGATTACATATGTTTAAGCCCACTGCATTTGCATGAAATAATTCACCTGACGTATTTAAAATTAACAGTCCATCGCCTAAATTTTCAATGATTGCTTGGAAAAAATTAACTTGTAGGGATTCAAAATAATTAATTTTATCTAGCTGAGTTGTTTTAGAGGTTGCCGAGAGGGAAGTTTTTGTGATGGTAGACATAGGACGAACGAATCTACAAAATATTAATCATTTATTTAATAGATTGAACTGAAGTCAATTATGCACTTATAATTTTTATTTGCTAAAAATTATAAAAATGTGGCTGGCTATTCTCAGTTTCTAGAGTCTTGTTGCCAACATAATTTATATACAACTCAGCAAATATCTATTTCGGATATTTAAGCTTATCTCACCCCTCAAGAGGCTACCATGTATACACCGTAGTCTTAGAGGGTGCTGCACTCAAGTTGTGTTGACAGTTGACAGTTGACAGTTGACAGTTGACAGCCCTGATGAATAGTTATGCAATTTAGACGCGATTAGCTTATCTGTTCAAGTCAGCCCCTCATGGGAAAAACACACAACCAAGTATGAAAATCTGTCTTTCCCATGCCCAATGCCCAATGCCCCATGCCCATTTTCAATTTAGACAACCAAGATCATAAAGCCGATCGAGCATTGCCCGCACTGATGGCGGTAAGGCTGTAAAGTGAATATAAAAGCTATTCTCCGGTGCAGGTTTTTCTAACACCTTGGCATAAAAATCTTCCCCTACCCCTGATGACAAATCCTTATTCAGCAAAATTAACTTCAGATTTGTCAGAGGTGGCGGTAATTCTCCCCCATCGCTGTTGTATTTAATCAAAGCTTCTCGATGGGAAAGTTGAATAATTTCTCCTGCATACAAGCGATCTCCTACATGTTTGCTTTCTAAGGTGACGTACTGGAGTAAAATCGGCTCAGGCAATTCGTGGAATTCTTCTGTTGATTTGGTGAGATATAAATTATGCTCTCCCGCAATAGCGCTAATTTCATACAGATTAATCGGATCTTTGACTCCTTTCATCTGCACCTGTTGCTTACCATCTACTTTGACAATATCCCCTACTTCCCCTAACACATCCTCAGAAATAATAATTTGTCCACCGACGCTACAAGCTTCAATGCGGTAGGCGAGGTTAATATGATTCCCCACCACACCATATTTTGTGCGTTTGACTGAGCCAATATTACCGACGACAACCTCACCTGTATGAATTCCAATCCCCATTTCTAGGGGAGGGAAACCCCATACTTGCATTTGCTGGTTGACGGGAATCATGGCTTGTTGCATGGCAATTGCACAAGCGATCGCTCTTTCTGTATCATTCTCTCTCATGGTAGGCGCACCAAAGAATGTGAGAATCCCATCACCCATGAATTCATCAATTGTTCCTTCATAGTGGGTAATCACATCTGCCATATATTCCAGGTAAAAATTGAGAATTTTAATCACTTCCTCTGGTGATAATCGTTCGGCTGTCGCCGTAAAACCACGCAAATCAGAAATAAGAATAGTAATTTTTTTGCGCGTACCCCCTAACTCTAGTCCTTGGGGAGTTTCTAGTAAATTGCTGACAATCTCATCACTGAGGTAGCGCCCAAAGATTTGCCGAATTAGTGCATTGCGGTTTTTCAGTTCTTGATTTGTCTTCGCTAATGCTTGAGTGCGATCGCGTACTTTTTGTTCTAAAGTGTCAAACAATTCCTTTAACTGTTGCGCCATGCTGCTGAAGGATTCAGCCAGTTCACCAATTTCATAATATCCCTCAATTGCTAACTGTTGCTCCCAATTTCCATCAGCCAAATCCCTAGCCGCATAATTCAAACGCTGAATTGGCTTCACAATCCACAGAGATGTTTGCAAACCCACCACCGTTGCAATAATCAGCGACAGCAGACACAACACCACCGTGAGTCTGGTGTTTTCCTGAATGCGTCCCATAAAATCCGCTTCGGGAATCACCACCGCAATTAAACAATCCAATCCCCGACTATCCTTTAATGGTGTCACCTGGAGAAATTGACGTTCTCCCTGAATCTCAAAATCGAGTAATTGGCTATTGTGAATTTGCGAAAAATTAGCAAATTTCTGTTCTAAATGTTTCGCACTCTTTTGGATGAGATAATTTTGACTTTCAGAAGCTTTAATTCTTTGTGTGGGCGGATTCTTACTCTGGCGATTACTTGCATCTGGGGTAGATGTCGCCACCAGCAACCCCGATCGCTCCATAATAAAAGTCTGACCAGATTTACCAATCTTTAAACTTTGCAGAAATTTGTTCACTTCGTAAAATATGAATTCGCTACCCAGTACCCCCTTAAGTTTTCCCTGCTTGTCATAAACAGGTTGAGCCGCTGTAATTGCTAATCCTCCCGTACTAAAATCGCGATAGATTGTACTCCATGTTGGTTTACCCGCCGCCACAGCTTCCTGATACCAAGGACGTTGACGCGCATCAAAATTTGGCAGAGATTGGATCAATTTTGTGCGATCGCCTTGGTTATTGGTAGCAAAATACTGGTTATGTCCTGTAGTGCGATCGCGTTGCATTACCTGCAACTCACCATTTGCTAGCCTTCTAGCACCTAAATATTCCCCAGAAGCACTACCATAAAAATTATAGGTAATCACGGAAAAAGTCCGGATTTGCTGCCAAAAATACTTCTGTTTATACTGAGGAGTTTGTCTATCTAACTCCCCCAAATCAATCGCATTAGCATTGAGGCGATTAATCAAATGAGGCGTTTCTATATAAACCAGCAATTGATCCTTAACTCTTGCAGTCACCTCATCCCGCAGCTTTGTGGCGACTTCATTCACAGCCTTTTGCCCATTGCGAAAGGAGAAATATCCGGTAAGTCCTACAGCCGTAATCACCTGGAGTAGTGTAGAGACAACAAAAATTACTCGTAGGGGCATTTTTTTATACATAACTTCATAGCTGGATGCGTAATGCCGCATCAGCAGATATCCTCCAGGTGAATGTTCCTCTCTACTCAGGATTCCCAGATTGGATAGTGAAGGTAATATTTTTTTCGTTGACGGTTGACGGTTGACCGTTGACTGTATTTACCGAACTATTTTAGAGATAATTGTGTTTAAAATAACAAAACCCGCATGAGCGGGCTAAATAGAAGATGAAAGCACTTATTTAGGGAATAGGTTGCGATCGCAATAATCGCTCAACTACACTGCGAGAACTGCGCCCGCCTCTTGTAATTAAGCGATGGCCTAGCACATGGGGCACAAGAAATTTCACATCATCGGGGATGGCATATTCACGCCCTAAAATAAAAGCTAGGGCTTGGGTGGCTTTCTGTAACGCTACCGTACCACGCGGACTCACACCAAGAGAAATTTCTTCATCCTGCCTTGTCGCCCGCACCAAATCTAAGATGTATTGCTGTAAAGCTGGTTCTACCCTCACTTGCGAACACAGTTGCCGCAATTTCGTCACTTCGTCTAAGGTAATACAAGGTTGCAAATCTTCAGTCTTGATATGATGAGCCAGATTTTGCAGCATTTGCAGTTCTTCTGACTCTGAAGGATAGCCCAAACTCAAAGACAGCATAAACCGATCCATCTGCGCTTCCGGTAAAGGGAAAGTCCCTTGATACTCAATAGGGTTTTGAGTAGCGATCGCAAAAAAAGGCATAGGAACAGCACGAGAAACCCCATCAACGGTTACCTGATGTTCTTCCATTACCTCTAACAACGCTGACTGAGTGCGGGGTGTAGCGCGGTTGATTTCATCAGCTAACAACACATTAGCAAAGATAGGCCCAGGAAGAAAGCTAAATTCACCGCTTTTTGGGTTCCAAATGTTAGTACCTGTAACATCAGTTGGCAATAAGTCAGGGGTACATTGTAGCCGTTGAAACTTACCATCAATAGAACGAGCTAAAGACTTAGCTAACAGGGTTTTACCAACACCAGGAACATCTTCTAATAAAGCATGACCACCGCCAAAAAGAGCAACCAGCACCAAACGTATTGCTTCAGTTTTACCAACGATGGTACGAGACAGGTTTTGTGTTAAAGCGTCAATTTTTTCTCTCATGCACCAGGATTGGGTGTATAGGGCATTGGGCATCCCTTCGGCTGCGCTCAGGGTAGGTGGGCATTAAAACTCTTCAAATTCTCTAACCCCTTTAGGCTGAGCGGAGCCGAAGCCTAGCCCCTAGTCCCCTTTATTGTTCCCAACCAAGCTGCACAACTCATCATGGAAACAGCAAAACTTGTTTAGCGATATTGCAATCTAGTTGAATTTGTGCTTTGAGTGCTTCTAGAGAAGAAAATTTTTGTTCGGGGCGTAAAAATTGTACAAGTTGCACGGCCAGCTTTTTATCATACAAGTCTCCAGCCCAATCAAATAAATGGACTTCCACTGATGTATTGGTACCTGCAACGGTGGGACGGTTACCGATATTCATCACTCCCAATAGGGGGACAGATGTATCTGATGTTTGCTCTGTGAGGAAAACGCGCACAGCGTAAACACCAAAGCGGGGCAAAAACTTATCCTTTGGTAGTTGCAAATTCGCGGTAGGAAAGTCAATAGTTCTGCCCAGTTGTTGACCTTGAATCACTACACCAAAAAGAGTGTAAGGCCTACCTAACAAAAGATTTGCGTTTTTGACATCGCCATTTTCTAAGGTTTGGCGGATTAGCGAAGTGCTAATTGGTAGGTCTGGTGTAGGTGGAAGACTGGCACAATTATTTTCCTGTGGTAATTCAGCCTTACCTGTATATTTTTCTAAGGTAACTATTGTCACAGGGATATCATATTTTGCGGCGAGTAGTTGTAAATCCCTGGCTGTACCTGTACGCTGTTTGCCAAAACAAAAATCTTGTCCAACACTCAGTTGCTGACATCGCAGTTGTTGCACGAGAATTTTTTCTACAAATTCTTCGGGAGATAAAGCTGATAATTCTTTATCAAAGGGCAATAGTACCAGCTGTTCTATGCCGAGCGATCGCAATTGTTCAACTTTTTCATCAAGTGGAGTTAACAACGCCCGGGGTTGTCCTGTGAAAAACTCCTGTGGATGGGGATGAAAAGTAACAACAGTAGAGTATATGTGGTTTGTTGCTTGGGGTGCTGGCGTTTTACAGTCTGTGGGTGAGAGTTCGCGCAAATTTCTCTCATCTGCGCCTAAAGTCCTCTGCGAGACTTGTTTGTTTGCTAGCTGCAAAACTGGTTGAATCACTCTTTGATGGCCAAGATGCACACCATCAAATTTGCCAAGAGCAACAGCCGTTGGCGTGAGCAGCCCTTCGGTCGCAGAAGCAACCCACACAGAACACCCATTTTGAGACAAATTTAGCACTTGGATTCTGGGATTTTAGGTTTATTTAGCTATCAGCCACAAGCTACCCGATGGATAACCGCCTAGAGGAGGAAATGCGATCGGCTCTTCCTGGGATTTCACACCAATTATCCAAAATTCATTTCTCGATCCAAAATTACCAACCTTGATTAAATATTAGGTTTTTTAATTTTGAATCAGCGAATTTGGAATCAGCGAACTCCCTCAAGACATTTTGGGTTGTGGCGAGGAATTGACCCGCAAAAGCCCTCACAGAGTTACTCTCAGATATTTTTGCTTTTAGGAGTGAACCCGCAAAGCGTGTCCTCCAGTTTTCGCAGTTTACCTCAAAGGTTACTCTCATGCTGAGAACTTCCGATCACCAATCTAATCTAAAATCTCGAATCGCTGCGACTGCAACCTTGGGACAGAAAATTAGCTTACTGATAAAGATTCCGATAAAGGCAGAGAAACGGGCACATTCAGTACCATTCCTTCCCTGGCCATGATTGCATTCGGAAATTCCTCAGCCGCTTGTTTGCCCACATTGTCTAAAAAATCATCGTTATGTGCGGGGTCATGGTGGAAAATTACTAGAGTCTTGACATTAGCAGCTTTAGCTAGTTTGACTGCTTCTTGCCAAGTGGAATGACCCCAACCGATTCTGGGTGATGTAGGAGAATGGTATTCTTCATCAGTATAAGTAGAATCGTAGATGAGGATGTCAGCATTTCGAGCTAGCCACAGGACATTTTCATCCAGACGATCGGGAAAATGTTCTGTATCAGTAATGTAGACAGCAGCGCCATCAAGCCAGTTGACTCGATATCCCACCGCTTCACCTGGATGGTTGAGTGGTGCTGTTTCCACAGTAATGTCATGAATATGTATTGGTTGCCCAGGAGTAATGTCACAAAAATTCAAATTAGCCTGCATAATTTGCAAAGGCACAGGAAAATTTGGGTGGAGCATTTGGTCATTCAGGCGCTGTTCGATGGTAGAACCATCAGGAGCAATTGCACCGTAGATCTTAAAACTGTTTCCCTTCACAAACCCTGGTGCAAAGAAAGGAAATCCTTGCATGTGATCCCAGTGGGAGTGAGTGAAAAATAGATGACCTTCCAACGGCATTTGTGACAACAAAGATTGCCCCAAAACATGTAGCCCAGTTCCACCATCGAAAATTAAGCGGTTACCACCTACTTGCATAGCGACGCAAGGAGTGTTACCGCCATAACGCACGGTATGTGGCCCTGGACTGGGGATGCTGCCGCGAACGCCCCAAAATTGCACGGTAAATTGGTTTTCTAACCTAGACATGGGTGTTGCTTTCTGGACTGAGCGGGCGATCAATAAAACAAATTGTTACTTATTGTTATTCAGTTTATGCGGTCTTACCATTTTAATAGAGGAGAATTTCTTGGTAAAACAGCATACACTTTTTCAGGCTAGTTTTGTGAACCTGAGTGAGAGATTACTAAGCACAAGCCCTAAGTTAATGGGACTTAGTTAGCAGTGATATCAACAGCGCTCCTACTTTATAGCCTAAATTTGGGGAGAATGTATTTAAATACCTCCAGAGTTTCAAAGTTTTCTTAAGGACACAAAGTTTTTACTTAAATTTAAATTCCCACTCCGCTAATTGGTCAATGCCACTTGCGTAGGTGAGGTTGTATTGTAATGGCGTTATACTAATGTAATTTTTACGGATAACATGCACGTCTATGGGGATGTTCTGAGGTAAATTTAAACCTTCTGGGGGTTCTATATCCTCAAGAACTTCGCCTGTTAACCAGTAGTAGGTTTTACCACGAGGATCGACGCGCTTGTCAAAAACATCCACATAGCGCCGTACTCCCTGACGCGCGATCGCGACTCCAGCAATTTCTTCCCATTTAACTGGGGGAATATTTACATTGAGTAACATTAACTCTGGGAGCGGTTTGACAGCCAGTTGGGCTACGAGAATTTGGGCAAAGCGAGCAGCAGCTTGAAAGTCTTTATATGTATGACTGGCAAGGCTGAAAGCTATACTGGGAAGACCTTCAATTATACCTTCCATAGCGGCAGACACGGTTCCGGAATAGAGAATTTCTGTCCCTAAATTAGCGCCTTGATTAATTCCAGACAGTACTAAGTCGGGGGGAGATTCTAACAAAGCCCAAAGCGCCAATTTCACACAGTCTGAGGGCGTACCATCGCAAGCCCAAGCTTTGACATTTGGATGAAAAATTGACTCGACAATTTCAGCGCGAATTGGTTGGTGTAAGGTTAATCCATGACCAGTGGCCGATCGCTCTCGGTCTGGGCAAACTACAGTCACATCATGGCCAGCCTCTGCTAAACTGTTGGCTAAGGTACGAATACCTAAAGCAGAAACTCCGTCATCATTGCTAATGAGTAATTTCATGGTGATTGGTCATTTGTCATGGGTCATTTGTCATTAGTTATTTGTTATTGGCCATTTGTCAATGTCGAGGGTCACAAATAGCAGACAAAAAACAGATGCAAACACTGAATCCCCTATAAACTGGTAAACAGAGGTTTGGTTTTAACTCTGACCTTGGGTGATTTAATGGCATACTACTAGGGTTATTTGCCGACAAGTCCAAAAATTTGGACGATTGACTATTGACCATTGACTCTTGAGTATTAACTAATGACTAGCAATTTAGAGGCTCAACTTTTAGCACTACGGCAGGAAGGAGAACAAGCGATCGCAGCTGCTGATACCTTAGAACGCCTAGAAGAACTCAGAGTCAGCTATCTGGGTAAAAAAGGGCAACTAGGGGCACTTTTGCGCAGTATGGGGCAGATGAGTGCAGAAGAACGCCCGAAAATTGGAGCGATCGCCAATACTGTTAAAGAATCTTTACAAGATAGTTTAGATAAGCAGCGCACCGCTTTAGAAACTGCGCAAATTCAAGCCCAGTTAGAAGCGGAAACACTGGATGTAACTATGCCAGGAATTTTCAGCCCCCAAGGTCGAATTCACCCCCTCAATGGTATTATTGACCGGGCGCTGGATATTTTTGTGGGCATGGGCTACACTGTGGCGCAAGGGCCGGAAATGGAAACAGATTATTACAATTTTGAGGCGTTGAATACTCCGCCTGACCATCCCGCCCGCGATATGCAAGATACATTCTACTTGCCTGATGGTAATCTGCTGCGGACTCACACATCCTCAGTCCAAATTCGTTACATGGAAACTGAAGAACCGCCAATTCGGGTAGTAGCGCCAGGACGAGTTTATCGCCGGGATAACGTCGATGCGACACACTCAGCCGTTTTCCATCAAATAGAACTTTTAGCCATTGATGAGGGGTTAACATTTACAGACCTCAAAGGCACAATTAAGGTATTTTTACAAGCTATATTTGGCGATTTACCAATTCGCTTCCGTGCAAGTTACTTCCCCTTTACCGAACCTTCTGCGGAAGTGGATTTGCAATGGAATGGTCGCTGGCTGGAAGTGATGGGTTGTGGGATGGTCGATCCGAATGTTTTAAAATCTGTAGGTTATGACCCAGAAATTTATACTGGGTTTGCGGCTGGTTTTGGTGTAGAACGTTTTGCGATGGTTTTACATCAAATGGATGATATTCGTCGTTTATACGCCAGCGATTTGCGCTTTTTACGCCAGTTTTAGTCATTAAAAGGTAACAATAATGACCCAAATCTCCAGGTTTAATCAAATTCTAGAAAGCGTTGAAAACTTATCAGCAGATGAACAAGAAGCATTAATTGATGTGATACGTCATCGACTCAAAGAACGTCGTCGTGATGCAATTGCGGCGAATATCGCTCAAGCGCAGGTAGAATACGCATCTGGTAAGATTTTTCGGGGAACCCTGAGTCAAATCATGGATGAGTTACGCAAATGAGAAATCTGGTTCTGACATCATCGTTTAAACGAGCATTTAAGCGATTGGTACGACGACAACCAGAATTAGAACAGCAAATTGAAGAAAGATTGGCAATTTTAACAGCCGATCCATTTGATCCACTATTGCAGACCCATAAGCTTAAAGGCAAGTTGTCTGGGGCTTGGGCTTGTTCAGTGGAGTATGATTGTCGTATTGTTTTCAATTTCGCAGAAAATCCGGACTCAGGTGAAGAGGAAATTGTGCTAATTGATATTGGCACTCATGATGAAGTCTATTGATTGGTAGCTGAGATTTTGGTACTTTCCTTTTGTTAAGGTGGAACTGAGTTCCACCTTTTATATTTTAATTACGAACTACGAATTAATAAACAGCGATCGCAATGTCCACAACGCCAGTTAGCTGCTTCTTTGTCAAAACCAAAGGCGGTTAATAAAAATTGCCAGCGACAATGTTTACTATGTAAATATTGATGCATTTGCTTGGCGGCTGCAAGTTGGTTTACTGGTTGTTTGTTGACTCCTGGCTGAATTTGATAATGAAATGGGTCAAGCCAGTTTAATTGACCGCTACTATGGAGTAAAGAAAGAGCGATCGCACCTTGGGGAAATTGTCGCGCTACAGTATTCACTTCTCCTCGTTTGGGTAGTTTTTTGATTAATTGCTGTGCAGTTTGTTGTTGCGATCGCATTTGTTGTTCAAAAAACTCCTGTCTCTGCTTATCTTCCCCATCTAACCATCCTGTGGGTTCGCTGATTAACGTTAAAGCTTCGGCTGGTTTCCCATCTCTCCCAGCGCGCCCAATTTCTTGCACATATTCCGAAAGCAGCAAGGGTGCGTGATAATGTATAACCCAACGTACATCTGGTTTATTAATCCCCATACCAAATGCACAGGTACATACCACAAACGGCATCTTACCACTTAACCAGCTAGTTTCCACAGCGCGGCGTTCTGTTGCACTCAACCCAGCATGGTACGCAGCTGTAGCATAACCCATTTCCGTAAACCATGCGGCTAAAGTCTCGCTATCACGGCGGGTGCGCACATAGACTAATCCGGCTTGTTGCGGTCGATTTTGGATAAATTTGCGTAATTTCTGCTTTCTCCCTCTCGGAGTCCAAGCTATGCAGACGTTAAGATGCAGATTCGCACGGTAGGGATTGAGACGATAAATATCTGGTTGTTGTAATTGTAAAACTGTGGCGATGGTTTTTTGCGCCACAGGGTCAGCAGTGGCGGTAAAAGCTGCTACGCTAATTTTCGTTCCGACTGGTTTCGATTTCAGTAAAGCTGGGCGCACTGCACCTAATCTGCGATAAGCTGGACGAAAGGTTTCACCCCACTGCACTAAACAATGGGCTTCATCGAGAATGATGCCGTTAATCTGCAATTGCGGCTGAGATAAAATTTCCCAAACTGGCGCACTCAGTAAAGTTTCTGGTGATAAATATAATAACCTGAGTTTCTGTTGTGCTAATGCTTGCATTGTTAAACGACGTTGGGATGCTGGTAATTCGCTATGCAACAATGCGGCGCTGAGGTTTAACTGTCGTAGTTCCTGTACTTGATTTTCCATTAACGCCACTAATGGGGAAACTACCAAAGTTAATCCTGTTTGGAGCAGTGCAGGAAGTTGAAAACAAATCGACTTTCCCCCGCCTGTGGGCATAATAATTAAGGCATCTTTTTGAGCTAATAAACTGCTGACAATTTCTCCCTGTGGGGAACGAAAATCATCATAGCCCCAAATTTTTTTGAAGGTATCCAAAACTAAATTCCAAGATGTGGTACCTATTTGATTCATAATTAATAATAGATATATCCCTGCTCTTGCTGAATATAGCCTCTTTGATTCAGCTAACGTTTCAGTAGTTTCATCATTTGCATCTACATATCTCAGATAAATTTATCGGTAAATATCTTGAGGTCGCTATGAATGAAGATTTAAAACATAGATTTTATATCAGCCTAGATAAATCTAAACTGAATATCCCCATGATTCATAATTTTCTTTGCAGTGCTGATTTAGCAGAAAATATGCCCTTAGAAATTTTAGAAAAATCAATTCAAAATTCTTTATGCTTCGGACTTTACGAAGATGAACAACAAGTAGGTTTTGCTAGGGTAATTACTGATTATGCTACTTCTGCTTTGTTAAAAGATGTGTTTATTCTTGAGCCTTATCGCAAACAAGGTTTAGGCAAATGGTTTGTCCAGTACATTTTGGGATATCCAGAATTACAAGATGTTCCCAAATGGTTTTTAGGAACCAAAGATGCTCATGGCTTATACCGACGTTGTGGGTTTAAAAACTTAGCAGCACCAGAAAAAATGATGATGCGGTTACATTCTCACGCTACTCAGTATTAGGGTAATTACTGTTGGACATAATTAAATAAAGCAAACACAAGATAAAGATTAGTTGTGATTTTTTGTGAGAAAATGGGAATTATAAGGATTGGTTTTTTATTGAGCAATTATTAATTTTTTAAAAGCTCATATTTTCTTTATTTTTTCTTTATAAAATTGGCACCCGTGCTGATGATTAATTTTGCTTGAAGAAAAAATAAATTCATTGTATGAGTACACTTATAACTGGTAGTTATGACATTCGATTATTAATTCTTTCAATAGCGATCGCACTACTGGCTGCTTACACCAGCTTGGATTTAGCTGAACGAGTGCGCACATCAACAGGTTACGCGCAAATCGGCTGGTTAATTGGCGGTGCGATCGCAATGGGAACTGGTATTTGGTCTATGCACTTTGTCGGTATACTAGCCTTTCATTTACCAATTCCGATAAAATACGATATCTTCACTGTGCTGATATCAATTTTCGCAGCTATTTTCGCCTCAGGCTGTGCTTTATTTGTTGTCAGTCGCGAAGTGATGGATATTTCTAATTTACTTGCTGGTAGTCTGTTGATGGGGCTGGGTATCACCACCATGCACTACACGGGAATGGTGGCGATGCGTCTGAATGCGAGTATTCATTACAACTATCTATTAGTAGGAATTTCCGTAGCGATCGCCTTTATCGTTTCTTTCGCAGCTTTATGGTTAGCATTTCATCTACCCGATCGGCATACTCTGGCTTATAGAAGGCAGAAAATAGTCAGTGCCATGATTATGGGTGCAGCTATCCCCAGCGTACATTATACCGGAATGACCGCTACTAGCTTTCATGCGATCGCAGTATTACATACACCTTCAGCGATGACTGTTGATGCTGCTGCGCTAGCTACAACTATTGGTATCGTCACCTTTGCAATTTTAGGATTAGCATTAATAATTTCCTTAGAGACAACAGCAATTGAAAGAACAGTAGCTTTAGCTAATCTCGAACATGAAACTATCCAACGTCAACAGATAGAAAAATATTTCCAGCAGCAACAAGCAAGTAAACTAGAACAAGCTTTACAAAAATTGCACCGCACTCAAGCCAAATTAGTGCATACAGAAAAAATCTCTTCTTTAGGACAATTAGTTGCAGGTGTCGCCCATGAAGTAAATAATCCCGTACATTTTATCTCTGGTAATTTGTCTCTGGCTAACGACTATATCCAAGATTTAATTAATTTACTTAACCTTTACCGCCAACAATTTCCCGAACCTGGTAAGGAAATTGAAAAGCAAGCAAAAGCTATTGATTTAGAATTTTTATTAACAGATTTACCCAAAATGATTTCTTCGATGCAGTTGGGTTGCGATCGCATTCAAGAAATTATGGAATCGTTGCGCAATTTCTCGCGCATAGATGGAACTGATAAAAAAACCGCCGATATTCATCAGGGAATTAACACTACTCTGATGATTTTAAAACATCGTCTCAAAGCTACAGCAAATCGTCCCGCTATTCAAGTTGTCAAGCATTATGGTAACTTGCCTCAAGTTGAGTGTTACATGGGACAAATCAACCAAGTTTTGATGAATTTGTTCGCCAATGCGATTGATGCTTTAGAAGAATCAAATAAAGACAAAAGTTTTGTCGATCTAGTTGAGCATCCGAATGTAATTACAATTACTACTAGTAGCGAGGATAATTATATAATTATCCAAATTGCCGATAATGGTACAGGAATGTCAGAAGAAGTGCGATCGCAATTATTTGATGCTTTCTTTACCACGAAATCAGAAGGCAAAGGTACAGGTTTAGGATTAGCAATTAGTCATCAAATTATCACAGAAATTCACGCTGGCAGTTTGCATTGCGTCTCATCTTTAGGACAAGGTACAGAGTTTATTATTCAAATTCCTCTAGTCACAGCAACTTCCCCCCACTCTCCATCCAAACTCTGCTTTTAAAGCAAAAAATATGGGTATTTCTCTCTGCATCTGGTGCGCCCTCTGCGGTTAAAAATTAATTTATGAACCACAGATAATAAGAGATTACAGCATAATTGATTGTGTGAAAACGTTTATCTACCATAAAAATAACCCTTGCAATTCTCCAATTAAGAATAATTGCAAGGGCTAAAAGTTAAGATTTATCTAGACTTTTTGGGGAGTTGCTTCTTCCGCCTTTTCTTTACTTTGCAAAGAAGCATACAACCTATTCAGTGCATTCACGTAAGCCTGCGCCGAAGCTACAATAATGTCTGTATTGGCTGCATGACCTGAGAATATGCGCGATTCATGCTTTAACCTGATAGTTACTTCGCCAATCGCATCAATACCTGCTGTAACTGATTGTACAGAAAACTCAATCAACTGGTTAGGTACGTTAACTACACGGTTAATTGCCTTATAAACTGCATCCACAGGCCCGGTACCAATGGCGGCGTCGGTTAATTCTTGACCTTCGGGAGTGCGCAAGGTGACTGTGGCGGTAGGTTGGGCGTTGCTTCCACAGGAAACTTGCACCAATTCTACTTTAAACAAATCCGGGGCTTGTTGAATTTCATCGTTGACGATCGCTTCTAAATCCCAATCGGAGATTTCTTTCTTTTTATCAGCAACTTCTTTGAATCTGACAAAGGCTTTATTCAATTCGCTTTCAGAAAGTTCAAAGCCCAATTCTTTTAAGCGGGTGCGGAAAGCGTTTCTTCCAGAATGTTTACCCAAGACGATTTGATTGTCTGTTAAACCAATCAATTGGGCATCCATAATTTCATAGGTCAGCTTGTTCTTTAATACACCATCTTGGTGAATGCCGGATTCGTGGGCAAAGGCGTTAGCCCCGACTATGGCTTTATTTGGCTGCACTAGCATCCCGGTTAAATTAGACACCAGGCGTGAAGATCTATAAATTTCCTTGGTGTCGATATTTGTCAGAGATTGTTCAGAATCGGCTGGTCTACCCAAGAAGGGATTAAAATATTGTCGCCGGACATGCAACGCCATTACCAATTCTTCTAAAGCGGCATTACCTGCACGTTCGCCAATACCGTTGATGGTACATTCTAATTGTCTCGCGCCATTCTTGACTGCTTCCAAGAAGTTAGCAACGGCTAAACCTAGGTCGTTATGTCCGTGAACGGAAATAATCGCTTTGTCAATGTTGGGGACATTTTCTTTTATCCCCTTAATTATTGCCCCAAATTCGCTGGGGGTTGTGTAACCCACAGTATCGGGAATATTAACTGTTGTTGCACCAGCTGCGATCGCTCTTTCTAATACTTGGTACAAAAATTCTGGATCGGAGCGTCCGGCATCTTCTGGGGAAAATTCTACATCATCGGTGAAGCTTTTGGCATAGGCGACCATTTCTTCGGCGATCGCAATTACTTCTGACTTGGTTTTTTTCAGCTTGTACTTGAGATGAATATCAGATGTGGCGATAAATGTGTGAATTCTGCCTTTCGCTGCTGGTTTAATCGCTGCGGCTGCGGCTTTGATATCATCATGCTTGGCTCTGGCTAAACTACAGATTACCGGGCCATTTTCTGTACCGACGACTTGGGCGATTTTGTTGACAGCTTCAAAATCTCCCGGACTTGCAAATGCAAAACCCGCTTCAATTACATCTACCCCAAGCCGCGCCAACTGCTTGGCTATTACTAGCTTTTCATCTATATTTAAGGTCGCTCCCGGACATTGTTCGCCATCGCGCAATGTCGTATCAAATATGATAATTCGCTCTGGTTGGCTGCTCATTTTCTCTTTGTTTAGTTTAGGGTGGACTTTTTGCTATAACTACACTTTGATTTTAGGTTTTTTACTATTTACATTTGTAAATATTTATTAACTATATTAGGCTTCAGTTTTTTCTATGCGGTCTCTAATATCATTCAAATCTATATATCTATCAGTAGCATTACGTAATTCTCTGGCGATCATGCCTTCTGTGGAAACTACAGTAATATGTGTATTTTTTGAGCGTAATAGTTCAATTGCCCGTTCAAAATCGCCATCGCCGCTAAATAAAACTACTCTATCGTATTGGTCTACTGTATTGAACATATCTACAACAATTTCAATATCTAGATTAGCTTTTTGCGAGTACCTCCCAGAAGAATCATCATAATATTCTTTGAGAATTTTCGTGCGGACTGTATATCCTAAACTAATCAGAGCATCGCGGAAACCTCGTTGATCTTGTGGGTCTTTTAAGCCAGTGTACCAGAAGGCATTAATTAAGGTTGTTTCTTGTTGTTCGTTTTTAAAATATTCTAATACTCGCCTGGGGTCAAAAAACCAGCCATTTTTTTGCTGAGCATAGAACATATTGTTTCCGTCTACAAAAATAGACAGACGATTCATAGGAGATACCATAAAAAATTACACCTAAATAATAGAAAAGAATTTTAGATTGAACAATAGATTATAGCAATTATCAATCGCCCAATTTGCTAATATCTATAAAGTGTATCTTCATGTATAGCTTTTATCTTAACCCCTTTTAATTCATTAATAATGGTGGCAACATTAGAGCATATCCTGGAGGCTCTTAGTTTTGCATCTCAGGTACTACAAGCGTTACCCTACGATCAAAATCTACCAATAAATTAGACTTAATAACAGTAATCTTAACTGTATAACAGTTCAGTTTACTCCTAAAGAGGTATAGTGCAACTAGTAGGGGAGAAGGTAGGCTAATGCGCATCTCTAATTTTTGCCATCATCAACAGGACACAATTTTTGTGGTATATCGGTGTTGCAGCAGTGACAGAAGTTGCTAAAAATAAACTTCTGTTAAAAATCCTCACGCCACTAGTAGATAAGGATTTTGTCAGTAGTCAATGGCAAATATATATTGAGATCGTTAACTCAGGGAGGGCTATGAAACCAGATGCCAAAATAACTGACCTTCTGGGTGATGCTACGATCGTCACTAATACTGATGTCATTGGCTAAAATAAAGCTGCTGACAAATGACAACTGACAAGCCTTGCGCACTCAACTCGCTATTGGGGGTATAGATTTTGGGTGGGGTAGATCTCATCTCAAGCAAGTGTAAAGGCCAAGCATTTTTAGCTGGGTTCTTGGGAACATTACAGCTTGCAGCTGTTTGCAAGAATGAGGTCAGGATTGTAAAAATAACTAGAGGTAAGCAAAGTAGCGATATTAATAGAAATTTGGGGGAAAATAATCGATAGATAACAAATGTATAAGTTTCTCATTTAAGTCAGATTTCAATGTGGTTGCACTAAAACAGGGTCTGAATAAATAAAAGTTGTTGTACCTTAATCATTCAATAACACGATATGGCAGAAGAACCTACCTCTACCGCAACTAAACAAGATGTCTCTGCTGCCAATGGGCGGTTAAGTAAACCGACAAAAGCAACTTCGACCACTTCAACTTACCGTTCCAAGTTGATAACTTGGTTGGGTCATCTGTTGACTGGTGCTTCAGCAATTGGTGCAGCAATGCTGAGTACTTCTGGTATGGGTATGGTGCAATTGATGGAAAGTCAGGCGATTTCGACTTTTTTTCAGTTGCGGGGGCCAGTAGATCCTCCAGAAGACATTGTGATTTTGGCAATCGACAATCAGTCTGTATCAGTCCCTGAACAGTACTATAAAACAAATCCACAACAGTATGCTTACCTGGAACCACTGAAATCTTTTCCATTTAAACGTGCTGCATATGCCCAAGTTATTGAAAAATTGGTGCAGGCTGGTGCCAAGGCTGTTGCAGTAGATGTTGTATTTGATACTCCAAGTAGTTATGGCCCGGCGGACGATCGCCAATTGCAAGCAGCCTTAGAAAAATACGGTGGTAAAGTGACTTTAGCTGCGCTGTACGAGAACTTTCAAACCCATCAAGGAACCTTCGTCCAGCTAACACAACCGCAGCGGATGTTTCATAAAGGTTCAGTATCAATCGGGACGGTAAATTTTCCCATAGAAGTAGATGGCAAAATTCATCGTTTAGCCAGTGAGTATACGCAGTTATTAACAGCAAATGATTTAATTACTGATAAGGTACCTTCTTTTGATGAAGCAGTACTGAGAGCAGCGCAAATTAATTATCCTCGACCCAAGGGCGATCACATTCATTTTTGGGGCCCGGCGGGGACATTTGAACAGATTCCCTTTTGGTATTTACTCGACCCAGAAAATTGGCAAAACTATTTGCAAAGGGGTAAGGTTTTCCAAAATAAAATTGTGATTATTGGCGCTACAGCCCAGTTAGGCAATGATTTTTATGCAGTAGCGACTGGAAGTAACTGGCTATATCCCGAACGCATGTCTGGAGTAGAAATTCATGCCAATGCGATCGCTACCTTAATGTACGATAAAGCGATCGCCCAAGGCATAACTAGTCCCCCATTACGCGGTTTATTTGTACTAGTTCTAGTTGGGGGTGGCATACTCCTGTTTACCAGAAGCAAGCGCGGGATAACGCGATTTATCTCTAGCCTGGGACTAGCAACGATTTGGGGCGGTATCAGCTATGTATTATTTACATCGGGCAATTTAATTTTCCCCACAACCATACCCATAATTGCGATCGCGTTTAGTGGCTTCACTTATCTAGGAACTGAAATAGTTAGAGAAAGTATTAAAAAACGGCAATTAATCGATATATTTCGCAAACATCAATCTTCGCCAGTAGTGCAAGAAATTATCAGTCAACAAGATGACTTGCAAGACCTTCTCCAGCAACGGAATTTAGCCTTAGCTGGCACAATTCTTGGCGGACGCTATAGAATTGTCAAAGTCCTCGGTTCTGGTGGCTTTAGCGAGACTTACATTGCAGAAGATACCCATCGTCCGGGAAATCCCCGTTGTGTAGTTAAACAGCTCAAACCTGCTAATACTAAATCCACAGGATTGCAACTAGCCAGACGTTTATTTAATTCTGAAGCGCAAACATTAGAAAGATTGGGTACACATCCGCAAATTCCCCAATTATTAGCTTATTTTGAACAGAATGAAGAATTTTATTTAGTTCAAGAATATATATTAGGTCATCCATTAAGCCAAGAATTATCTCCTGGTCAATCCCTATCGGAAAACACTGTCATCGATACTTTAAGAGATTTATTGCAAACATTAGCATTTGTCCATGAAAATAAAGTAATTCATCGCGATATTAAACCTAGCAACATTATTCGTCGCCATTCTGACTGGAAACTCGTGTTAATCGACTTTGGTGCAGTCAAAGACGTATCTGCGCCGCCAATGGAAAATCAAGAACACACCCCCTTCACCATTGGCATTGGCACTAAAGGTTATGCACCCAACGAACAATGTTTTGGTCGCCCCCAATATAGTAGTGACATCTATGCAGTGGGGATGATTGGCATCAAAGCCTTGACTGGTATTTCCCCTCACGAATTTAAAAGGGATAGTGAGGGAGAGTTGCAATGGAGAGATAAAGTAGAAGTCAGCGAACCCTTAGCAGAAATTCTCAGCCAAATGGTATTGGAAGACTATAAGCAACGCTATCAAACTGCAACTGAGGCTTTAATCGCATTTGAGCAGTTGAGCACTTATATTACTAAAAATACTATTAGGCAAAATAATTCATCAATTCCCACTGCACCTTCAGACGATCCAGATGCACCGACTACACCTTGGCAAGATTGATCAAGAAGCAGTGAAGCAGAGATTGTTGCTTTCTTCGATAATTTATATTTTGGAGTTTCCTAACTGCAAGACGCTGTATATTGATAATTCTGCTTACCCAGTTTGCAGTAAAATTAGTCCTTTAGATAGAGGAGGGCAAGATAGATGACAAGAGTCATCATTGTACGCCACGGTCAAAGTAGCTATAACACCGAGCGGCGTATTCAAGGACGCATTGATGCGTCACAATTGACTCAAAAAGGTCAGAATGATGCTACCAAATTAGGCAAGGCCCTCAGTAATATTTCATTCAACGCCATTTACAGCAGTCCTTTACAAAGGGCAAAACAGACAGCAGAAATTATTCATCATGAATTAGCCAATGCTACGGGAAAAGCTGCTGTTATCCAAACTTCTGATAAATTGTTGGAAATAGACTTGCCTTTGTGGGAGAGAATGCTCACATCTGAGGTCAAGGAAAAGTATGCTGAAGATTATAAAACTTGGCACGAACATCCTGACGAACTGCGGATGTTGCTAGAAGATGCACAGGGAACTAAAGAACATTTCCCTGTTGTGTCTTTATACGCCCAAGCTCAAGAATTTTGGCAAGAAATATTACCCCATCATCAAGGCGAAACTATTTTGATTGTGGGGCATAACGGCATTAATCGCGCTTTAATCAGCACAGCTTTAGGCATTCCCCCCAGTCGCTACCATTCCATACAGCAATCTAATTGTGGTATCACAATTTTAAATTTTGCTGGCGGTTTGGCAGATGCAGTCCAGCTAGAGTCTTTAAATCAAACACAACATACAGGCGAAATTTTGCCTTCATTGAGACCAGGACATGAAGGCGTGAGATTATTACTGGTACGTCATGGGGAAACAGAGTGGAATCGCCAAACTAGATTTCAAGGACAAATTGACGTTCCCCTCAACGACAACGGCAGAAGTCAGGCGCAAAAAGCCGGAGAATTTCTGAAAGATGTGGCTATTGATTTCGCTGTTAGCAGTTCTATGCAACGTCCCAAAGAAACAGCAGAGATTATTTTGCAGCACCATCCTAGTATAAAGTTGGAATTGCAAGATGGTTTACGAGAAATTAGCCACGGACTTTGGGAAGGAAAATTAGAAGTAGAAATCGAACAAGAATTTCCCGGTGAATTGGAACGCTGGCGCACAGTTCCCGCCGAGGTGCAAATGCCAGAAGGGGAAAATTTACAACAAGTATGGGAACGCAGTGTTGCAGCTTGGCAAGCCATTGTGCAAGCCGCAGCTCAAAGCCAACTCAAAACAGGCATAGTCGTAGCTCACGATGCTACTAACAAAACTTTACTATGTCATATTCTGGGTTTACCCGCAGATAACTTCTGGAATTTCCGCCAGGGTAATGGTGCAGTTAGTGTCATCGATTATCCATCTGGCCCGGATGGTTTACCAGTGCTGCAAGCGATGAATATTACTACTCACTTAGGTGGTGGGGTATTTGATAAAACAGCTGCTGGAGCATTGTAGAGATTGGTGTTAAGGAAGAGGAAAAGGGGCAGGGGAGAGAAACCTATAGATGAATGTGCATTAAGGCTTCTTCGCCCGCCTGGGCATGAATTCCCAGGCTAATAGCTCAAGTCTACTTTAGTAGACTAAGAATTTTGATGCACATCTAGTCCTCTAAAGATGACTTAAGGGACTTCCAGACAATGAATTACCTAATATTATTCCCCCTGCTCCCTGCTCCCTGCCCCCTGCCTATTTTGCTCTGACAAATTGGATAATTTAATTCTGGAATTTCCTAGATGAAAATAGACTAACAGTTAAAGCACTGATAAATAATAGCTGATAGCTCACATGACAACTGAATTGCTACAACAAGTACGGGTGATAGATCCGGTTTCTGGAACCGACCAAATAGCGGATGTGCTAATTGCTGATAATTATATTCAAGCGATCGCATCTCATATTACCGATGTTAGTTCTGATACTCAAATTAGAGATTGTCGGGGTTTAGTTCTAGGGCCGGGGTTAGTGGATTTGTACAGCCACTCTGGTGAACCAGGGTTTGAAGAACGGGAAACCCTCTGTTCTCTGTTGCAAGCGGCGGCGGCGGGTGGCTTTACCAGAGTTAGTATTTTACCTAATACATCTCCCGCGATTGATAACCCGGCAGTTGTGGCACAGTTGCAGAAGGTGAGGGAAAGGGAAATTGCTTCTGTGTCTTCTGTTTTACCCCAGTTGCAAGTTTGGGGGGCGATGACTTTGGATTTGGCGGGGAAGCAGTTAACGGAGTTGGCAGATTTAGCGACTGCTGGTGTTATTGGCTTTACTGATGGGCAGCCAAGAGAGAATTTGGGGCTGGTAAGGCGGGTGTTAGAATATTTACTGCCTTTTGCTAAACCAGTGGCTTTTTGGGCTTGCGATCGCCAATTGGCTGTGAATGGAGTTATGCGCGAAGGTGCCGATGCATTGCGGTTTGGTTTACCGCCAATACCAGAAAGTGCAGAAACATCTGCGATCGCATCTTTATTAGAATTAGTCGCCAGCATCGGTAATTCTCACGTACATATTATGCGTGTTTCTACGGCACGCAGTGTAGAATTAATTGCTTCAGCTAAGGCATCTGGTTTACCAATTACCGCTAGTACTACCTGGATGCATTTATTATTAGATACCAAAGCTGTTAAGAGTTATCACACCAGCTTGCATTTAGATCCACCCTTGGGTACTCCTAAAGATATGGCAGCGTTACGGGAAGGGGTACGTACAGGAATCATCGATGCGATCGCGATCGATCATGCAGCCTTTACCTATGAAGAAAAAGTCCAAGCCTTTGCAGAAGCACCACCGGGAGCAATTGGCTTAGAGTTAGCATTACCTTTATTATGGCAACATCTAGTTGAGACTGGAGAATTTACAGCTTTAGAATTATGGCGTGCTTTGAGTACAAAGTCAGCAGAATGTTTGCGACAAAAGTTAACTGCGTTGACAGCAAATCAAAAAGCAGAATTAACCCTATTCGATCCGCAGCAGAGTTGGAAAGTTGAAAGTAAAAATTTGCATACACTTTCTAGTAATACACCTTGGTTAGGGCAACAATTGCAAGGGCGTGTTGTGCAGATTTGGTGTTAGTAGGGACAGTACCGCAAGGAACTGAAGTTCCTTGCTCATAGCGAAAATCATCTTTAGATGACTAAATTTCTTTGCATATCCTGAGTCTACTTCAGTAGGGGCGGGTTCACAGATATGATTCCATTATTCACGACTATCTCGCTTAACCCGCCCCTACTGCTTGTGAGAAATGCGGGTAAAGGATGTCAGATTCTTTGGTTGAGAATTGGCTTCAGGCTGAATTGGGGCAAACGCAAGATAGAATAACCCAAGTACTAGCCAAAAAAGCAGGTAAACAAATATCAAAGGCTCATTAATGAACTTCTGAGCCTCATTCACGAGCTTCCGAGCCTCATTAATGAACTTCTGAGCCTCATTAATGAACTTCTGAGCCTCATTAATGAACTTCCGAGCCTCATTCACGAGCTTCTGAGCCTCATTCACGAGCTTCCGAGCCTCATTCACGAGCTTCTGAGCCTCATTCACGAGCTTCTGAGCCTCATTCACGAGCTTCTGAGCCTCATTCATGAGCTTCTGAGGCTCATTCATGAGCTTCCGAGCCTCATTCATGAGTATCAAAGACTGGTGAATAAGTTAGCTTAAGGCAAAATTGGCGATCGCAGCTACCACAATTGAGTTGAATTATAACTCAATACGGTTCAGTTAAGGATAATTGTAGGTTGGGTTGAACGAAGTGAAACCCAACAAACTCCTGGAAATGTTGGGTTTCGTTCCTCAACCCAACCTACGCAACTTAAGGCAAAATTGGCGATCGCACCTACCACAACTGAGTTGAATTATAACTGTCATTGTGAGCGAAGCGTTCGCGTTCGCCTCTCGTTCGCGGTAGCGTTGCATAGCAAAAAGAAGCAATCCCAGCCCTCGCGATTGCTTCTCTTTGCTACATTCGCAATGACGAATTACGAATCAGGAACTTGTACTGAGCAAAGTCGTACCCCTTCGGGGAAGCAAGCTACGCGGAGCGTCTCGTCCCTTGCGCGTCTCCCCTTGGGAGAAGAGAAGTATTACGAATTATCTACAGTCCATTGCCAATTAAAATAAATGGTGCCCAATAATATGGATGGGAATAATTCGTGATATTTCTACCTGGTTTTGTTGATGTACCAGGTACTGGTTCCACATTAATCGCACCCCTATCACCACTTGAATTTGCAGTATTATTACCACGCAACAAACTCAATTGTGCTTGACGCAAAGCTTGGGCTTTTGTCGGTTGATTATCTTTGGCTAAATTTGCATAAAATTGCTGCATCAACAAACTAGTACTAGCATCATCTACCAACCATAAAGAAGCCATTACCGCCTTAGCGCGACGGTTGAGGAAATAAAAGCTGACACCAGGAATTTCTATCCCATCTTTTGCAGTTTCTCCCAGCGCAGTTTCACAAGCTGAAAGTACTACTAAATGTACATCGCTTAAATCTTCTAAGTTATCAATTTGGGGAATTGGTAATTTTTCTCCTGTTCCTAATACCAAATAAGAATCATCTTGTTTTCCAGGAACAAATACACCATGAGTCGCAATGTGCAAAATATTATGTCCCTTGAGATTATCTCGCAAAGTCCGATAATCAAATTCTTTATTCAGGTATTTTTTTCCTGGATAAATACCATTTTGATCGCTGGGTGTTTGGCGAATAATGGCGTCTAATTCGGTGGGGACATTAGGTAAAGGATTAAACCCTGGTACAGCGTTAGATAAACCTAAGCCCAAAACTTTAGTATTTGCTTTTCCTGAAGGTAGACGGGATTCGGTATCTGTTAACCCCGCAGATAACACTGTAGAAATATTATAGTTTTCAATCAGGTATTGTTGACCATCAAATAAAGCGCCTATGGGAATATAACGTGCAGCCCGATCCAACGAAAATACCAGATTTTGAATTTTATTGGCTTTTAATTCTGGTTCTACTGGTTTAATTAACCAATCGTAAAGTTGTTTTCCTGTGGCTTTTAATTCTTGGATATTAGAATTAGGATTTTGTAACAATCTGCGGAATTTATTCACTGTCTCCCGAATTTTTGGTTCGCTTACAGGAACTTCGACACTTTTAACTACACCACCTTTAGATACCCACCAAATCCAAGTTTTATCCTCAACTACAAAGACATTAATTAAAACTGTACTTTCCTGAGATTCGACAATTTTCTTACCCACACTGCGTAAGTCTTGCGCATCTAAAGTACCTCTGTCTTTAGCAAGGCGATCGCGGACATTTTTCTCTAGGTTTTGAATCCTCTGATTAAATTCCGAAATCAAAGCATCTCGTTCATCAGCTAATTTAGTTTTTTCTGGACAATTGGTTTTTTGACATTCATCAAACTTTTGCCCAAAAGCAATCAAACTACCATAATTTTTAATAATCTTCGCTTCAGTGGGAGTTTGTGCTATTGGCTTAGGAGTAGTGCTAGGTTTGCGATTAGCAAATTCGCTTAATTCTTGTACCTTTAACAATTCTAACACTTGACCAGCTTCTACATTCCGCCCTTGGGACATCAATAAATTGGCATATTCCCGGTATATATCAGTAATACTAGTTCTATCAGCATCTTGAATTGCTTGTAGAAGCGATGATTGTAATTCTCGTGATAAACCACGATTTTTTTCCCGCACCTTTTCGATATCGTTAATTGCTTTTTGATAATAAGTTATCGCCGTAGTTGGCTGATTTAATTCTCGATATGTGCGTGCTAAACCTGCATATAATACCGCTCTACTACCCGAAGAATTGATTTGATCAGCTAGAGCCGCAGCTTGATTATAAGTATCAATTGCTTGCTGATATTGTTTAGTCCGTCGATAAAATCCCCCTAAAAATACTAATATCTGTGATTCCGTTTTGACTTCTTTAGTATCCCTAACTACTTGCAAGCTTTTTTGCAAGTAATCAATAGCTTTTTGATTATCATTCAAACCACCATGTCCTATACCTATAAACAGATTATTCAGCATTAACAACTGCTGTTTATAGTAAGGAATCTTGATTTTTGGTATTAGATTTAAACCTTCTTGAGCAAAAGCAATAGTTTTTTGATAGTCGCTTTTAATAAAATGGTTGATACTCAAAAACACCAGAGATATTCCTTCAAATTCTGGGAGATTTTTTAATTTTCGTGCTGTACTTAATGCTTCTTGTGCCAATTGATTAGATTTTTGATATTCTCCTAAATTTATATAAGTAACAGCTAATGTAAATAAAGGTTGAATAATTGCCGAAGGCTCTTTACTTTTTTTAGCTATTTCTAAACTAGCCGAAGCAAACTCAATACTTTTTTGATACTCTTCCAAGCTGTCATAAATGTAAGCTATTCGATTTAAAGCTTCAGATTCGAGTTGGAGATTTTTCAGTTGTTTGGCAATTTTTAAACCTTGTTGCGCGAAAGCTAAACTTTTTTCATTTTCTGCATCAGATACGGCTAAGGAACTAGAAGCACTCGCGAGAGTGAGTAAAATATTTGCTTCCATTTCGGCATTTTTGAGTTCCCGTGCAATGGGTAATGCTTCTTGAGCAAAAGTCAAAGATTTTGCATATTCACCAGAAATGTCATAGGCCTTACTCAATAAAAATGCACTAGTTAATTGAAAGTTTTTCTTGAAGTAATCCGGTGATTGTTTAGTTTTACCTTCCTGGGAAATTTCGGCCATGAATTTCCAGTCATTATCCTTCAGTTTTTGCGTAATTTCTCTAAATTGCTGTCCTAAAACAATAACCTTGGGATAATCTGCGATCGCCTCATAGGAATTTAACAGTTCTCCCATAACTAGAACTTGAAAAATTGTCTGTAATAATTCTGGTGATATCCCTTTAAAGGTTTCACCAACTAAACTGACAAACAAATCTAATTCGACTGGTTCTAGTTTAGTTTCCTGAAATATTTCTAATGCTTGTTGACCTACTTCAATAGCTTGAGGATAATTTTTTTGCTGATTATTAACTGATATTTGACCAAATAAAATAAATCCAACGAAATATTTTGATAATCCGGGAAAGTCAGTTAATAATTGTTGTGTATACTCTTCAACTTTTTTACTATCACCTTTAGCTGTATAAGCTTCTATCAACTGCGGTAAAACCTTAAATTGCAACTCACGGTTTTTCATCTCTTGGGCGATAAGCAAACTCTGCTGTAAGAAAACCAATGCTTTATCGGGTTGCTTGATGCTGTTATGAACAGTACCTAAATTCAGCAGATTTTCAGCCTCTAAATTTCTGTTTTTAATTTCTTGCGCAATTACTAAACTCTGCTGATATAATTTAATAGCTTGAGGATTATTTTTCTTATTAACATAAACAGTTCCTAAATTTTTGAGTGTTTCCCCTTCTCCCCCACGGTTTTTAATTTGTTGATAAATTTTTAATGCTTGTTCTAAAGACTTGATTGCAGCATCAAACTGATTAGCCTTTAATTGAGTAATTCCTTGCTGTAATAATTTATCGGCTTGGGTTTGACGGTTTTGATGCGTTTGAGAAGTTGTATTTTGGGCTAAAGTATCCTTGAGCGCTAGACGGTTACTTGCTGCTGATGCGACGGGACAAGTTAAAGAAAATATTAAAGTAAACAGGGTGAGGGACTGAAAATGGTATGACATAACATTCCTCAAATAGCAGTAATCAAATAGCTCAATCATCTATATCTCCCATACAGGGTGAACATATGCAAAACTTTCCGCGTCCCAGAATCTAGTGATGATTCAAAGACTGTGATATCAGTGCTATAGGGAAATATTTGGGGATGTGAGGAATGTCAAATTTTGTCAAGCGGAGATTGGGTAATAAAGGAAAACGCGATGCCTACGGCTGGCTACGCCTACGCCAAAGCAACAAATTAAAACGTCAACCCTTAGGTTTACTTTTGGTAGTATTGGCATGGAGTCTCGCAATGGGTTGGCTGTTATCCCTAGCTAGCAACGTCCAAGGCGCTACCCCCAACACAGAAATTGGCACTGTTGACGTAGTACCCGCACAATATAAACTGGGGCAAGAATTATATATAGAAAACTGCGCAACTTGTCACATAGCCCTACCGCCAGCCGTTTTACCTAGCCAAACCTGGAAAAATCTTTTAGAAGACTCCCAGCACTACGGCGCACAGCTACAGCCTTTAATCGATCCACCGCGCATTCTAGTATGGAGGTATCTGCAATTCTTCTCTCGTGCTCAACGTAAAGACGAAGAAACACCTTATCGCGTCAAAGATTCTCGTTATTTTAAAGCCCTACATCCCAAAGTCAAATTACCCCAGCCAGTGCAAATTAATAGCTGTGTAAGCTGTCACCCCAGCGCCACTGACTATAATTTCCGTCGCCTGAGTCCGGAGATGGAGAATTCGCCGTAAGGATTTGGAAAGGGGACAAGGGGGACTAATGCCTAATGCCCCATGCCCCATGCCCAATGAGTGTTAGGATCTGCAACAAAATCAAGTAGATAGCAGATGAAAGCGATTGAAGTAACTGGAAAAATTGACGCTCAGGGAAACCTCATTTTAGATCAGCCAATTCAGGGAACAACTTACCCCCATCAAGTCAGGGTGATTGTACTAGTTCCAGAACCAGCAGAAGCAGAAGAGTTAGATCCTGACGATATACCTGTTGAGGAAATTAAAGCCAGCTTGAGGAGAGCCTTACAACAAGCAAAAGCAGGACAACGCATTCCACTATCGGAAATGTGGGAGGGAATTGATGCCGAATGAACATCCATTGGTCTTCATCGATTTAACTCCTGAATATAAACAAAACTTGCGAGACCTTTATAAAAGATTTCGCAATATTCGTTCTGATGTTCAACCGATTATCGAAGAACTACAACAAGGAAATATTTTAGGCGACAGGATTAGCGGTTTAGGCGAGCAGTATGTTGTTTACAAGGTGAGAATCCGCAACAGCAATATTCAAAAAGGTAAAAGTGCGGGATACCGTCTCATTTATCAAGTTGAGTCACCTACAAGTATTTTGCTCTTAACAATTTATGCTAAATCTGACCGAGAAGATATTGACGCCAATGAAATTCGCTCTATTGTAGCTGATTTCTCTAGCGAGCAAAGCTAAGAAGACGGAAGGACACACAGATATAATCAATGCCCAATACCCAATGCCCCATGCCCCAATGGGTGAAATCGCTACTTGAGCATGGTGGGCGTTCTCTGCCCCAGCAGGGGGTGAAATGATACTATTAATAAAGTTCAAATATAAGATATGAAAATAAAACCAATCATTTAGTAAACTGGTTGGCCAGCCTTTTTGCTGTTTGTGAGTTAATTCTCATTTTATACCCATCAACAACCAACAGGGCTGGGTTGGGTTAAATTCTTATAATCTATGCCAAAACTTTAATTCCCATCCTCCTTTATTTAGTGCCATAACCTGCCATGCTAAAAAACTTGTTGGGCGATCCCAACGCTCGTAAACTTAAGAAATACCAACCTTACATTACGGAAATTAACCTCTTAGAGGAAGACATTAAAGCACTTTCCGATGATGAGTTGAAAGGGAAAACAGGCGAGTTTAGACAACGGCTTGCCAAAGGTGAAACCTTAGATGATATTCTGCCGGAAGCTTTTGCGGTGGTTCGGGAAGCAGGAAGGCGAGTCTTAGGCCTGCGGCACTTTGATGTTCAGATGTTAGGCGGTATTATTCTCCACACTGGGCAAATTGCGGAAATGAAAACCGGGGAAGGTAAAACCCTGGTGGCAACTTTGCCAAGTTATTTAAATGCCCTAACTGGTAAAGGTGTACATGTTATTACCGTAAACGATTACCTGGCACGTCGGGACGCAGAATGGATGGGTCAGGTGCATCGCTTTCTGGGATTGAGTGTAGGCTTGATTCAGTCGAACATGATACCCAGCGAACGCCAGAAAAACTATGAGTGTGATATTACTTATGTCACCAATAGTGAAGTCGGTTTTGACTACCTGCGGGATAACATGGCTACATCAATGGCAGATGTGGTACAACGCCCCTTTAATTACTGCGTCATCGACGAGGTAGATTCAATTTTAGTTGATGAGGCGCGGACACCACTGATTATTTCTGGTCAGGTAGAAAGACCAACGGAAAAATATTTGCAAGCAGCCGAAATCGCCTTCACTCTCAAAAAAGATGAGCATTATGAGGTTGATGAAAAAGCGCGGAACGTGCTGTTAACCGATGAAGGCTTTGCGGAAGCAGAAAACCTGTTGGGTGTGACAGATTTATTTGATCCGGAAGATCCTTGGGCGCATTTTGTCTTTAATGCGATTAAAGCGAAGGAACTGTTCCTCAAGGATGTGAACTATATTGTCCGTAACGGCGAAGTAGTAATTGTTGATGAATTTACCGGACGGGTGCTTCCCGGAAGACGCTGGAGTGATGGATTGCACCAAGCCATTGAAGCGAAAGAACATGTAGAAATTCAGCCGGAAACCCAAACTCTAGCGACAATTACCTATCAAAACCTGTTCTTGCTTTATCCCAAACTGGGGGGAATGACGGGAACAGCCAAGACAGAAGAAGCCGAATTTGAAAAAATTTACAAGCTAGAAGTCACAATCATTCCCACAAACCGGATCAGAAAGCGCCAAGACTTGTCTGATATGGTGTTTAAAACAGAACCAGGTAAATGGCAAGCGATCGCGCGGGAATGTGGCGAAATGCACGAACTCGGCAGGCCTGTGTTAGTCGGTACTACCAGCGTCGAAAAATCTGAGTATCTCAGCCAACTGCTCAAGCAGATGGAAGTTCCCCACGAGTTACTGAATGCACGCCCGGAAAACGTAGAACGGGAAGCGGAAATTGTCGCTCAGGCAGGACGTAGAGGAGCAGTAACTATCGCCACAAACATGGCTGGTAGAGGTACTGATATCATCCTGGGTGGTAACTCCGAATATATGGCGCGGCTAAAACTGCGGGAATATTTTATGCCCCGGATTGTCCAGCCAGAAGATGAAGACACCTTTGGTATTCAAAGGGCTGCTGGCTTACCTACAGGAAGCGGTGGCGGACAAGGCTTTGTCCCTGGGAAAAAAGTTAAGACTTGGAAAGCTTCGCCAGAAATTTTCCCCACCCAGTTATCGAAAGAAGCAGAACAGCAATTAAAAGAAGCTGTAGATTTGGCGGTGCGGGAATATGGCGATCGCAGTTTACCAGAATTAGAAGCCGAAGAAAAAGTCGCTGTTGCCGCCGAAAAAGCTCCCATTGACGACCCAGTAATTCAAAAATTGCGAGCGGCTTACAACCGAATTAAGGAAGAATACGAACAATTCACCCACCGCGAACATGACGAAGTGGTAGAATTAGGCGGATTGCACGTAATTGGTACAGAACGCCACGAATCCCGCCGGATTGACAACCAATTGCGCGGACGGGCGGGAAGACAAGGTGACCCCGGTTCCACCAGATTCTTCCTCAGTTTAGAAGATAACTTACTGCGGATCTTCGGAGGCGATCGCGTTGCTGGTTTAATGAACGCCTTCAACGTTGAGGAAGACATGCCCATTGAATCGGGTATGTTAACCCGCAGTTTGGAAGGCGCACAGAAAAAAGTTGAAACCTACTACTACGACATCCGTAAACAGGTGTTTGAGTACGACGAGGTAATGAACAATCAACGCCGCGCCATCTACGCCGAACGTCGCCGAGTATTAGAAGGACAAGATTTAAAAGAACAGGTAATTACCTACGCCGAAAAAACGATGGATGACATCGTTACTTACTACATCAACCCCGATTTACCCTCAGAAGAGTGGGAATTGGATAAATTGGTGGAAAAAGTCAAAGAATTTGTCTATCTGCTAGCTGACTTACAACCAAGTCAATTAGAAGATATGGCGATCGCGGAAATTAAAGCTTTTCTCCACGAACAGGTAAGAATTGCCTACGACATGAAAGAAGCGCAAATTGACCAAATTCAGCCAGGATTAATGCGCCAAGCCGAACGCTTCTTTATCTTGCAAAGGATTGATACCCTGTGGCGCGAACACCTGCAACAAATGGATGCACTGCGCGAATCTGTAGGTTTGCGCGGTTACGGTCAAAAAGATCCGTTAATTGAATACAAGAGCGAAGGTTATGAACTCTTCTTGGATATGATGGTCAACATCCGCCGAGATGTAGTTTACTCCTTGTTCATGTTCCAGCCGCAGCCGCAGCCGATGGTGCAGACTTCCTCGGAGATGGTATAAAACTGCTGATTATTTCAGCTAGTTAAATAACTGAATATTACAGAAATAGCAGTCAAGAGGTCAGAAAAATTTAGACTTCTTGACTGATTTTTACTTTTAAAGCAAACACCTCAATTCAATCAGTAATACTGAATCTGCTGCAATCATCCTTTTTTATATTCTGCCAGCTTTGTCAATAATCTATCGCGGGTTGTTTGATCTTCCAGTACTTGCGCAATATGTACAGCTTGTTGATAGTAGCCAATTTGCGCTTTTAACAGAGCAATTTTTTCTAAGGAACTACCTCTGTCATATTCATCTTCAATAATGCTAGTGGGGAAACCATTAGGATCTGCGCCAAAAGTCCAAACGCGGGATTCTTCGCCGGGGATGGTTTTAGCGGCTGCAAAGGCTAAGTCGAGAAGTTCTGAGGCTAAACGATGTTTTTGCTGGCGGATGTAACTTTCTGCAATACTAATTAAGCCGCTGGTTCTAGTTTCGGGATTTTTGATTTGTTGGTAAATGCTAACTACATCAATTTGTTCATTGCCATTTTCTACTAGTAAATAAACCAGTGAAGTTAATTTAGACTCTTGGTAGTCTGTGGGGTTGGCTTGCAGAACTTGTAAAGCTGCAAGATATTGTTGGGCTGTCATTAATAATTCTTCCATTTTTAACAGCAGAGATTCCCGTATAGCTGCATCTGGTTCGCTGGTAGCTAACTGTATAGCTGCTGTTAAAAGTTCATCGGCTAGCTGTTGATTAGCAATCTTCAATAGTTCTCGCGCCACAATCGTCAAGGCTAAAGCCTGAGATTTTAATTCTAATTTTTTAGCATTGGCGATCGCTTGAGTCAAGAGGCGATCGCTTGACTCAGTTTTACCATTCACAGTTGCAATTAAGGCTAAAGTCTCTATCTGATAGGGTAAGCTACCAGAATTATCTATTTGCTCTACTAAAGCTAGTGCCCTTTCCATTTGCTGAGTTTGGGCATACACTAAGGCTATTTTCTGCAATAACAGGTTACGCGCTTCAACATAGCTGGGTTCTAAACTTTGCGCGAGTTGTAATGTCAGTTCTATTTCTCCTGCTTGAATTGCTGCTTCACCTACTATGACAATCCAAGCAGATTTATCTAGAAAATTAGGATGTTTAACACTCAGCAATAGGTCGAATGCTAATTTATATTGTTTAGCAGCCATCGCATTGCCTATGATACTAGACAAGCTTCCCATTGGCTCGACAGCTTGTGTAGTTTGAATCAGCGAGATAATTTGAGCAACAATTTCCTCAACGACTTCTATCTTGCCAGAGATATTATATTCAATGGCTAATATGCCCAAAGTAACTGCTAAGACTTCTGGATTTTGTAGCTGGGATGCTGCTACATAAGCTGCATCTAACTGCCCAGCTTTAGCATAAGATTGAATGAAATTTCCTTTAGCAGGTTCTTGTTCGGGACTAAATGCTGCTAATCCGATGTTAAATACTTGAGAGGCTAATTCTGCTTCTTTTTCATTGGCATAAATAACAGCAATTTCTAGAAGTCTTTGTCCCTTCATTTCCACGATTTCTATCTTTTGTGCCAGTTCTATCGCTGCTGGTAATTGATTTATATTTACCAAATGACGTACTACTTCAGAAATTACATTTGCTCGATAATAAAGATAAGAAATTGATTGGGCAATTTCTAAAGCTATCTCAGTTTTACCCAGGCGAATGTAGGTAAGCGCAATGGCTTCTAGGGGGATACTTTGAGCCGCTTCATCTGGAGAATTAATTTGTTGCGCAATTTGAAGCGATTTGGTTAATATTTCTTCGGCTTGTGCAGTTTGCTGGAGATTGAGATATTCTTGAGCTATGGGCACTAGTAATCTAGCTTGAGCTTCTGCGCCTGGAATCATCTCAATGATTTTTAATCCGGCGGCTAGGAGTTGCAAAGCTGATTTTTGTTCACCAATTCTTTGCCAATAATTAGCAAGCTTGGTGAAAATGATCGTCTTCTCTACTAAATAAGGATGTCCCAACATTTGGGCGAGGTGTACCGCTAACATTAATAGCTTTGTCGCTGACTTTTTCTGCTGCGGTTTGACTCTGTTAATTACTTTACCCAACAGCCAATCTGTTGTGTCGTAAGTATTGATAATAGTATTAAGTACAGTTAACCTAAATTCTGGATTGGCAATTTTGCGAGAACTGTGTAGAATTTGGTGCAGTTGCTCAATAAATTTCTCTGTCTGACTGCTAGAAGTATCTTGTTCTAGAGAGGAATCAAGAATAGTAATTTGTTCCAGTAATTTTTGCTGTTGCTGCTCGCGGCGCTGTTTTAGCCGATCTAATATCCTGGATGAAAAGGGAATGCTGACAGTACTTAATAATAGTGCAAGTGAGATTGACGGAACTGTGAAATGTGAATAAGAAATACTCATAGTGGAAATTCTAGTTTTAGGCTTTACTTAATTCATGATGTGAACCTACAAGCGGATTTTTGTTAATTACGTAAAATTAGCCAAATTATATTTTTCTTGTATTTTTTACCCAGGAGTAATTTAATGAAAGCTTATGTACTTGCAAGTAATTCGGGAATTGATGCACTCACATTGAGCGATCGCCCCCAACCTCAGCCAAGTGTGGGACAAGTGCTTGTGAAAGTTAAAGCTGTAGCTTTGAATTACCGCGATCTGCTGGTAGCAGAAGGTGCTTATGGTTCGGGGGTAAAATATCCCCTAATTCCCATGTCTGATGGTGCTGGGGAAGTTGTGGCGGTAGGAGAAGGTGTCACCAGAGTAAAAATAGGCGATCGCGTCGCAGGTATCTTCTTTCAAGACTGGATTGCTGGCGCTTTAACTAGGGAAGCAATGAAGTCTGATTTAGGTGGTGGTATTAATGGGATGTTGGCTGAATATGTAGTTTTACATCAAGATGGCTTAGTTTTATTACCCAATCACCTCTCATATATTCAAGGCGCAACCTTACCCTGTGCAGGGGTGACAGCTTGGCACGCTTTAGTTAGTAAAGGTAATATTACTGAAGGTAACAGTGTCTTAGTGCTGGGTACAGGCGGAGTCTCTACCTTTGCTTTGTTATTTGCTAAATTATACGGTGCCCAAGTCATCATCACTTCCAGCAGCGATGAGAAATTAGCCAAAGCCAAGAATTTAGGTGCAGATGAAACGATTAATTCTCAATTAACGCCAGATTGGGAAAAGAAAGTTTACGAACTGACTCAACGCACAGGTGTAGATCATGTAGTAGAAGTAGGTGGTACAGGTACTTTACCCCAATCTTTACAAGCAGTGCGTATAGGAGGACGAGTCAGTTTAATTGGGGTACTCTCAGGTAAAACAGATGCAATCAACCCCATGCCCATATTATTCAAAAGCATAACAGTTCAAGGTATTTATGTTGGCAGTCGGAAAATGTTTGAGGCGATGAATCACGCCATTCAAGAAAATAAATTACAGCCAGTCATTGACCGAGTATTTCCCTTTTTTGAAGTCAAAGCAGCATACAATTACCTCAAAAGTGGCGCTCACTTTGGCAAAGTGGTAATTGAGATTGATTAACATCCTGACAGTAACTTGTCCAAGTTAGGATAATAAATTTTCAGGAGCGCAACCGCCTAAATTTAAGCTGCTATGCCACAATTTATCAGAATTCCTGCGCCTTTTAGCCCAGGGAGAGCCAAATTATAAACTAGTAACTACTTACCATCATGATTACTGTTGTCAATGTGTTTACCGTCCTTCCCGAAAAGCAGGAACAAGCGCTGAAAAATATCGAGAAACTTTATTTTGAGGTTGTCAAATATCAACCAGGATTCATCTGTGCTAAATTACTCAAGAGCGATGATGCTACAAGAGTAACTGCGATCGCTAATTGGGAAACGACACAACAACTGGCGGCGATGAAAAACACCCAGGGTTTTAAAGCAATACGGTTCAATTAGCGTCAAAAATCTTAAAATGGCGTAGGTTGGGTTGAGGAACGAAACCCAACATTTCCGGTCGCTTGTTGGGTTTCACTGCGTTCAACCCAACCTACAATTATCCTTAACTGAACCGTATTGGGTTTTAAAGACTTACATAATCAAGAATTTTCTGATGCGATCATTTCCGTCGATCCTCATGTATATAGTCATGGGATAGAAGTCTCTAGCAATTAATCTTAAATTCCTGTAAATCCCCGATTTGTTGCGCAGTCGGGGATATAGCAATCCTATTACAGTTGTGAAAAATTGCTGTCAAAACTTTGAGTGAGCTTCAGTCACCACCGTCAACAGTCAACAGTCAACAGTCAACAATCTACTGCACAGTTACCCAAAATTCAGCCGTCACAACTTTACCATTACGATTAAATTGTCCCCACAGTTTGTAATTTCCTGGTTGAGGAAAACTAGTGAGAAAATGCACCTTGCTAGCTGGGGTATCTTTCACAGCATGAGCGTGAATATAATCTGCTCTTGTTAATTGCGATGTCCGTTTGATAATTACTAAATGTCCTTTTTCGCCTAAATAAGGCTGCAAATCTTTAATTGGTTCCTTAGTAGCAGCATCTTGTAAATTAAACATTACATTTACTTCTTTCCCAGCTGTTAAAGTAGGTTGGGAAAACTGGAGATTCACCAGCGTATTCCCAAAAGTATTAGTAGTGGAAAAGTCAATTTTCGGTGTATTTGGTGCTTCTCCGGGAACTTGTGCTTTTAACAGGGATACTTCTTCCGCCTTCCCCCCTGGTTTATAATCGCTGAACAGGGTATAATTACCAGGATGGGGAAAACTTGTTTGGACTTCAAAGCGTCCGTTACCTTTATAAGTAGGATGAATGTGATTGAAGGTATCAAGATTATCGCCAACAATAATCAGATGCATTAATTGTTCTTGGAATTTATCAAAATTAGCGATCGCTTGACCATTTTTGTCTTGAACATCAATCACCAAGGATACAGGAGTTTGCGCCGCCAGCTTTCCCGGAACTGTGAGTTTCGCGATCGTCGTCGATTCTAACCCAGAATGACCTCCATGATGTTCGTGGCTATTTGATGCACCAGCACTATCGTGATGCTTTGATGTTGAATTATCAGTAGATTGAACAACTGAAGCGCAACCTTGAGTCCAGAAGATAGTTGAAGTAATAGCTAGTGCAGTAAATAATAACTTCATTCGTTCTCAATGCTAGTTTAGGACAACTCTCAACAAATTTGTCGAGCTAGCAGCCCATAATAGCAATTCGCAATTCATCTTTCAAAAACTAACCCTTAGATTGACATAAAATTCAATCCAAGGGTTACTTTTGCTTTGTCCTTTACTTAACATTTGTAAGTTTAGGCTATTTTTCCTAATTATTAGCCAAGCTTACTGATAGCTGGTAAATGCACTTAGCTAAACTTCTGTCTCCCCACACCTGACACACGCTTTTAATTAGACCACGGGCAACAAACAAACAACTCTATTGTGATGAAGGTTTTAGTTTCATCTTGTAGTTTTACAATAACTCCTATATGCTAAAAATTTATCAATCTTTAGATGTAAAAAATTCCAGTTTTTTTCAATCTTTAGATGTAAATTCACCAAAGGCGGCGGGAAGCTTATCCCTTCAAGGGCTAGGAGTGATAATAAACCGCCGCGTTAGTGGTAAAGAAAAGCAACTGACAACTGTACTTGCGGGTTCACAGATATCCTCAAATATCCATAACGATCTCCCATAAACCCGCCCCTACTGACAACTAACAACTGACAACTGACTGGAGCAATTTACCTACAACCTATAACACACTAATTACCCACAAACTAGCTGCTAGAGTAATAGTTGCTAAGTGTTGCCAAATAAGTGAAATTATTGGTTGACGTGCTATTTTTTGCGTGAGTATTATCGTAAATAAAACCGCAAAAATTAAAGTTGTACCTTGTAAAAAACTAATTACTGCTGGGTGCGCTACTAACACTGGTAACTGCTCGCTATGCAAACCAAAGGTAGCAAAAGAGATGGATAAAATGCGCCCGCCTTCCCCTAAGCCTAAGCGGAGATAATGGGCTAAATTACCTCCTAATACTAATGGTAAATAACCATAGGCTAGCTCAATAAATGCTTTCGGTTTGCGACCAAAATTAAATAGTTTGGTTAAGCCATAAGCTGCTAAGGGAATGGTCACAGGGATAAGTAAAGTTATGAGAGATAATTCTGCATGTTGCCAAAAAACAGTTAAATCAAAGTTTAGTCCTAACCAAGCTTGAATTTCTGGTAACCGATGCAGATATACACCACTTAATAACAAAAATAACAGCGCGACTTCATAGCTACGGGGTACATGAGTTGTCCAAAGTTCAATTCCTGGCGGACGTAAATTAAATTCTACGGAACGATGGGGACAGGCTTTTAAGCAAGTCATGCATAATACGCAATCTCTGTTATCTTCCAATTGGGCGGGGTGAGAGTATAAAGGACAACCATCAGTTTCCATTCCCTCGCCTTTTTGCGGCCCCCCTTTGTAGCATTGATAGGTAGTACAAGTTGCAGAACAGATACCTTGTTGCGCCCTGAGTTCTGTCATCGATAGTTTGGCGAATAAACCGTTCATTCCCCCAATGGGACAAAGATAGCGACACCAAAACCGCCGTTCAAATATTGCAGAACAAATCATTGCGCCGGCGGTGATTAAGAGTAGCAAGCAAGCGGAGAGGTAAGCGGTGTTTTCTAAATCCCAGAGTTCTTCCCAGAGAAAAATTAAGGTAAATAGCCCAAATAAAAACCATCCTCCCCATTTTTCCGCTTTCTCCCGCGGCCAGCGTTTAAGTTGTCTGGGAAACAACCAAAGTGATAGTTTTTGCGTAATTTCCCCGTAGATCATGAAGGGACAAACTGCACACCAAATCCGCCCTAAAAAGGGAAAGAGGAAGAGAAAGACAGGCCACCACCAAGCCCAAAATAAGATTAAACCGAAATTGCGATCGCGTGTTTGCGGCCCAATAAATAATACACCGATCAAAAATGCAAAAGCCGCAACAGTAAAACCATAATTAATGCGATCGGGCCACCAATCACTGCGTAAAAACCTGCGCAACCCTGGATACACATTTAATAAGTTGACGCGAAATTGCTTTTTCTTCGGTTCCGCTGACCAAAATATTTCTTCTGTTAATTCTTTCCCTTCGCCAGCTTGAACGATCGCTCTTTCAACTAAATTTTTTAATTCTTTGAGATTACCGGGAAAATCGTAAGCTTGCAAGCGGCGTAAAGCTTCCGGGGTGATACGGGGTTTAGCTAAACCTCGCGCCCGACTGTAGAGGCTGGTGTAATATTCTACTTGCGCTTGAATATCAGCTTTGCGTACCCGCAACGGTGGAACTTTAATTACATGACCTACCTGGCGTTCGATAAGTGATTGGGCTTTTTCTGAGACAATTAAAATCTTAACTTTACTGGTACGGGGTTCAGCTTTTGGTTCTCCCGGACGACTCACAGGAGTATATATATTTGTTTGCAGTAATTGGGCGACAGCTGGTAATAGTTCTGTGGGTAATTCTTGAATATTATTGAGAATTAAACTACCTTCTCCCAACCATTCTAAAAGTCCGGGTTTACCGCCAGCACGACCAAATAAATCTGCACCACTCGTTTGCAGAATACTGCAATTAACTTTAATGATCGGTTCGCGGCGACGAGGCGAACTAAAATGAATTAGGGTGGCGATATTATCTTTTTCTAAACCCGGTTCGCCAAAGATTTCCACAGATAAGCGATCGCCCGCAGCAGCGCGAATTTGTTCCCGCAAGCGTACAGCATAACGACTAGTACCGACAATTCCCCGTTGTGCTTTGGTGACTAAATATGGACGTAATGCGATCGCCCGTTCTTGTTCGTAGGTTAAAGCAGATGTCACCTCGGCTAATTCTTGAGCTAATAAGCGCGAAAAAGCTTGATTTATCTCTGGATATTGACTAGCTAAACTGCGAAATTTATCAGCCGGAATTACCCACAAATGACATTCATTCAGGGTAATAATTGTGAATGGAGCGAATTCATCTAAGAGTAATTCTTGCAGATTAATAACCTCACCAGGAAGGAAACCACGGGCCAAAGCGGAGTTATTTTGATTACTAGTCTCACACTCTAAGTGTCCATCTTGAACGATGTAAAGTGCTTCTGGTGGAGTATCTGCGGTTACTAAAGTTTTACCTTCAGGTATAATTTGTAATTCCATCGCTTGCGCGATCGCCTCTAACACCCTAGGTGAGAGAATTCCTAAAGGCGTCCGTTCTTGTAGCCAAATCACTGTATCACCAGATGCAAGCATAGATTCCCCGTGTCGGCTGTATTATTCAAATGTTAAAACACTTGGGTGATAATGGGGCATGGGGCATTGGGCATGGGGCATTGGGCATTGGGCATGGGATAATAATCCTTGTCCTCCTTGTCCCCCTTCCCTTGTCTCCTTCCATCCAGACTTGACTCTTTATTGAGAATCGCCTTCCGGCGTTGTTTCTTTATTTTTAAATTTCTTTTTTCCCCAAGCTTTTGATTTACTATTTGGTAAATCATTTGTTTCATCCACAATTTCTATATTTACTTTTGAAGTTGTGGCTACTAGATCCTGAGTTTTTAGCGTTTTTTCTGAGTTTGTTTCTTTTACATCTGTAGTTGTTGTCGTAACGGTAAAATCTCCTAAAGTTAACTGCTTAACCCGTTCCACATCACCTTGGTCAACTGCTGTTTTTAAATCCCGTTTTAAATGAGCATTTCTCACTGCTTCTTCTTTAGAACGGGAACTGGTTGTAAAGCATTTTTCTAAACTTTCATATATCCCCACGCGCCGCACCATTTTACGAAACTGGCGTTCTGTGTCCAACAATTTTGCCATCAATTCTAAGTGCATATCATCATCTGCACAAATTTCTTCTAGTACCACCCATTCATCGCTACCTAGTAAACTATTATCAGCCCCAGGACGAGGATCGTGGAATACTTCACCAGTGACTTCTTGATAAATGCGGGGTAAACTATCATCAAACTCATGTCTTTCTTCTAACCAAATACGGCGAATTTCGCTCATTTCTTCGATAGTAATTAAGGTAATATCGCGCATATTTTCTGGTGCTGTTCGCCGCAGTTGTGCTTGTATTGTTAATAGTTTTCTCAACCAATCTTCTCTTGCTGACTTAATATATGGGCCGGGAATTGGCTCAACAGATGTTTCCCCATCTAGGTTACGTTCATATAGTTGAACATCGCCATTTCTCCGGCGAAAATCGCGTCTATCTCGGTTTTCTTCTAAATCTAATTCTTTACGAAAATCCAGTAAAGGTTGCATCCACTCTTTTTCTTCGTCATTTTGAATCATTGCGGCTAAAGATTTATCTTGACTCACGAGAGTGCAAACCCAACATCCAAAACGCGAGCTACCACAGCTAGGTGTAGTAGTATCAACAACTAAGGGACATTCATTATCAGCAGAAGCACCGCGATACATAGCAAATAAATCTTTATTGCTATAATTCCAAGGGTTTTCCCACTGCATTAAATAGATCCAAACTTCGTCATTGTCCCAGTCTTCAATGGGACTGTAAACGAGAGAGTTTGGTAAATTCATATTTGGACTGAGGCGATCGCGTACCCGAAAAGCTTCTAATTTCTTCATTCTGTTTGCACGTTTTGTGCTTTCGGCTTTGCGAGTTCCTAAAACTACGATCGCTTCTCCACTGGAGCGGATGACATCCCGAATAAAGCGATTGGAGGGATTAATTTTCAGCCTTTCTGTACACCAGCGGAATTTCCCGCGCGGTGCTGGATAACCTTTACCAATTAAACCGACCCAAAAAGTTTCTTTAGCTTCTGGTTGTAACAGATGGGGTTCAAATGGTAAATTTTGCGCTTGCGCTTCCAATTTCATTTGTTTTATGGAATTCCGTACCCAAGCAGCAACGATCGGATTCTCTACCAATGTGTCGGTGGTGATCACATATATGGTTTTCTTGCGTTTCTCTGGTGGTAATCCGGCGATCGCATTCCAAACTAACTGTAATGTCGCACTGCTATCTTTACCCCCGGAATAACCCACAACCCAAGGGATCTCATCTAAACAATACAAATCTTGAATTTCAGTGGTGAGCGCTTGGATATCCTCCACTAAATCTGCTACAGTACGCGATCGCTGACCTTTATTTTCTGGTTGTTGTGCTGTAGTCATTTATCCCTACCTCTGGAAACTCATCTCGCGATCTGGGTGAACCCATTCGCGCGGACACAATTAAAACTCACTTACCCTTATCCTGACGCAGACACAGCAGGAACAGAACACCAAGGGAAAATATGGGTTTCCCATATGTTTTTAAAAACTGTACTATTATTAGCGAACTTTTCTCACAATTCAACTACCTTACATCATCTAGATTTTAAAAATTAACATGAAAGACAGTAAATCCGATCCAACTGCTGACATCGCTAGAGAATACGAAGAACGGGAAACCAAGGATAAACAGGTGCTTGCTTTACTCTTAGAAAATTTCTTGGAGAAAAAGGATCGGATTCTCGTCCAAAAAACCGAGATGGGAGGAACGGAAGCTTATGTTGGTTCTGTCACCCTGGAATGGTTCGCAGGTCGGGTTCACTTCGCTTCTGGGTTACCTTTGTTTCAGAATAAGTACAATTCCGACACAGATAACATCGAAATTGACGCTGATAGCATTGATGAAATACAGCAGCGTCCCTTAGATTGGTCGCGTCAAGCACCGTTAGTCCAGTATTTAGCAGCAAGGAGAAATCATAAGTTTCCCCCGGTGTTGGTAGTCATTAATCAATCTTGGGTGGACGATCCCAAAGCTAGTGAGTGGAACAGTCAGGGAATCGCCACTCAATCAACTACCGATTTTACACCTTTGGATAAAGACGGTAAAGTAGGTTTACTGAATATTTCTGAAGATAATGTCACCATTTATGCATTAGATGGTCAACATCGATTGATGGGTGTACAAGGTTTAATGGAGTTGATTAAAACAGGGAAACTTCAGCGTTATAAGAAAGATAAAACTGCTGATGATAGCTTCATTAAAATAGATGATTTGATTGAGCAATATCAAGTAGATCCTGCTTATTTACAAAGTCTATCTAAAGAGAAAATCGGAATTGAATTTATTTGCGCGGTTGCTTCTGGAGAAACTCGCACTCAAGCAAGGCGCAGAGTGAGATCAATTTTTGTTCATGTTAACCTCATGGCTGCACCTTTAACTAAAGGTCAATTAGCCCAGTTAAATGAAGATGATGGTTTTGCAATTGTCGCGCGCAAAATTGCGACAAATCATCCGCTTTTAGCACAACAGCCAGAACGCAAACCTCGTGTTAATTGGAATAGTGCAACAGTTGCAGCAAATTCTACAGTGTTAACAACTTTGCAAGCTATTCAAGATATGTCAGAAAGATATTTAGGGCAAAAATTTCCGCATTGGAAACCTTTAGAAAAAGGTTTAATTCCTATGCGCCCAGAGGATAACGAAATTGAAGAGGGAATTGAGGAATTTACCAGACTATTTGATAATTTATCAGTCCTTCCCAGTTATAAACTTTTAGAGGATGAAGATACACCAGCTTTAAGACGCTTCAGCTTTGAAAAAGATGGGGGAGAAGGAAATATGCTGTTCCGTCCTGTTGGTCAAGTCGCATTAGCCCAAGCTTTAGGAATTTTACTATTTAAAAAAGGTTTTGCATTGGCAGATATATTTAAAAAATTGCGGAAGTTTGACCAACAAGGCGGTTTTAGTGGAATGGAGTATCCGCAATCGCTTTGGTATGGTGTTTTATATGACCCAAATAAAAAACGAGTACAAGTTGCTGGTCGAGAATTAGCAGCCAAGTTACTAATATATATACTTGGTGGGATTCAGGATCAAATGGAACGTGCAGAACTTCGCAAATCTTTAGCTGATGCGAGAACTGTAGAAGATAAAACAATAGGTTTTGATGGAAATTTTGTTGAACCTAAAGCGGTAGGGCTTCCACCAATTTTATAACTAGCAGCGTTAACCCCGCGTTGTATTATAGGGATTTTACGAGCTACAATGTATCAGAAAGTGAAAATTACGGAATTCAGATTGATATATGGCTCAAATAGATAAAAATAATAACAACCACGTTCCACCAGAGGTAAAAGCTCAGTTTAGTACGTTCCTTGCACCTTTCTTTGAAGAACATTATCGAGATTCCTGCTATCCGGGGCTGATGTTTCGCCAAGGAAAGCGAAAAATGCTACAAATAAATATACCTGCTAAGGACTTTCCAGCACTTTTAGTAGCAAAACCTGCGAAGGACGATGATCCTGAATTAGGGAAACAACGCCCAGAAGTTCCAGGACACGCTGAGGAAATAAAAAATTATATTATAGAGCAAGCCCGAAAAGGAAAGCCTTGGATTTTAGGGACGCTAACAGCAAATGTACCTGCAGATAAAATAACAATTCTCGAACTGGGCAGAGGTATTTGTATAGTTGTAATTCCTCGTGATGTAAAATTAGAAATTACAGATGGACAACATCGTAAAACAGCTATTCAAAAGTTAATCGAAAGTGAGGAAAGTTCCTTAATTAGTGATAATGATTTTCCGATTACACTGGTCTTAGAAAACGATATTGACCAATGTAGAAAAGATTTTGGAGATATGGCTCAAACCAAACCACTAGGTAAAGCATTACTATTATCATTTGGTGAAGTTGAAGGTCGTGTTGGTATTACTAAAAACTTGGTGAAGAAAGTAAAAATATTTTATGAAAAAACAGATAAAATTCACGATTCTCCCCGTATTCAAAAGAAATTTATTTACACAAATAACTACATAACACGAGCCGTAAGTTGTGCTTTTACAAAGAATCCTGATTCTGAACTCCATGACTATGATGTGGAGAATTCATCTAATGCTCTAGCGAATTGTCTGAATAAGTTCTTCTTTGAATGCAGTAACACAAGATATATTTCTGAGACAAATGCAGTTGATTTAACTACTTCTGAACTCAAGAAATTTAAGGAGGAATGTCTACTAGGTGTGAGTGTTGGCCTAGAAGTTTTAGGTCGGTTACTATACTTAACTTACGATAAAAATAGTAATTATTTTGATGAAGATAAAGTTTCTCAGCTTGCACAGATAGATTGGACAAGAGAGAATCCTCTTTGGCAAAATAATCTAATTAGGATAGACCCTAACCCTAAAAATCTAGCTAAGCGTTATAAACTATCTACAGGTGCCAATGCAGTAACAGATGCAGTAAAAACAGTTAAAGATAGATTAGGATGGACAGATAATTCATTCTAATAAGGATACGCAAGCTCAAAAAAGGAATTTGCTTAAATCAAATTCCTCTTCCTGTTCTTCTTGCTGGTTGCGTTGATAACTTAAGAATAATAAAATACGCTCAGAATAATCTACTGCGCCACGTAACTCATTTTGTAATATCTCTAGCCCACCATTAGCATACTCTTCAAAAATATGATTGCGTTGAGTTTCATATTCTTCCTCATAGGCAGATAAAATATTAATATCTTGAGTTTCGGTAATTCCCAGTAACTTAATCACCACATCATTTCCCACCGAAGCAAAATATTCTACTCTAATTGGTGAAGGTTCTCTTTTAGAAATTTCCCCCAAAGGAACACGCTTTTTATGCTTGACACCCAAAGCGGCTGCAAAGACAACTACATCAGCAAAAGTTTGAAAAGGCCCTGTTTCCCCGTCTGAGGATGTTAAAGCTTTGACTAACTCAGCTTTATCTTTTGCAACCCTGATTCTGCCAGTTTCAGCCATTGATTTGCATATCTACATTGTGGCAATTTTAACCGAAACCAAAGAGCGATGTCTAACGACAAGCCGCTTTGCGTCTACGCACTACTTCATGTCCACATCCAAGCGATCGCTCTTTCTTCCCACCGCACCTGCTACAATTTCAAAAACCCTACGTAGGAAATTGCACGTTCTCATACAGCAAAGCTATGGGAAAGCGAAAATCAACGCTGGTTAACTGAACTTCATCCCCTGCTTCATAAGGATGTAACTCCCAAAGTCCTCTATCATTTAAGCGAAAACAGTCTACACCAATTTTCTCAGCATCAATCAGCACATATTCTTGCAAAGTTTCAATCCGGCGATACCGCGTAAATTTAGCCCCCCTGTCGTAAGCTTCCGTACTTGGGGAAAGGAATTCCACAATTAAACAAGGATACTGGAGAAATTGAATCGCTTGTTTATCTCGTTCATCGCAACTCACTACAACATCAGGATAATGAAAGGTATTCTCTGACACAGCTACTTTTGCAGCAGTCATAAAGGGAATACAGCTACTTCCCCGCAGATGGCTTTTTAACGCTGAAGCCAAGTTTAAAGCAATATCATTATGAGGAAGAGTACCCCCAGTCATGGCGAAAACTTCACCATCAATATATTCGTATTTAATTTCTTGACGTACTTCCCATTCCAGATATTCTTGAGGAGTCATATACTTGCAACTTACTCCCTCTCAAAAGCCACCTGTTTTAACTCTAACTAAAAAACTCTGCGCCTCTGTTTTCTCTGTGTGAGATATTTACCTCTCCGTCCTCACTGTCACCACCTGCGGCGGCGTAGAATCAGGAGGATACAAAAAATCTAACTGTACTTGTCGCTGCTCTCCCGCTAACATTTTCAACCTCACCAAAGGTTCACCCATTTGTCCCCGACGTTGTACTAAATGTACATAGCGCGTCTTTTCCCCACCATTATCATCGGTGTAACGCACCCTCACAGTACCGCGAAAAAATATCTGTTCCATCCTTGGCTTTAAAAATAGTAGTCTATCGGTTCCCCCTTCATCTTTTAAAGGTGTATGCATTGATACGGTAACTATCTGACTTTGATTACTACTATTACGTAACGGTAAAGTCAAATTGTACTCGACACCATAGTTACTGTGAGCAAAATACGCTGTATCAGGATAGCGTTTCAACATTGGCGCACTCTGTATTTGCCCGGTGCTAAGGGTGATTAAATGCACAGTTCCTAAAGGATAAGCAAAAGCTTTTCCGGGTTGGGGTATGGTTAACTCGGACACATTAGCATTATCCGTCAGATTAGCTTGCCATTGCGCCCCTTGGGAGACACCAGCAACGCGGCTAAATACCGTCGGTTCCCTGGGAGGGTCGAGAGGGGTGGGAATGGGATCGCGTTTTCCTGCTAAACTGCCTGTATCTAACAGCCTTTGCCATTCAGCCACAGTAGGAGCTGTAGAGCTATTTTTAGCTAAGTTTGCCAGATAAATTGGGCGATCGCTCGCTAATCGCATCATCGTTGTGCGACCATTAGAAGAGGGAGCTTGTACAGGTATGGGTAAATTCGCTAATATTTGGGTTTTTCCTGGTTCAATTACCAGCTTTTCACTGAAATTACTCTGCCTAATTCCTCGTAGTACATCATTCATTGTCCTACTACCAGGGCCAGCGTAAACTGTACTTTGGGAATTGTCTACCATATCCGGTAAAGCAATAAACGGTGCTTCAGAAGAAAGGTAACTGGCGGCGTGTAATACTTGCAGTGTGACAGGTTCATTCCCTGGATTGTAGACGATGATTCCTTGGTAAACAGTGCGACTTTGGGCTGGGGTTTCCGCCCTGACGATATGATGGGCAAATACATCAAATCTCCCAGAAAAGGGATAATTAAGGTGTGCTTCTGGAGCTTGTTTATTATCTGGGGGGAAGGTAGAGAGTAAAATTCCTTCAGTAGTGACTAATTCTGGACTATTACTATTAAAAGTAGGGATATTATCGAGTTTTCCCGGTAAAGGGCGGACTTCTTGTGGTTGGACTTCCACACCAGCTATATATTGTGGGGGTACGGTGTAGATATTTAACGCCCGACACATCAAAGCTGCTACTTCGCCTCTGGTGGCGCTTTGCTGGGGTTTTAGCTGTTTAACTTGGGGATAGTTGACGACAATACTGTTGATGGTAGCAGATGCGATCGCACTTTGAGCATAGTTAGGAATTTGCGCCGCATCTTCAAAATACTGTTTTAATGTCTGCGCTGGGTTAGATACAGGACTATAATTTTTCCCCCCAGCCACAACACCAATAATTTGGGCGCGAGGAATTGGTTGATTTGGTTGAAAAATTCCCCCAGGATAACCAGAGAAAAAGCCTTTTTGATAAGCAGTGGTAATTGCTTTATTTGCCCAATAATTAACAGGTACATCTTTAAATGTAATTGCACTGCGCCTGATTGGTGCATCGGGGAAAGCATTTAACATTAATACTGCTGCTTCCGCCCTTGTTACCGTTGCTTCTGGTCGAAAACTACCATCGGGATAGCCTGTAATTAATTTACGTTCTCCTAATTGTTGAACGCAATCTTTTGCCCAATATTTTTGGGTATCAGAAAAGGCGAGGATGATGGGATTTGATAAGGTAAAAATTGAGGCGAATATTAGTGTCAGTCGCATCCAGAGATAATGGCACAGCATTGCTGTGCCCTATAATCGCTTATATTTGATCCAAGTTGGTAATGTAGAATCTAGAAATTTAATATTCAGGAACTGAAGAATCTACTTCCCGACTCCATGCGGTAATTCCGCCTTTGACGTTTGTTCCGACAATCCCTGCATCTTTAAGAATACTTAGGGCTTTTGCCGATCGCCCGCCCAATTTACAATGAGCGATTAAGCGGTGTCCGTTGAGGATTTCTTTTACCTTTTGCACGCCATTACCATTTTCAATATCTGGTAATGGTACTAAAACAGAACCAGGAATTTTGGCGATTTCGTATTCATGGGGGTTACGTACATCCAACAGTACAAAGTCTTTTGCGCCGCTATCTAATAACTGTTTCAATTCTGTCACAGTCATTTCTTGAATTTCCTGCTGCTGTTTCGCTTCTTCAGCTTTCGCTTGGGGAATACCGCAGAATTCTTCGTAGTCTATTAGTTTTTCAATGACTGGGCGAATGGGGTTAGGACGCAGTTTCAACTCCCGGAATTTCATTTCTAAGGCGTTGTATAGCAGCAATCGTCCGCTTAAAGTGTTACCTTGTCCCAGAATAATTTTGACAGTTTCTGTGGCTTGGATCACGCCAATAATTCCCGGCAATATTCCTAACACCCCACCTTCTGCACAGGAGGGAACCATTCCTGGTGGTGGTGGTTCGGGATACAAGTCACGATAATTCGGCCCGCCTTCATAGTTAAATACGGTGGCTTGTCCTTCAAAGCGGAAAATCGAACCGTAAACGTTAGGCTTGTTCAGCAACACGCAAGCGTCGTTAACTAAATACCTAGTGGGGAAGTTATCAGTTCCATCGACGACAATATCATAGGCTTCCAAAATACTCAGAGCATTTTCGGAACTAAGGCGAACTTCATGCAGATCGACTTGACAATAGGGATTAATCTCTAAAATTCGCTCTTTAGCTGATTGAATCTTGGGTTTACCTACCCAGGATGTACCGTGAATCACTTGGCGTTGCAGGTTAGATGTATCAACGACATCAAAATCAACAATACCAATGCGACCAACACCCGCAGCTGCCAAATATAACAGCAGTGGCGCACCAAGTCCACCTGTACCGATACAGAGTACACTGGCGGCTTTGAGGCGTTTTTGTCCTTCTAGTCCCACTTCCGGCAAAATTAGGTGGCGGGAGTAGCGTTCGTAATCGTCTTTGGTTAACTGGATTTCTTCCAGATTGGGATTGAGCATAGCAATTTTCCGTGGAGGGCGGATTATTAATCGTAGCGAAAAATGATATCCGTATTCAGCAGTTGTTCAAATTATGTTGTTAATTACTTCTAGTTGGAATTGATGATTATCATCTAGACTCCAGCTTTGGAGTTTTTCCGCTTTGCCTTTTTGAACGGAAACTATTATATACGAGTATTCAGGCCAAGCATAGAGGCGATCGCATTCGGAAGGTATAGCGGGTGCGTCGGGGTGGGAATGGTAAATACCGATAATATTCAAGGCGCGATCGCGGGCTGTTCTTTGTGCTTGTAACATTACTTGAGGTGCGATCGCATATCTTCGGCGTGGGGTCTCCTGAGTGCGATCGCCTGGGAAATCATCTATTGTATTATTCCAGGCATTTTCTGTGGGCATCACTTCCACAACAGTTTTGCTTTCACTCAACCCGTGACCCAAAATTATACCGCAACATTCATCGGGGTAAGCGCTTTCGGCATGGCTACGGATAATTTCTTGGTGTTGGGGAAGAAGTCGCAGAATCATTAATAATTGCGGCTGAGTTTCTCAATCGTATTTTCTAGTAATTCTTTCACTTCCACGATGCCGCTGACAAGGCGATCGTAATCTGAAGGTTGCACCAGTTCTAACTCATAACACAGCAGCAAGTAATATTCCATCTCTATGGCTGCATCTCTAGCCATTTCCAAAAAATCTAGTTTTGCTTCTATTTCATCGCGATGGCTTCCCTGAGCAATTTTAATCGGGACAGCAGAAGCAGCTAAACGTATTTGTTGCGTTAAACCTAGTAATTCATCGTCGGGAAAATTTCTGGTTAAATCATAAACTGCTACTGTAAGTTCATGGGCTTTATCCCATTCTGGAAGATTTCTAAATTCTGACATCTTAAATATTTTGCTAAAACTGATGGTTGATAATGTGAGTCATGCTAGTACTGAAAAAACAGGCTTTAATTTCTGACTACGAAATTATACTCACCGCTAATACCCAGATTAACACTATGACACAATACGGTTCAGTTAAGGATAATTGTAGGTTGGGTTGAACGAAGTGAAACCCAACAAACTCCTGAAAATGTTGGGTTTCGTTCCTCAACCCAACCTACGCAACTTAAGGTTTTTGGCGCTAACTGAACTGTATTGCACTATGACACTCATGGTTAATTAGGCTTTGGTTCTCATAATACATATTTTAATCGGATTCTATATATGTTAAAAATATGACGTATTTTTTAACATACAGTGTCACTACCTTTTAGGCTTCTACCTTCAATTATCCAATTTGATTTGAGAATAAGTGCGTAGGCGTAGCCCGCCTTCGGCATTGCACAAAACAACAAAGCTTAGCTACACAGCCACTTATTGTCCGACATCGCAATTTTTGAGCAAGCAATATACTTTTTTAGGGACTTCCAGAAAATAAATTATCCAATTTACTCAGATAATATTTTTCTTTCTCCCCCTGCTCCCTGACTACTCAGCGACGGGATATTTTTTTAGTTGGAAGTCCCTTACCTGCGGAAAACACCAAAATGAGTGCGCGATTCACCGAAATGAGTAAGTGTTAAGGCTTTTTACCTGCGGAAAACACCAAAATGAGTGCGCGATTCACCGAAATGAGTAAGTGTTAAGGCTTTTTACCTGCGGAAAACACCAAAATGAGTGTGTGATTCACCGAAATGAGTAAGTGTTAAGGCTTTTTGAGTAGGTGAAATGGTATTTCACTTGCGGAAAACACTAAAATGAGAAGGCGAAAAGGCTTAACGAGAAAGTGAAATGGCTTTTGGCTTACTGAAAACATGAAAATGAGTACTTGATTTAGATAAATGAGAAAGCGATCGCTATTTTTGTTTACACAAAATATAAAAATGAGTACTGAATATGTGTAAATGATAAAGTTGGCGCTTTGGGAGCAAAAAAACTTAACGTGATACCATTTCACAAAAAATATGATGTGGATGTAGGTTGGGTTGAGGAACGAAACCCAACACTCCAAAGTCTTGCATTTGTTGGGTTTCACTCTGTTCAACCCAACCTACGCATCTGTATCATTTTTTTCTGGAATTGGTATGACGTTTTTCCCCACAAGGAACTGAATTTACTGGCTCATAGCGAAATTCATCTGTAGACAAAAAGTGTTCCCAAAGGCTAGATTCATATTTTTATTGAATTGCTATTAAAAAAGCATCGTCACTTTCCCGGTAGCCAAATCATAATAACCACCAACAATTTTCAATTTACCTTGCTGAATTAAATTGCCTAAAATCGTAGAGCGTTCAGCTAAATGTTCTGCCTGATATTGCACATTAGCAATAATAGTATTTGCTTCTAAACTGCCATTTTTCTTTTTAGCAATTTCTACAGCCGGTTTAATTTCTTCGACAAAAGCACCAATTCTGCCAGGAAGCGGTTTACCCTCAACGGCTGCGTGAACTGCACCACATTTCGCATGACCTAAAACTAAAATGAGTTGCGTACCTAATACTGATGTCGCATATTCCAAGCTACCTATAGCCTCTGGGGAGGCGATATTACCAGCTACTCGCACCACAAATAAATCGCCTAATCCTTGATCGAAGACAATTTCTGCGGGTACTCGTGAATCAGCACAGCCTAATATAGCAGCAAATGGATATTGAGCTGCAACAGTTTCTTGCAAGCGAAACTTAGATTGACGAGGAAGAAGACGCTTACCTCTGGTAAATCGTTGATTTCCGGCTATCAATCTGTTTAATGCAGTTTGCGGATTAACTGGTTTTGGTCTTTTGACACCATCAACAAATGGATCTTCAGCTAAAGATGGTTCTTTGTTCCAAAGTATACCGCCAGTCCCAACAATAGCCCCAATAGTAACGCCACCCAACCCAGCTAAATGTAAAAAATTACGCCGCCCAATAAATCCATTAATTCTAGCCATTCATCTACCTGACAACGTTTCGTTGTTGCCTGGAAGATAGCAAAATTCAGCCAGATACAAGAGTACCCGCTGACACCGTTTAAGAGTGATTTAAGTTTTGGGCATTGGGCATGGGGCATTGGGCAATTCAATTTTGGATTTTGGATTTGCAATTTTGGATTGGGTTTGAATCTAAAATCTAAAATCTAAAATCTAAAATTCCTTGTCCCCCTTCCCTAGCCCCTAGCCCCTAGTCCCTAATGTCTCCCTGCACCTAGATATAATTCTGCGACTTTGGGGTCATTTAATAACTCTCTCCCAGGGCCTGTGATAGCATCGCGTCCAGATTCTAATACGTAACCGCGATCGGCCATTTCTAGGGCTTTACGGGCATTTTGTTCTACAAGAACAATTGCTGTACCCCCTTGGTTGATTTGTTTAATTTGCTCAAATACTTGTGTCACCAAGATGGGGGATAAAGCGGCAGAGGGTTCATCTAAAAGCAGTAAACTTGGTTCCAGCATCAAAGCTTTACCCATTGCTAACATCTGACGTTCTCCACCGGAAAGGGTACCAGCCCGTTGACGACGGCGATCGCTTAATCGCGGAAACATGGTAAATATTTTATCTTTGAGGGGCTTTAAGGGCACATTCCGCACAAAAGCCCCCATTTCTAAATTTTCTTCAATACTCAGGGATGGAAACACATTAGCAATTTGCGGAACGTAACACATTCCCCGCTGCACAATTTGATTCGACTTTAAGCCAGCAATATTTTCACCTTTAAAGGTAATTGCGCCTGTGTGGGGAGTTAATAATCCAAAAATGGTTTTTGCTAAGGTAGATTTACCCGCACCATTAGGGCCGATTACGGTTACTAATTCCCCAGCTTCTACTCGAAAATTCACACCTTGCAGGATATCTACATCTTTAATATATCCAGCATGAACATTTTGAACGTCTAGTAAATAGTCAATAGTCATTTGTCAATAGTCATTTGTTATTGGGCATGGGGCATTGGGCATGAGGCATTGGGCATGGGGCATTGGGTATGAGGCATTGGGCATTTGAAATTGCTATTTCTCCCTCATTCCCCTTGTCTCCCCTGTTTCCTTCATTTCCCTTCCCTGCTCCCCTCGCCTCTACCTTAATCCTGGACTATGGACTATTCTGGCGTTTTTTGCAAGTCTGGTCGTTCTTCGGGAACGATCGCGCCTTCTACGGGGCATACTTGAATACAGATGCCACAATCAATACAGGTAGCAAAGTCAATCCAGTACCAATCGGTTCCTTTGACATTTTTACCAGGCCCATCATGAATGCAGGCTACTGGACAAGCATCTACGCAGTCAGCAATGCCTTCACAGACATCGGTAACAATTGTGTGTGGCATGTTTTTGATTCCCTCTGTTTAAAATCGGCCATTTCTAGCCTAGCAATTAGTGATGTTCCCTAGTGAGCCAGTCAGATTTGAGATTGGCTTTTTTCATCCCCAATTGCCCTATGGCGCACTCAAAACAAGTTTAATAGTGTCTAACAATTCCTTAATCGTGTATGGCTTGGATAAAAATCCTTGCACATTAATACCTCTAGTTTCTAACAAATTTTGGTTGGATTTGATACCACTAATGACAATAATTTTGATGGCGGGATTCATTTGTTGCAGGACGCGAATCGCTTTAAATCCATCAATATGCGGCATTTGTATATCCATCAGCACTAAGCTGATTTCAGTTTTGTGTTGTGCATAGAACAAGAACGCCTCAATAGCATCACTGGCAATCTGCACTCTATAGTTGAACTCTTCTAGTGAAGTTTTGGCAATATCCCGAACAAATGGTTCGTCATCCACAACCAAAATTAATTCACTGTTTCCTTTTGCTATCTGTGAATTATCAGTTTCTTCTGTTGTGGGAGTGTCACTAGCACTCAAGTATACTTGAAATTGACTGCCCTTGCCTACCTCACTATCCACCTTGACAAAACCATTGTGGTTTTTGATTATACCAATAATAGTGGAAAGGCCTAATCCTGTGCCTTTTCCTAGTTCTTTGGTTGTAAAAAAGGGTTCAAAAATACGATCTAATAACTCTTTTGGTATGCCGCAGCCTGTATCTGACACAGTGATAACTACGTATTTACCAACTTTTGCTTCGAGATTCATCTGGGCATAGTTTTGATCGACATAAAAATTTTCCGCAGAAATTGTCAGAGTTCCCCCATCGGGCATAGCATCACGAGCATTAACACACAAATTCATCAATACCTGATGTATTTGGGTGGGATCTGCTAAGACTGTCCAAAGATTTGCCGTTGTTATATCAATACAAATTTCAATTTCTTTGGGAAATGTACTTTTAATTACTCGCTCAATTTCTTTGATTAGGTGTCTTGGTTGTAGAAGAACGCGCTTCCCTTCTGCTCCTCGGGCAAAGGCTGTAATTTGCTTGACTAGTTCGGCACCACGTTTAGAGTTGTCTTCCAAGATTTTCAAGAGTCGCTGATTTTTCTCATCCAAATGGGGAAGTTTCAGAGGTAAGAGTTGGGCAACTGCCAGCAAGGGTGTGAGGATGTTATTTAAATCATGGGCAATACCGCTGGCTAATGTACCTAAACTTTCTAGCCGTTGTGCCCGATAAAACTGTTGCTCTAAATGTTTTTTTTCCGTGATATCGGTATCAACGACAAGAATAGATTGTGCTTGCCTCGCTTCAGGAAGCATCAGCGTCCAGCGACTTTGGACAATGATTTCTTGTCCCGATTTGGTGATTTTATTGATTTCACCATGCCATTCTCCTTTCTCAGTAACTGTTTTGAGAGCCTCTGACATAGATGACAATGGTTGCTGGCATAAAAACTCACAACAATTTTTTCCCAGTACTTCTGCTGCTTGCCAGCCGTATACACGTTCAGCACTAGAGTTCCAATAAAGGATATGATGTTCTAAATCACGAACAAAAATGGCATCGGTAGCAACATCAAGCAAAGCAGCCTGTTCGCGGATTTTTTCTTCGGCTTGTTTGCGATCGCTAATATTGCGGCTAATGGTTGCTAGACCAATTAGCTGGTCGTTGGTATCTTTAATGTAATAAACGCTGTAAACCATCCATAATGCTTCCCCTGTCTTGAAATGACGGAAACGAATTTCTACTTCTGCTCGTCCTTCACGCAAAACACGCGGGAAAAATTCATTGATGATAAAATCCTGATCTTCGGGAAAGAAAAATTCTCTGACAGGTGTTTCCTTATATTGCTGAATGTCATCTAATCCGACCATTTGTTTGCCCGCTTCATTGAGATAAAAGGGCACAAAATTCATGTCGCACATGCCAATAAATTCTGAACTGTTATCCGCCAAGGAAACAAATCTGCGAATTTCAATTTCTGCCTGTTTGCGATCGCTGATATCAAAACTCACGCCTATCATCCGTAGGGGTTGTCCTGACTCATCGTATATTCCTCGTCCTTTGCCCAGTAGCCAGCGAATACTGCCATCAGCTAAAATCACCCGTAACTCAGCTTCATAATCGGTCTGATTTGCTAGAGCTTGAGCAAGCTTTCGGTCAACTTCAGCTACGTCATCGGGGTAAATGTGATCGTGCCAAAGATTATAGCTAGGCTCAACTTCTCCTGGCTGATAGCCCAACAAGCGGTAGTTGTAATCATTCCAACTCACGTTTCCTGTCACCGCATCCCATTCCCACATACCAATGGAATTCAATTCCAAGGCTAGGCGTAGCCGTTCTTCACTAGCTCCCAGTGCCATTTCTGCTTGGTTGCGCTCTATTTCTAAGCCTTTGCGATCGCTAATGTCTTGAATGACACAGAGCAAATATTCTGGTTCACCAGATTTTTTGCGAACTACAGATACAGTTAAATCAATCCAAATATGCGTATTGTCGTAACGGATGTAGCGTTTCTCTAGCGAGTAACTTGAGATTTCACCAGCTAAAATCCGCTCAACTTCATCCAAATCGAGATTTCGGTCATCAGGATGTGTAATATCTTGCAATCTGTGCGTGAGCAATTCTGCGCAAGTATAGCCCAAAATATCACAAAGTTTCTGATTTACTAGCAACAATTGTCCATCTATTCCTACGTGGGCGATACCAACAGCTGCTTGGTTAAATGTAGCTCTAAAAAGTGCTTCGCTTTCTTCTAAATCCCTACTCAAGCGAGTTCTTTCTAATACATTTTGAATAGCAACACACAGACGAGTTGATGTGGTATCTCTTTTCACTAAATACTCAGCAGCACCACTTTTAATTGCTTGTACTGCTACCTGTTCATTTCCCTGACCAGTGAGTATAATTACCGGAGGGTTTGTTTGACCTAACAGAGTCTTAAATTTGTTGAGTAACTCTAGCCCATCTCTATCTGGCAGCAGATAATCAAGCAAAATCACATCGGGAATTTGTTGCCGACACAGTTCTAAAGCCTGTGTCCCGGTTTCTGCTTCTAAAATTCTGTATGTGTTTTGTTTATCCCGCAGTAAGTAACGGCGATAAGTTTCTCGGTCTTCCAAGCAATCATCAATAATTAGTACATTTATTGTAAATATAGTCACTTTACCCCCCCGGTTTACACCAGGAAAACCGAGAACATCAATTAGTGATTCAGGATAGTATCAAGATTTTTATTCATTTGGTTTAGGGATTTGCAGAGAATAAATTACCCCATTTATTTAGTGAGATTTTTCTTTATTCCTCCTACCTCCCTGCCTGCATAGTGATTGGTTATTTTTTGGTTGGAAGTCTCTTACAGCCTTTTTCGTTAAACCCACCTGAATCAATATGCACATCTTCTCAATTGTAGTTCTCCCTGAGTAAATCAAGGTAACTCCTATGCAGAAAGACTTTCAACCTCGTTCAATCTCTCTTACTGGGCAAAAATTGATAAATGTTATTGCAGAGAGAATTTGTGGCGTTGACCCTAATTTTTGATATTATCTATAGATGTGCCTAAGAATGCAGACTTTATACTGGTACAAAAATTGAGGATATCAAAGCAAAAATTTATTGAGTAGCAAGGTTTCTCAGCTTTTTTCGTAAAAATACTCAGGGTAGTTGCAGTCTAAACTAGGGATATTCGAGTCCAGAATTATTTTCTTGCTCTCAAATTCAATATCTAATAAAAATCGATTCTCAATAAAAAATTTTTATGATTTTTCATAAAAAACACATTTAATGAAAAAAATCCTAAAGAAAGCTTAAGTTAAGATACTTTATATAAGTTTATTCAGAAATAAACCCGACACTTAATTAAATGATAGTGTCGGGTTGAATTAAGATAAACAGTAAAATTCAGGACTGAAGTCCTGACTACGAAATTATTCATCCGAATTTTCAGCGATCGCTACTGCTAATTTTTGATAACGTCGAGGATCGCCTTCTGCAAATACCTGCCGTTCTTGCCCTTTGCGCCCGTACAAGTCTTCCATAATTTTCTGCCAGTCCATCGAAGACAAGGGTGAGGGGCGATCGTCTAGTGTTTGCTGTTGCTCAATCGCCGTCTGTTTTTCGAGGTGTTGCTGTGCCAGCAAGACGCGGGCTTTTACTGCCCAACTATCATCTTTAACAGCTATTTGCTCAAATTGAGACAGGATTTGCGATCGCCATTCTGGATAAGTAACAGCAACTGCATCTGCAAGAAACTGTAAGCCGACGACTGCTGAATAGCGTACTACCCACTCGTCGTCTTCCTGGGCGACAAATAGTAAGGCATCCATTGCTTCTGCTTGGGCAATTTCTAGCAGCTCATTGTTGGGAAACCAATGCCACTTCATCATTCCTAAACCCCTAGCGGCTGCCCGCCGGACGCTGAGGGCGAAGTCAGCTGTAGCTGCTCCCAACAAGGTGACTAATCCTCTAGGATCGCCAATGCCTGCAAGGGCACGGATTGCCCAAGCTCTAGCAGTGTAGTTATGCAGATCCAGTAGCTCTAATAGAGCGGGTACTGCGGGTTCGCCAATTTGGATTAGCCCATCCACAGCCGCCACTGCTGCACCGGGATTGTTATAACTCAAAGAAGCAATCAAGGTGGGAATTGCTCCTTCTAAATGAGATGCTGCTAAGTTTTTCACAGCTTCTTGCAAAAGGAGAGAAGAATCTGCGTCTTCTACTGCACGAATTAGAGTGTTAAGGTAATCAGCCATGAGGGAGAAGAGAAGCAATAAGTTCTACCTTCTATATTTTCCCTCTTTCTGCTACAATAACGCATCCATTAATTGCATTACTTTGATTGCTCCAGCAGACAAATCGGGTGGTGTGGTTTGTTGCAATTGCTTTTCTAGTAAACCTTTGAGGGCTATCAGCTTCAGGCTATTTTCTGCTAGAGTTTGAGCGATCGCATCAGCAGCAGGTAAATATCCAATCGCTCCCAAATCTGACAACACGGTTCGGCGTAGTTGCAAATCATTATTAGCCAATGCTTGTATGAGGCGATCGCCATACTGGTTAGATAGTTGCGTTGGTTCCGATGTTAGCTGATACATTGCCCTAGCTGCGGCATACTGAATTCGCGGAATGGGATGTTCTAAAAATTCTGCAATTACTCCAATAGCATCAATTGCACCCAAGGTTCCCAAGGCCTCAATAATCGCGTCAAAGGGTTGGGCTAATTGGGGCGGTTCTGGTGCTGGTAGGGTTCCCGGAACTTTATCGTTGAGTAAATCTATTAATCGCTGAATACAGGAAGTATCCCCTAACATTTCCAAAGATTGGGCTGCGGCTTCCCGGACGTAAAAATCAGAACATTCCAGCGCTCGAACTAATGCTGGTACTGCCCGTTTTTCACCTAGTTTTCCCAATGCTCTGGCTGCATTTCGTCGTAGAGGATAACCACCAGCATTAGTGCGATCGTCTTCATCTTCTAAGGCTGTAATTAAGACATCAATGGCTTCTGGTGCATCCACCCGAAACCGTCCTAACCACCAGGCTGCATACACGCGCAATCCCAAATCTTCACCTTGGAGATTAGCGATCGCCTGTTCTACAGTTAGTTGGCTATCATCCTGGATATTAGCTTTGTTTTCCATAGAAAATTGCTGAAACGAGATGAAGGGTTAGGAGGCTGTTGATTGTTGACTGTTGATTGTTCACCACTGACAACTGACAACTGACAACTGAACAAATAACCAAAAAACAATACCCGGAGGGGCAAACAATCACTAACTTCTGTCAGTCATTGTATACCCCTCCGGGTCAAACCATCTAAAAATTAGCTTAATGCGTTGATGGCGTAGTCGAGGTAGGAGTTAGCTTCAACAGCAGGATCGCCACTCAAACCGTGGTTAGCTTTGATATATTTCAGAGCTTCAACATACCAGCTAGGAGATAGATCAAAGGTACGGTTGATTTCAGCAATACCACTGATGAGGTAGTCGTCCATTGGGCCTGTACCACCAACAACTAGGCAGTAGGTAACCATGCGCAGGTAGTAACCGATGTCACGAACGCACTTGTCTTTGCCTGTTTGAGTAGAAGCAAAGTTGGGGCCTTGGGTGCTGGTTGTGTAGGGATATTTGCTGTATACAGCATTAGCAGCACCAGAAGCTAAGCTAGAAGCTTTTTCAGTCAAAGCTTTTGCAGCATCTAAGCTAGCTTTAGCTTGACGGAAACGACCAAATGCGGTTTGGATTTCGGTGGAGCTTAAGAAGCGTCCTTGGGAATCAGCAGTTGCTACTGCTTCGGTTAAAGGGGTTTTCATGTCGGATTTTCTCCCAATATCTTTTTTGATGAAAGAGCTTTTAGCAATTGTTGTCAGCTATTCTGAAGCTGATAAAAAAAACTGATTAGTCTGTGCTTATGAAACAGCAGCAGCAGCTCTATCAAAATAGCTAGCTACTTCAGACATTAAGCTGGCACAGTCGCCTCTGGTGATACCGTTGGTGTCACCAGCAATAGCTAGAGCAGCATCTTTCATCTTGGAAACGCCAACTGCTACAGAAGAACCGGGGGTTCCTAGAGCCAAATAGGTTTCTTTCAAACCATTGAGGCAGCGATCGTCGAGGATGCTTGCATCGCCAGCGAAGATAGCGTATGTGACATAGCGTAAGATGATTTCCATATCACGCAGACAAGCAGCCATACGACGGCTGGTGTAAGCGTTACCACCAGGAGCGATCAATTGGGGCTGTTCTGCAAACAAAGAACGAGCTGCATTCGCAACGATTGTGGAGGAATTGCCGGTGATGCGGTTGACAACGTCCATGCGCTTGTTGCCATCAGCAACCATAGCGCTTAGAGCATCTAGTTGAGAAGCACTCAGATATTCACCTCGTGCATCAGCTTGGGAGACTACTTTTGCAAATGCGTCAAACATACACTCTATGTCCTAATTCGTTTAGTCGAGTATGGCTTGGATTAGGTTACAACCCAATTTGATTTGGCTAATAGCCCAATCAACTCAAAGCAGTAGGTTGAATAACTGCTGAAACCTTTCCGATTTTTCCCTGAGGAACCTGGGAAGATTTCTGATTTCTTTAATAATTGAAGAGCTTGTCTCATCTCAGATGAATGGCTAAAGCGCTCATCTGCTCTGTTTATCTCTTCATTGTTGTTTATACTATATCGTTGGATCGTTTGTTTATTACAAATTGTCAAGTTTATGTTGTCATGACTTGAAATGCTTATTTACTAAGCTTTTCGTTCTGATTAGCATTGATTTGTTTCTTAACATTCCTTAATGAACTCTCAGTTATATCTACCTAAATCTGTTGTTGCCACGAGCAGATATTCTTCCTATATCGCCCAGTCAAAAATGATCAATAAAATTAAGAAATGTTAAAAAAATGAGTTTTTGTTGTTGTGGGTGTTAGAGGTCAATAGCCCTTAAGAAAGGAATGCCGATCGCCAGAATTTTTGCCCATAACCGACAGCAAGCGCATCATGTACAGCGATCGCTGATTGCTGCTGAGTTTTAAACTTGATTTAAGTCCACTTAAGTGGACTTAAGCTATAAGCGTAAGCGAAGAACTTCAGTTTTTGGTGGAAGAACGGTCAGTGCAATAGTTTTGACTATTACAAAAATGTGGGTAATAACAAGCCCAGAAGAGAAGAGATTATGTCAAGATTTAGTTGCTGTCCAATCTTTCTTTAACAATGCCAGAAAGGTAGCAATTCCTTTAGAAAACCCTTGAGGATCGGGTAGAACATAGTCTGGAAATTCTTCATACGGCCGCCACGGCTCTGAGGAATTATGGCGCAGGTATAAAACGCGATCGTCCCCTTCCAGTTTCCAGAGCATTTGACCGCCAGTGGGAATTTCAGCCATATGGTTCTCCTAAATAGTGCAAACGAAAATACTCAGTAACAGTTTGCTCTTTACCAAATTCTGTCAGCCTCAATATTAAATTCTGTCAACTTTGTTACCATACCCCTAGACTATTGTGTTGAATTGCTGTAAGAGCATGGATACATTATAGGTTTCCATAACTGAGTTAGCTATAACTCAAAGAAGTAGTTTTGCTCTCTACCTGGCAAGATTCAAAATTTAAACTAGAGTTATCTAGCAAGGTCAAAACCGATCGTGATTAAATTTAACACCCAACTGTCTTTGGAAGAATTTCTCAGACTTCCCCAAGGAGATACGATCTACGAATTAATTGATGGAGAAGCTGTCCCAAAATTTAAAACTGATGACATGGCACCAAAATTTTTTCACAGTTCTGTAACAGGTGCGCTATTTATATTATTGTCAGCATGGGCACAACAAAAGGGGCGGGTTGTAATTGAATGGGCAATTAAGCTCACCAGAAATCAACAAGACTGGGTGCCGATAGCAGATTTGACATATATTTCTTATAACCGTCTTCCTGCTGATTGGTTGCAAGATGAAGCTTGTCCTGTTGCACCTGAATTAGTGATTGAAATTATTTCTCCCGGTCAAACTTTTGGAGAAATGATGGAAAAAGCTACTGATTATTTGCAAGCTCAAGTTCAAAGAGTTTGGGTTATTGACACTAGAGCTAAAACGATTACTATTTTTTACCCCAATGCTCTTCCTCAAACCAAGCGCGGTGAAGATAAGTTGGCAGATTCGTTATTTGAAGGACTGGAAATTACACCTCAACAAATCTTCCAACAAGCAGGAATTCCCTAACTTGTAGCTATTCAAAATTCAAAACTCAAACTTAAATTTATAATCGATAAAATGGGCGAAGAAATTAAATTTTTCTCCACCCATAAATGCAAATATTACATAGGATTGCTATCCGTTCTTCGATGCTTTTTCAGTTTTCTGATGCGTTTTCAGTGGATGTATCATTGGCAGAACGGATGCCAACAATTCTACCGCCTAAACGGCTGATACGACGCATTTCTTCATTCATGCGGCTGTAAGGAACTTGAATCAAAATCGTGCTGCTATTACGAATCTGATACCGATTGTTATCGGTTTGCTCGTTCTGGCGTAAGCCTTCTACTTCGTAGATAAAAACGCGATCTGCGCTGGAGCTTGACCCTCTTGTCAATGCAGATTGTCCCAACATAATGGTTCTCTCTCCTATTGTGCCAAGGTAATGCTAGCCACTTTACCGCCCAGCTTATTAATTTGCTGAAGGGTGCTGGATAGCTGTTCGTAAGGAACGATAAACTCTTTGTTGCTCCGACGAACTCGAGGATATCTAGGTAAACTAATACCGGTAACTTCAATCCGATAAAGGCGTGGAGTAGAACCTGTGGAGGATCTGCCAAAGGTGCGGCTGGGTGCAGTACCTTGCTTGGAAGCCAGGTAAGAGAAACCTTGAGTACCACCAGCCGGAGCGATGATGGCAGAGGCGCTGTTTTTAGCTAAGTCAGCCGCTAGACGAGAACTACTACCTGCTAGCTGAGAGCGATCGCTATTAGCATAACCGCGATATAGGCGGAACATGCGAGTAAAACCAACGGTTCTCTGACCAACTCCTGTGGTAACGAAGTCACGGTAGTAGGGAACGATCGCATCTCCAAAGTAAGTGTCATATTCAGCAGAATCGATATAAGAATCGATGTCTGCATCATAACCTTGATTTTGGTAACGATCGAGATGCTCAATTACTTCCGATTCGTCGTAGGGAGCGCGTCCTAGCAAATGTTTGAAGTTTAATTCAATTACCCGAGTTTGGAAATGTGGGTAAAGGAATTTGGTTTTGTATAATTCGGATTTAGCAACCGCCCGGACAAAATCCCGAACGCTCAGTTTACCATTGGTCAGCAATGACTCCAGGCTGCTAAGACGTTCTGACTGCATCAAGTAGTCGTTGCCTAACAATTGACGATAAACTGCACTAATAACAATCTTGGCATCTTCTGTTGTCCAGTTTGGACGCAGTTCAACCGGGCGTGTTTGGTCAAAAGCTGAAGTTCCCAAACGAGATGCGGCACTTGTGATGGGCACGAATAGCTCTCCTTATATATTTGATATTGCAAAATTGATTGGTTCAGGCAGGAGAAATATTGACTACCCGGCTACCTCTTTGATTCAGTCTTTGCAATGTGGGTGAAAGTTGGTCATAACTAACCAAATACTCACTCATACTCCGTCGGATCTGAGGAGTTCGTCCGCTACTTGCTTGCATAACGCGCACTCGGTAAAGCTGTCCGCGATCGCCTGCGACTGTTCCAGTCAGTCCCCTACCAAAGGTAGGTGTCTGAATGCTTTGAGCCACATTCATTGCTAGATCTTGGGTCAACCATGCAGATTTGTTTTTACCTTGAGCGCGATCGCTGTTAGCATACCCCCGATAGATCTGAAACATCCGGCTAAAGCCTACTGTTTTTTGTCCCGGTTGAGTTGCAAATCCGCGATAGTAGGGAACGATTGATTCTCCAAAATTTTCTTGATATTCAACCGAATCAATATAAGAATTGATTTCTGCCTCGTATCCTTTTTGGGTATAGAGATCGACATGGTAGGCAATCTCTGCTTCATCGTAAGGCGCACGACCAAGGAGGTGCTTATAGTTCAATTCAATGAAGCGGACTTGAGGTGTAGAGTAAAAGAATTTTTGCCGATATAGTTCAGATTGTGCTAATACCCGCACAAAGTCTCGAACACTAATGTTGCCTTGTTGCAATAGCGATTCTGCACTGGTGAGACGTTCGCTTTGCATCAAGTGGTCATTGCCAAACACTTGACGATAAGCAGCAAGAATCACTGCTTTGACATCTTCATTTGCCCGCAACTCTGTGGGGGGTGTGGTGGCAAATGGCTCAAATCCTAACTGACTGGCGGCCTGGGAACTAGTCATGACTACTCTCCTGAATTTCAATCAATCAGAAAAAACATGCCCAGAACCCCATAAAACTGCCCATGCTAGAAAGTTAGCATCCACAGCCTTTAGTTGTTCTGGGCAACAGTCAACCCTTAGCTTAGGGCGTTGATTGCATAGTCGATGTAGGAGTTTGCTTCTACAGCAGGATCGCCACTCAAGCCATGATTAGCTTTGATGTACTTGAGAGCTTCAACATACCAGCTAGGAGATAGATCAAAGGTGCGGTTGATTTCTGCCAAACCACCAATTAAGTAGTCATCTAGAGGGCCTGTACCACCTGCGATTAAGCAGTAGGTGATAATGCGCAAGTAGTAACCGATGTCACGCACACATTTGTCTTTACCGCGTTGGTCAGAAGCGAAGTTCTTACCTTGCATTTGGGTGGTGTAGGGGAACTTGCTGTAAACTGCGTTAGCAGCGCCAGAAGCCAAGCTTGAAGCTTTGCTGCTCAATGCTTTAGCTGCATCCAAGCTAGCAGATGCTTGGCGGAAGCGACCAAATGCTACTTGAATTTCTGTAGAGCTGAGAAACCGACCTTGAGAATCTGCGGTAGCGACGGCTTCGGTTAAAGGTGTTTTCATGCTGATTATCCTTTCAACAAATTATGTAAAGGTGTGCGTTAGAAAGTAGAAAGATTGAGCTAGTCAGGAATTACTAGCCTACTGCGCTAGCAGCGCGATCAAAGTAGCTGCTCAATTCAGCCATTAAGGAGCTACAGTCACCACGGGTAACACCGTTGGGGTCGTTTGCGATCGCGATCGCAGCTTCTTTCATCTTGGAAACGCCAGTCGCTACGGAAGCGCCAGGAACGCCCAATGCCAAATATGTTTCACGCAAACCGTTTAAGCAGCGATCGTCTAAAACGCTAGCATCACCTGCAAATACAGCGTAGGTTACATAACGCAAAATGATTTCCATGTCGCGCAAGCAAGCTGCCATCCGACGGTTGGTGTAAGCATTACCACCTGGTTGAATCAACTGGGGTTGCTCTTCAAATAGTGCCCGAGCTGCGTTAGCAACGATTGTGGATGCGTTACCAGTAATGCGGTTCACAACGTCCATCCGCTTAGAACCAGCAGCTACCATATCTTTCAATGCATCGATTTCTGCATCGCTAACGTATGAGCCTCTAGTATCAGCTTGGGAAACTACTTTGGTAAAAGCGTCAAGCATTCCAGCATCTCCTAAATAATAACTATGCTGTGGATTCAAATTCGGTTCAAAATCTGATTTTTGATTTAGATACGCACCGCCACTGGCAGAATGATGGCTCCGCTATCATCACTAAACAAGCAAACAGTAACTAGCAAGTTTCACTCGCTGGGAAATCAGGGCAAATTCTGCCCCAAACTGTTAGCTATTTACGATTAACTAACGGTACAGCTATCAATCAATCCAATACTGCAAATATCCATAACAACCATTTCTCTAAGACTCACAAGCTCAGATCGTGAAATAGTTGAGACTCAATGTTTTCAGAAACTGAACCCTCCCATCCAGGTTTAAAGAGTTCAGCGGTTTTTTGAACCTGAATCTGATTAAAGCAATCCATTTGTGCAAATTTTGTGCAAATTTTAATCTAGGTTCAGAGATTTAGTTACAAAATATTAAGAAAGCCTGCAAACCCTGTAATATCAAGGATTCATTGTATTTTAATTTTGTCTTTAGATTTAAACTATCGTTACATTTAGCAATATTCAGACACACTTGGGTTAAGCAAAAAATTTTCGCCCCAGTTTTTGTATCAACTGAGGTTTTCCTAAGCTAAATTTTCTTTAATATTTTTTCATTTAATTTAATAAATCTCTGTTCCTTAAATTTCTCAGGCAGATGGGAGAAGCACAAATCATGACTCTCAACTTTGAGCTTGGGGCTGGAAGCTTATATGGGGAAAATAAATTGTCGAATTCAAAAAGCGATCGCTAATATATGCCATAACTGTGCTTCAGGATGCTCAAGCACAGTTAGGGACTTCCAAATAAAAAAATATTGTTAGTTTTTGAAAGACTATTAAATCTAATATCCCAAAGCGCAAGTGGCAAAAATGCAAAATTACCAGGATAGCGTGGGGCAAAGCTTTGACCACAGGTATCGCTGTCCTGGTATGAAAAATTCTGACAATCACTTTAGGCTACATAATCTACATAATCAAAGAGCATAGTTGTCATGTAGCGATCTGCCCATTCTGTACCAAAGGATTTCTCAAGAACGCGCCGGGTTTTATCATTCTGTTGCTGCTTTGTACAGTAATTGCGCTGTCCGGCGAGAACTTTGGAGATATCAAGATTTGAAGTTAAGGGTGTTTCTGTAGTAGCAATCTGACAATGGATAGTTAAAAATTCCCGCACCCGGTAGAGAAATTTATCTTCTTCTTCAGCGTCTCCCGGACGGATAAACAGACAGAATTCCGAAAAGATATCCCCCCAAGGTGGTAAAGTTCTGGGTTGGGAAAATTCCACAGGAGAAAGAACAGATAACTTTTGATAATAGCGTAGTGGGAGAGTGCGATCGCTACTAATCGGAGATAAATCCGCGATCGCCGCACTAATTACACCTCTTCCGCCAACCAAATCTGTACCAAACATAGGAATGGCATATTCAGGATTGGGGAACATAACGCAGTGCAGAATATCTAAACCATTGCCGACCTGAGCTAATTCTAGATGCAGTTTGCGAAATTGCGGAGCCTGGTAGCAATGATTTTCAATGATCAGCCGTTCGCCTTCCAGGTGTCCCTCAACATAGCCCAAACCTTCAGGGACAGAGTAAGGAGATAAATCCAAGTGCTGTTGCCAAATTTCTTCAATGGAATCCGCCAATTTGTGGATAAGAGAATGCTGGCGGCTTCTGATCGATGTTTGCATCATAATTGGGAATGATAATAGGTCAATAGGTATTAGCTTACAGTTCTCTACCCTAATCTCTGCCGAGTACCTCAACAGGTCTCATGGTCATTCAGGCGAGTCAGCGACCAAAAGTATTTTCCCATGCGTTGGTTTTACCAACAACTGGCCGCCCTTCCATCAATGGGTTCAGCAACAGAAGGTGAACAAACCAATGCCCCATGCCCCATGCCCAATGCCCAATGCCCCATGCCCAATGCCCCATGCCCAATGCCCAAAATCAACCTGCCCAAGCCTTAACTCTTTGTAAGCGTCGCAGAATGCGGTTAGCTAGTTCTACTCCTTTAACAGGTTTACATAGATAATCATCCGCACCAACAGTAAAAGCTTGATTCTGACTGGCGGAGTCTGTAAGCACGCTCAGAAATAATACAGGTAAGCGCTGCCAATGAGGATCGCTGCGGAGAATTTGGCAGAGTTCAAATCCGCTGATTTGTGGCATGTTGACATCTAAAACTAGGGCATCGGGAGTGACTGCTTGCAGTACTGTCCAAAATTGTTGCGGATCGGCAAGGGTTGTGACTTTAAATCCCCAAGGTTTTAGCAAAGTGGGGAGGGTGCGTAACCATTCGCGATCATCATCGAGAATCATTACCTTTTTGGTGATTTCAGAACCGCGCAGCAAGTTTACAGCTGTGTCAATCACTTGTTCGGGAGGAATTGGTGCTGCTAAAAACAGTTTTCCACCCCTTCGCATTACTTCCAGGCGATCGCTTAATTCACTGCGATCGCTCATAACCACAATTGGCAACTCAGGATAACGCTGTGCTAGTATCTGCAATATTTCCCAAAAGTTAGTTCCTGGGAGAGTCGATCCGTCCATAACTGCCGATGTCGATGAAATTGTCGGTAACCGCAACAAAACAACATCAGGATTTTGACCGACAGCATCAAAGAGTGACTCAGTTGTCAGCAAAGCTTTAGCCATATCCAGCAGTGGCGCAATTTCAATGCGAATTCCCCGCGTTGCTGCCACAGCTGCTAAAGATTGATTAAAATCGTTGTCCGAACTGACAATCAGTAATAGCGGTGATTGTCCATTAGGAACCTGAGACATCTGAATTATTGTAGTCTGCTCAATCTCCTGTTGGAGCGCCATCACCAGTGTTTTCATCAATGGTGCGTGTTTCGGTTGTAACGGTTCTCGACCACCCAACCAGTACTCTAACTGCCGGGCGATTTGTACTGTCTTGTTCAAGCCAAAGATTCCCAGAGTACCTGCCAGTTTGTGAGACACTTGTTGCGCCTGTACTTGTTTTTGGGGTTTGAGTTGATTTGTTTGTAAATCCCTGACAGTTTGTAACAAAACTATAATTTGGTCGAGGATTTTCGCTTTTGTCGTTTTCCAAGTTTCGTTGAGGAAAGCCAGATATTGTTGTTGTGAATCGGCAGGAGGGCTATATTTTGGGGAATCGCTTAAGGTTTCTAAAGATACATCAATTTCCGCCTCATCTATAGGATTACTCGCATGAGATGTTGGCGATCGCGCGGTTGATTCTTCCGTATTTGTGGCTTTGAGATAATAGCCCCTTCCATGCATAGTGGCGATAAAATCATGGGGTGCACCAGCCGCAACTAACTTGTGCCTTACCCGCCGGATATGAGAACGTACTGTTGCCTCAGAAGGAAATTCTTCCGAAGACCATAATCGATCGAGAAGTTCTTCTGTGCTAAACACATGCTGGCAGTTCCGCAGTAAAACTTCCAGCAAATCATATTCCATTGTGGTCAGGTTTAAGGGACGACCATTGTAACTCACTTCACAGGTGCTGGGATTGAGCAGCAAATCTCCCCAAGTTAGTAAAGGGAAAGGATTATTACTTCCGCGCCTCAGCAATGCCCGAATTCTGGCGATCAGTTCTATGGGGTCGAACGGTTTAACCACATAGTCATCTGCGCCCGCATCCAATCCCTGCACTTTGGCGGTAATGTTATCTTGAGCCGTGAGTAATAAAATCGGCACAGTATATCCTTGTGTCCGGAGACGCTTGCATAAGCTGATGCCGTCTAATTTTGGCAGCATGATATCCAGGACGATCAAGTCATATTCAAAAGTTGAGCCATAAGTCCAACCCATTTCTCCATCTTTGACAACATCTACAACATAGTGATGGGTTGCCAGATTTTTGTTTAGGACTTTAATTAAGATATCGTCATCTTCCACAAGTAAGATTTTCATTGATGCAGCAACCAATGGAGAATTCTCGTGAACTACCTACATTTCCCTGACAGGTAAGTGTAATGAGTATATTTTGCAAGGAATTACATTGCTAGTAATTGTATCTGTGATTAATCCATTTAACTTTTCCCGACAAAGGATAAAATTATGCCGTTTGTGCTGATTAGAGGAACTTTTGACCCGACCAGTGGGTTTCCTGATGGAGATTCAGTTAGGTTTCAGGCAGAGGATGATACATTGTTTGATCAATTAGAAGGTCGAATTCAATTCAAAAGTGGCGGACAAGTTCAGCTTCGCTATGAGGGTATCGATGCTTTGGAAAAAGCAGCAATTAAACCCTTCTCTAGCAATGCGACTCAACGGAATATCGAATTACTAGGAGGCGAGCAATCAAACTTGCCTGGATATATTTTATCTAGCCATGCTGATGGTAATGGACGACCAGTTTGTTTTGTGTTTACTGGCGATCCACCAGATTGGGACAACAGCGGTAGAGGGAATAAACTTCAAGCTGACTTGCTGCGTCAAAGCATCAACTACAAGTTGCTTCAAGAGGGTCATGTCTACCCGATGTTTTATGAAACCCTTTATAAAGAGTTGCGCGATGAGATGGTGGCTGCAACTGAGGAAGCACGAGCCGCAAATCGAGAAATTTGGTCTGGCGATCGCTCTATCGATGGTTTTGAAGTAGATATTCCTCCTGATCTTTCAACATTACCACCTATTTTTCCTAAACTTTGGCGACGAATGCAATCGTTTTATCGACGCCCATCTAACCGTACTAAAGGAATTAAGTTATTTATTCGCGAGTTAGCTAGAGGAAAAGATCGGCTGTTTACTATTCCCGATCAACGTTCAATTAAGTTTTCCACCGCGATCAAAGTTGATGGTAACAAAATAAAAATGCTGTACAAACCTGAAGAGATGGTGTTTGAGTCCGATCTGCGCTTAGAGCGTCAAGCTGCTAGTATCAATACCTCCTCTATCTTTGCATAAGCATCTTTTTTCTAAAACCCCTAGCATTTTGCCAGGGGTTTGAAACTGTAAGTTGAATTTTGGACAAATCTACCACCTGTATTGAAAAATATCTAAATAATTATGCGTAGGTACTTAAATTAGACGATCGCACTAATGGACATATTTAAGCAATAAGCGATCGCGCACCACTCCGTATAATAAATAGTTAGCTTTTATCCCCTTTCCAAAGCGTGTATGTCAGAAGACACAAGGCCGATCGCCATCAATGCAGCTGAGGTACCTGCAAGGACTAAGCCCTCCAACTATCCCGAACCATTTGCTTCGCGGATGCAGGGTAGGGAAAAACATCCCCTTGGCGATCTGTTTGGGCTGACTAACTTCGGTGTCAATCTCACCCGCTTAGCACCTCATGCTGTTTCCTCTCTCCGTCATGCACATACCAAGCAAGATGAGTTCATCTACATTTTGCAGGGGTATCCAACGCTACATACTGATGAAGGTCGTACCGTACTTTCTCCAGGAATGTGTGCGGGCTTCAAAGCGGGGACTGGTAACGCTCACCATTTGATTAACGAGACTGCTGAGGATGTTGTTTACCTCGAAGTGGGTGATAGAACTGCGCCAGATGAAGGACAATATCCCGATGACGATCTCCAAGCTTTGCTGGTGGAGGGAAAGTGGAAGTTCGTCCACAAAGACGGAACGCCTTACTGATGGCTGAACTTAAAAGTGCGATCGCGCAGATATATTATGTCTAGCGTTTTTAGAGACTTCTAAGTAAAACAAGATTTTATTGCTATTGTTAAGCATCAAACTCCGACAAGCTAAGTAACCACAGCCAACAGTCAACCGTCAACAGCCAACAGTCAACAGCCAACAGTCAACCGTCAACCGATAAACTACAAAACTTTTACTAAATCCTTCGGTTGTCGGTCGATTCCGGTTGATGATAAGTTGCTTACAGCATCGAATTTCAAGGTGATCTGTATGGCAACCACAAGCACCGATTCTGGCGATTTCAGTGACTATAGCAGTCGCCAAGTAACAATTGAAGTGACAGGGGGCTGTCATCGAGAGTTGATGCGGAAGGCTAAGTACACAAAGACAATTCCTTATAGTTGTCTTTCTCAAACGATTCAAAGCATTAATCGCCTTGGTGGCAAGATTAACCATGTCACCTTATCACCTTCCCATACTCAAGTCTCAAAAGTTGAATCCCTATCCTCATTACCCCAGCCTCAAAGGCAAAATTTCTCTGAAGATAGTCAGATAACAAAACCAACGCAACTGGAACAACCAGCGATCGCAGTTGCTAATTCAGTAGACTACTCTTTTACAGAGGAGTGGTAATCAGTCAGTTAATTTGATAATTTGACATTTGGAATTTCGGATTTTCTATGGACACAGAGAATTTTTGGATTTTTTCTGCAAATAGATTGGCTCACTTTGCGTGCGTCTTTTGATCAGAGAAATCTATTTTAATTTCTACTGTGAATTTCCAATTTTCAATTTAAAATTTCCTGATAGCAAGATAATTTATTCCTAGTACTAAATCCGAAATTCCCGTTTCTGAAAATTAAAATTTGCATATAGCAATCCTATTTCAGTTGCGAAAAATATCGGTTTTGACTGTTGACTGTTGACTGTTAACCGTTCACAGTCAACAACCCTGCTTGTAATATTTCACAAATCACTTAGGATGGCTATATTATTTCTGAATGCTTAACTTAGTACGTCAATTTATTGCAAAATAAATAGTAATTATTCATGCCATAAAATCATTACAAAACTCATGGAGCAAATCGAGCAATCTGCCTTAAAAGCCCGAAATACATTAATCGTTATGTTTGTGGTGCTTTGTATACTAGATGCTACGCTAGTCATAATTGCACGCGATCGATGGGCTATTGGGCGCATTTTATTTACCATTGTTGTCATGTACTTTGTTATACAGGGGAAAAAATGGGCAAAATGGCTCATGATGAGCATTTGTAGTTTTTTGACTGTAATTCTGATTGCAATGGTGATAGCTCTTAGTTCTCGGCTCTCTACTGTTCTTATTGTCGGCAGTTTGATTATGGCTGTTCTCAGCGCTATTGTTGCTATTTATCTGGCTAGTAGCAGGGATTTAAATAATTACTTCTCTTGGAAAAGACAAAATAGTTGATAGCAAATCTATTGAGTTAGGACTGGAGAATAGTTTAGAAAATCTCCCCAATGAGAAAGAATTAAAACTTGTTCAAGTTGTGAACTGAAGTTTTTTTCAAGGATACAGGGAAAATTAAAAAAATTGGGAATAAAGCCTAATATTGAAAAAGCTAGGAGTGGGAAAATAGATGTGGTTTAGTAATTATGTTGATTGAGGCGATAGCCCATGCTATGAACTGTCTCTATCAAGTCTTCATTTGCGCCTGCTGCTTTGAGTTTTTGGCGTAAACTGCGGATATGCACCTTGACTACATGTTCTTCTGGTGGGGATTCTAACGCCCAAACATGTTCAATCATTACACGACGACTGAGAACGCGGCGACCATTGCGTAACAGCAACTCTAAGATTCCGTATTCTTTGGGTGTTAAATGGATGGGAGTTTGTCCGTAGCTGACTTCATAAGTGCTGGGATTGAGACGCAAGTCGCCCCATTCCAGGATTGGTGGCGATGTCACGCCCCCTCGACGCAACAAAGCGCGAATTCGTGCAAATAGTTTTTGTAAATCAACAGGTTTAACTACATAGTCATCTGCTCCCATATCTAGCCCGTTGATTTCATCGTTGATGGTGTCACAGGCGGTAAGCATGAGAATCGGCCAATTATAACCATGCGATCGCAAACGCTGACAAAGACTCATGCCATCCAATTCTGGTAGCATCACATCCAGCAACAGCAAATCATAATCTAGGGCTTTGGCTTGATCCCACCCGGCTTCTCCATCATGAACAACATCGACTACATAAAGTTGGTCGGTTAGGGCTTCTGCCAAGGTTTCTGCAAGGCGCACATCATCTTCAACTAGGAGAATCCTCATAAAAAATGGCAATATCTTTGATAACTTTGCGTCTTTTGACCTGAGATCCCCTCCACAATTTTACTGCGCTTTGCGTGTCAGTTGTTAGTTGTTTTGATTGGCAATAGAAGTCAAAAAATATCATATTTTGCGACTCCTATCTTTTAATAATTAAAACAAAATATTAATAATTATTAATTTTGGTAATTCTTTCCGATTTCTTTACCGTTTTCTCACCAGTTTCCTTACTGGCGGTATGCAATCATCTAGTTTCAGAGGCCTTGAGGACGAAGTGATACCAATTCTGGAAAAGAGGGCAAACATCTTAACTCACAAGCCCTGGTGACATTCGGCTTGCTTAATTTTGAATTGGTATAAATCCTCCCATCGGCTTTGTTATACCAATTGGAAAAATGATGGCGACAAATGGATTTATCTAGCCCGAATACCACAAGCAATCCTCAATTCAAACAGGGAGAAACCCTGACAACGCACTGGCTCAACTTTTCGCAAAATCTACAATCCCAAATGGTATGAGTCTCGCGATCGCTTCCGTTGGCATAGTACCATCCACTGCCGAAAAAAAGTTGCAAAGCTGGATTCGCAGTCGCCATCTAATTTGTTCAAGAAACTTTTTTATCTTTGAGACTGTAGACTACACGGCGCTGGAACGATTTAGTGCATGTATTGCAGCCTTAGGGGGAACGGTAATTTCTGTAAACTCAATTGGCAAATTTTGGATTGGCGCTCATCGTCAAGTCATTCTGTATCGAGTTAGAGCCAGTTTGCACACTCCTCACCATGACTTAAAAGAATACTGGATTAAATGCGGCAGTTTTCGGACGAGATTTGCGCAACAAATATGACTGGAGAATGCTTATGTCAATTCCGCTGTTAGAGTATGCACCCTTGTCTGGAAATCATCGAGTAGAGGGGTTTGAAATTCCTGGTGATGAACAACCGAAGATTTATACAACCGATAATCTCCTAGGGGCTGCGGAGATGGATATGTTGATTTTGGCATCCTACCGTCAGGTTTATAACGAGCAACAGATGCTAGAGAGCCATCGTCAACGATTTTTAGAGTCGCAGTTGCGGGCTGGTCAAATTACAGTCAGAGACTTTATTCGGGGATTGGTAATATCTGATTCCTTTCGCCGACTTACCTACGACAGTAACAATAACTATCGGTTTGCCGAAATTTGTATTCAGCGGCTTTTAGGTCGGAATGTTTATAGCGATCGCGAAAAACTTGCTTGGTCAATTGTCCTGGCTACCAAAGGATTACTAGGCTTTATTGATGACTTACTCAATTCCGAAGAATACCTCAGTAACTTCGGGTATGATACCGTTCCTTATCAACGTCGCCGCATCCTCCCACAACGTACTCAAGGAGAATTACCCTTTGCCCGGATGGCGCGTTATGGTGTTGAGTATCGCAATCAACTTCCTGTTCCTTTCTATCCTATCCGTTCCTTACCTACAGGGCTTTTTGACCAGTTTGAGCAGTTTACTGTCTATAAATTCGTCAATCGCGCTAACTGGACTAACACATTTACGACGATCGCTTTGTTGATGGTATTGATTACCCTGTTGATCTTCTTTTATGAAATGAACAACTTAATCTGGGGATGAGGTAAGGAGGATAACGGAGAAAAGAGTCCTTTGGTTGGGCTATTTCCTTGATAATAGAAATGCAGCTACCATTTAGCTTGATGTTGCGATGCTTTCCCTGATGCAGTTTGGTGTTACTGATATTGCCAATGTTCTGAGCCTTTATGGTGTTGGTGTGGGATTGAGTATTTTGTTGCTTTTGGGTATCTACTATCTATTGCATCGGCAAATTTTGCAGCGTCAGCGGGCAGAGATTTTGTTGCGACAACAAAGCGATCGCGAACGGTTGGTGAATCAAATCGCCCAGCAAATAAGACAATCTTTGGATGTTGATCAGGTGTTAGCGACGACGGTAGCCCAAGTCCAAAGTTTTCTAGTAGCCGATCGCGTCCTCATCTATCGTTTATGGAATGATGGCACTGGTAGCGCGATTCACGAAACAGCTTTAGCGCCATATCCTAGGGTTTTAGGGCATGTATTTCCTGAGGAAGTTTTTCCCAAACAGTACCATCAAGCCTACTCTCTAGGGAAAACCCGCACTATTACTAATGTTGAGCAGGCAGATATCCAGCCTTGTTTGGTAGACTTCGTCCAGCAATTTGGCGTCAAGGCAAAATTGGTAGTGCCAATTATCCAAGAAAATCGTCAGGAAAATTCGGATTCTGTGCCCTATCTTTGGGGATTACTAATTGCCCATCAGTGCAGTCAGCCGCGCCAATGGGAAGCTTGGGAAGTAGAACTGATGACCCAACTAGCGACGCAAGTAGCGATCGCCATTCAACAATCACAATTGTATAATCAACTCCAGCAACTCAACACCCAGCTAGAATTGCGGGTACAACAACGCACCGCCGAATTAGCGATCGCCAACAGTTCTTTGCGGGCAGAAATTGCCGAACGTCAGCGCACAGAAATAGCTTTGCGTCACACCAATGACACCTTACAAGCCTTGATTAAAGCTTCCCCCCGTGCCATTGTCATGTTGGATCGCCAAGGAAAAGTTAAAATTTGGAATCCAGCCGCCGAGCAAATGTTTGGTTGGACTGAAGCCGAGATACTTAATCGCCCCAATCCCATCAGTTTAGAAGATGATCCCGCCCTACAACAGAGCGTCTTACAGGGCAAAACCTATTCTCAATTAGAATTTCGCCAAGAGAAAAAAGATGGTACTTCCATTGATATCGTGTTTTCGGCTGCGCCCCTACTAGATACTGAGGAACAGATTAACGGTGTTGTGGCGGTAATTGCTGATATTACCGAACAAAAGCGCCAAGCTGAGCAGGTACGGTTGCTGCAATCTGTGGTGCTAAATACCAACGATGCCATTTTGATTACAGAAGCCGAGACGATTGATGAACCAGGGCCGCGCATTCTCTATGTTAATGAAGCTTTTACCCGCATCACAGGTTATCAACCCCATGAGGTGTTAGGTAAAACTCCCCGAATTTTGCAGGGGCCGAAAACTGATAGGGCGGAATTGCAAAAGATTCGCTTGGCTCTTTCTCGGTGGGAACCTGTTACCGTGGAAGCAATCAATTATCGCAAAGATGGCACGGAATTTTGGAATGAGTTTAGCATTGTCCCGGTAGCTAATAATCAAGGTTGGTATACCCATTGGATTGCTGTGCAGCGCGATACCACAGGACGCAAACAGGTAGAACAGGCTCTGCGTCAAAGTGAAGAACGGTGGCGATCGCTAATCGAAAACGCCTTGGATATCATTATGATTCTTGAGACTGATGGTACCATTAGCTACGTTAGCCCCTCAGTGCAAAAAATCCTAGGTTATGCAGTTGGGGATTTGGTAGGCAAGAATGTGATGGAATTAGTTCATCCAGATGATTTCATTATCAGTGGCGATCGCTTGACGAATACAATCCCCAATCTCGAACTTACCCGCCCCATTGAGTTCCGCTATCGTCATCAAGATAATTCTTGGCGCATCTTAGAAGCCATCAGCCAGCCCTTTGTAGATAATGTCGCCACGCTGCGAATTATGGTGAACGCTCGTGATATTACCGAAAGAAAGCGACTTGACGAAATTCGCTTGGCGCTGGAAAGCGAAAAAGAACTTAGCGCCCTCAAAACTCGTTTCTTTTCAATGGCTTCCCATGAATTTCGCACACCTCTAAGTGTGGCTTTAGCAGCAGCTCAAGTCTTAGAAAACTGTCGAGATGAATGGGATAATTCCGCCAAAAGGCTGCGAAACCTGCACCGGATTCAAGATTCTGTTAAGCATATGGTGCAGTTGCTCGATGATATTTTAACTATCAATCGCGCCGAAACCGGAAAACTTGCATTTAATCCTCAACCCTTAGATTTAGAAATATATTGTCGGGATTATCTGGACGAAATCCGCGAAAGTTTAGGTAGTCAGCACAATCTCACTTTTAGTTGTCAGGGAAAATCCGTCTTTGTTTGCATGGATGAAAAGTTATTGCGCTCCATGCTCTCTAATTTACTTTCCAATGCGATTAAGTATTCTCCACAAGGGGGAGTTGTACATCTAAGTTTAGAGTTCCAGCCAGCCCAGATGATTCTCACAGTACAGGATTCAGGAATTGGAATGTCTCAAGAGGATCAAAAGCAGTTGTTTGAACCGTTCCATCGTGGTAAGAATGTCCGCACTATTCCCGGTACAGGACTAGGATTAGTCGTAGTCAAAAAATGTGTGGACTTACATCACGGTAGGATTAGTATCGCTAGTACCGTTGGAGTTGGTACTATCTGCACAGTCACCTTACCAATATCAAATTCACATACCTCTTCATCTCCCCCAGCATAAGATTTGAGATCTTATGAGATTTTATAGTTGCAATTTTGACATTCTTGGCTAAAATGTTTTCGAGTGATTTTCATCACGTACTTTATTGAGTTTACAGTTATATACTGAATTCCTACATCCCATCAATCTTTACTTGCATTATAAATAGTGCAATTGCATTTGTGTTTGTTTTAACTTTTAGCTTTTCGGTAAGTGCTATTCCGCAAAACTTATTTCCAGGAGATAATAGAATTAATGTTTGGTCACACTAAACTAGGCGTTAGTCACCTGTCTACATCTGCCAGTCGAGTATTTCGCTATGAAGTTATCGGCTTAAGGCAAACCTCTGCAACTGAAAATTACCAATTCGGCATTCGTAATAGTGGGAGCGTATTTATTACTGTGCCCTACAGTCGGATGAATGAAGAAATGCAACGCATTAACCGTCTAGGTGGCAAAATTGTCAACATTGAGCCATTGAATTTTAGCATCGATCATCCTACTGCTGCTGCTATACCTTACCGCGGTCGTGGTAGACGCGAATGATTGACCGTGAATGCAACGGTTTGTGCCTTTCTGAAGGTCTCAATTAAGTTATGTAATTTTTATTAAACTAAATCGAATAATGTCCCCCTTGTCCTTTATGATTATGAGAAATTTGTAAGATTTCATAAAGGAAAGGGAGATTTTGTATTCGTGGCAATTCCTCTTTTAGAATATTCCCCTATTTCTCAAAACCAACGGGTAGCAAGCTTTGAAGTTCCTGGAGATGAGCAACCCCGGGTCTTCTCAACAGAAAATCTACTTTCGCCAACAGATTTAGACATTCTGATCGAAGCAGCTTATCGTCAGATATTTTTCCATGCGTTTGCTGCCGATCGCGAACGTTATCTAGAGTCCCAGTTACGCAGCGGTCAGATTACAGTACGTGATTTCATTCGCGGCTTGCTGTTATCTAACACCTACAAGCGGAGTTTCTACGACCTCAACAGCAACTATCGCTTTGTAGAACAAACTGTACAGCGGGTTCTCGGTCGTGATGTTTACGACAACCGGGAAAAGATTGCTTGGTCAATTGTGGTAGCAACAAAGGGTCTTCAAGGCTTTGTTGACGACCTACTCAATAGCGATGAATACCTCAACGCTTTTGGCTACGATACAGTACCTTACCAACGTCGTCGCGTATTACCCGGTAGAACATCTGGAGAACTACCTTTCAACATCAAGTCTCCTCGCTACGATGCTTACCATCGTGCTAAATTAGGCTTCCCACAAGTTATTTGGCAAACCAGCGTTCGCCGCTTTACCCCACCCGAAAGGAAGCCTACAGCAGGTAACCCCGCTCTGTTCTTGGATATGGCTAAGAGCATCAACCCCACAGGTAACGCTCCTCAGCAGCTCTCTGTACAAAATATCGATATTGAGAGATCCGTTCCTTATCGTCGTAAGTAAGTCGATTTCATAACTTAAGCACAGCGTATGTCGCACCTGCTTGAAGATACGACATACGCTATTTTCCAGTAATTTTTATTTTTCTGAGTAGATTGGAAAGCGATATCTCTCCGCCTCTACGCATTTAATCAAGCACATTCATCATTTTCAGCTTGAAATCCCAGTTCCAGCAATGCTTTACGCAGTTTTGCCTTGGAAGGACGCACTTTAGGCACAGTTAACCCCATTTCTCTGGCAGTTTCAAATAAATCCCGCAGTAAAATATCCAAGGAAATATCATTGGCTTCTTCTGGAAGCTTCTCAATTCTGGCTTCGTAGGCTAAGGTATACAGCTCCAGGTGATGTTTTCCCATGACTCTCGCCAGTTTTCTCAGGGTTTCCGGCGTTGGACAAGTTCCCTTAAAGCAAGCACCTCGCAGTCGGGGTTGCGGCACACCAGACAAATCCGCTAGACGATTCATACTGATACCTTGTTCTTCTAAATATTGAAGAATGTATCGTCCTAGAGGTGAGCAATCTTCAGCTTTTATTTGCAACCTTGCTGGCATTGTTTGGGATGAGGAAAATCAGAATATTTACAATATAGCGGACTGCTAGATCTAAGCTAGACCAAGTTAGAAATTACTTGACCTTTCCATACATAACTTATCGCATTTGGTACCTAAAGTTAACATAACTTTGCGTAAAATTTGATGGTTGATGGTTGACTATTGACTCTGACCCAATGCCCCATGCCCAATGCCCAATGCCCCATGCCCCATTGCTTGAATTAAAGCTTGGGCTTTGAGAAGGGTTTCTTGGAATTCCATTTCTGGATCGGAAAGGGCGACAATTCCGCCACCGATACCAATAGAGGTTTGCTGGGGAGTTAAAACAGCTGTGCGGATGACAATATTTAAATCGGCTGCACCATTCAAGCCTAAAAAACCGATTGCGCCTGAATAAACTCCCCGCGCTTGTTGTTCTAGGCGATCGATAATTTGCATGGTGCGGATTTTTGGCGCACCAGTCATCGATCCGCCAGGGAAGGAGGCGCGGATACAATCGACGGCTTGTAAGTGCGATTGCAAATGTCCGCGAATTGTGGTGACTAACTGATGTACTGTGGCGTAGGTTTCTACATCCATTAATTTGGGTACGTGAACAGTACCGACTTCACAAACTCGACCCAAATCATTGCGCAACAAATCTACAATCATGAGATTTTCCGCCCGATCTTTTTCGCTGTGGCGTAACTTCTCGCGTAATAAAAAATCGGCTTCGGGGGTTTCGCCTCGCGGTAGGGTTCCCTTAATCGGCTTAGTTTCTATCCAACCTTGACGATTGATGCGCAAAAATCTTTCAGGGGATGAACAAGCGATCGCTAAATCGCCAAAGCGTAAAAATGCGGAGTAAGGTGCAGGGTTGATTTTACGCAATGTGCGGTAGAAATTCAAGGGTTCGGGACTGCCTTCAGCTTGCAGTTGATTTGTCAGACAAACTTGATAGGTTTCCCCTTCGTGAATTTCTGCTAAGCACTGATGAATATCTTGAATGTAAGTTTGGTAAGGACGATGCAACCGGAATTCAAGGGGTTGTTGATGTTCTTGGGCTACAATCTGGGGCAGAGGTGCAAGGTTTTCCAGTTGTTGTTGCATATTGTCAAACCAAGTTTCTACATGTTGGGTTTGTCCTTGTTTGACTAATTGCAGCAAATATACACAATTTTCTTGATGGTCGATAGCGATCGCGCGATCGGCAAGTAAGAAAATAGCATCAGGTAATGGTGAAGAATGTACTAATTGAGAACCACATTCAGCTTTGAGTTCATAGCCAAAATAACCAACAAACCCACAGTTAAAATCAAACGGTAATTCATCAGATTGACAACGCCGTTCATTTAGTTCTCGCTTGAGATAATCAAAAATACTTTCGTGACGCCGGATAATAGTATCTGATTGGGCAATAATTAATTCTTGTGTTTGGGTATGATAGCGCACCAATAAACTATTAATACCACTACCATCACCCATAAATGAAAATCGAGAAAGACCAGTTTCTACAAGGCTACTGTCTAACCAAAATGCATTGATTGCGTTTTGAAAAAGCTGTGTAAATATTTTTTCTGTATCTGGGCAGATATTTAACTTGCGGGTATACAGTGCAAAATTTGCCGATTGTTTTGGCTGTGATTCATTTATTAAAGAACTTACAGATCCATATCCTGACCAAGATTGTTTTTGTTTACTTCTCGATGATTTTTGCATAAATTCTCGCGTAATTTCGCGAAAATTTTTGAGCAATATATGTCCATATTCTGTACAGATAGATTCTGGATGAAACTGCACGCCCCAAAAAGGTAAATCTCGATGGCGCAATCCCATTATCAATCCTTCTGCTGTCCAAGCAATTTTTTCTAAACAATCGGGTAATTCATCAGCTACTAATAAAGAGTGATAGCGGACGACAGAAAATTCATGAGGAATACCTTGGAATAAAGGGGAATTATGATGATAAATTTTGCTAATTCTTCCATGTCTTACTTCTGGTGCATGAATCACCTTACCACCAGATAAATAACCAATTCCTTGATGTCCGAGACATACACCTAATAAAGGTACATCTGCTTTTTCAATTATCTGCCGGCAAACACCAAAATCTGCGGCTTTTTCGGGACGACCAGGCCCAGGAGAAATTACAATATTATCAAAGGCTATTTCTTTTAATTCATCCCAGTCAATGCGATCGTTATAAATTACCAAAGGTAATTCTCCATTAACCTCGGCAATCATCTGGTAAAGATTAAAAGTATAAGAGTCATAATTATCAATAATTAATGTGCGCATACTCTAGGAATGATTATATATAAATACATTTACGAATTTACGAAGATTAGCAGAAATTCAACCCCGATTGTATCCGTTTGTTGTTGCCATAAAGCAAAAACTACGCCGATAAAAACAGACTAATACCAATTCAAATAATGTTTGCGACACATCAATATATTCTAGAGGGCATGGCATTGCCATGCCCCTACAATTTGGGATAATTTATTTTCTGGAGTTCCTTGATACCAATTCAAGATGAAGATGCGCTATGCGTCTATGTCATGAGAGCCAGTGGCTTACAGGCTTGCAGCTTTAATGTGCAGCCTCATATAAAATTGGTATTCAGAATTTGGGTGTTGTTTTTGCGTAAGTTTTAATTAGCTTGAGAAATAAAAATGAAGTGAGAGACTATATACCAAACTAAATTAACTCTCTAGGATACATGAGGCTGTTGCCATACTTTTCGCGGCTTGCTGCATTTTTTCAATATCTAATGGCGACCAACAGCGGGGTGCTTGACAGTGATGAGCAATTAATAATCCCCATAATCCCCTAGCTACTAAAACTGGTACTACTAAGCTGGCACGAACTTGCAAGCTGCGGAGAAATTCGCGATGACAATCATGTATTGATTCTAATTCAATATCGGATATGGCTCGGATTCTTCCTGCTAAATATAAATTTGCATATTCTTGATTAAAACAATTATCTGGCCCTGTAGAACCAAAGATTGAATATTCACTATCAGATATAGATTCACAGGTTACTTGTCCTTGCCAAGAACCATAAAAGTAATATAAAACTACGCGATCGACTTGAAGTGATTCTCTAAGTTGGTTAATGGTTTGTCGAATTAATGCATCCCTTTGCATGGTGATGACTAGTCTGTCAAGCACCCTGCGTAACCCCTGCTCATAGTTCCTTCGGGGACTGGGGTCAAATTCTGAGTAGGAATGAATTTGCACAGGACTAAAATTAGGAGATGGGTGAATGGTTTCGGATTTCTATAGTAACTTACTCAGGCTTTTACTACAAACTAAATGAAATTGAAATATTCAATGATGAAAATAATAACATTTTTGGCATTAAGTCGCTGCAAAATCACGATTAATTTCCATTTTTCTTAATTGTATTCTTAGTTGAGAAAACTCTAAAATTTTTTATTCTTCAGTGATAAATATTATGGAAAAATTAAAAACTATTTATGTTTTTGGAAATTTATATAGTAATCGCTAAGTTTTATTAAGAATTGTTTATTTTAGTTAGAAAAGTTAAGGAGTGATGAAGGTAGATGTATAAATAAAAACTTGCATTTATTAACTAAAGTATTAAGTATTGTAAAAATAGCAGCGCGATCGCTATTTCACAAACAGCGGTGGTTACCACCAGATTCATTGTCGTTACCACAGCAGTTGTGTGGTTACCACCAGATTCGGTGTCGCTACCACAGCAGTTGTGTGGTTACCACCAGATTCAGTGTCGTTACCACAGCAGTTGTGTGGTTACCACCGGAAGATTTGCCTTGACTAACCAAGGAAACGCTGATGCTGTCTTGATGGGAAATTTTGCATACTTCCATCCTTCCACAGGCGGAAGGTTTGAATTTTGAATTCCGCACGAGGTGACACTTGACCAGGTAAAATACATAAGCTCTGGTCTATTTCCGCAACATCATGGGCAACACTTTTGGTCATTTATTTCGCATTACTACTTTTGGTGAGTCCCACGGCGGTGGTGTGGGAGTTGTGATTGATGGTTGTCCACCGCGGCTAGAAATTTCTGCTGAGGAAATTCAAGTAGAACTAGATAGAAGGCGTCCGGGACAAAGTAAGATTACAACGCCGCGTAAAGAAGCTGATAGCTGCGAGATATTATCTGGGGTGTTTGAAGGCAAAACTTTAGGTACGCCCATCGCTATTTTAGTCCGCAACAAAGATACTCGTCCTCAAGATTATGACGAGATGGCACAAAAGTACCGCCCATCTCATGCTGACGCGACTTATGATGCTAAATATGGAATTCGCAATTGGCAAGGTGGCGGTAGGTCTTCAGCCCGTGAGACAATTGGCAGGGTAGCCGCAGGTGCGATCGCTAAAAAAATTCTCCGTCAAATCGCCAATGTGGAAATCATTGGTTACGTTAAGCGCATCAAAGATTTAGAAGGTGTTATCGATCCCAACACTGTTACTTTAGAACAAGTAGAAAGCAATATTGTTCGCTGTCCCGATGGAGAATCAGCAGAGCGGATGATCGAATTAATTGAGCAAACTGGGAGACAAGGTGATTCTATTGGTGGCGTAGTCGAATGTGTAGCCCGCAATGTCCCCAAAGGTTTAGGCGAACCAGTTTTTGATAAATTAGAAGCTGATATTGCTAAGGCTGTCATGTCGCTTCCAGCTAGCAAAGGTTTTGAAATTGGTTCAGGTTTTGCAGGAACCCTATTAACCGGAATTGAACATAACGACGAATTTTATATTGATGAACAAGGTGAAATTCGCACCGTTACCAATCGTTCCGGCGGGATTCAAGGGGGGATTTCCAACGGCGAAAATATTATTTTGCGAGTTGCTTTCAAGCCAACCGCGACAATTAGAAAGGAACAAAAAACCGTCACTCGTGAAGGTGAAGAAACCTTATTAGCCGCTAAAGGTAGACATGATCCTTGCGTATTACCGCGTGCAGTGCCAATGGTAGAAGCGATGGTAGCTTTAGTATTGTGCGATCATCTGTTAAGGAATCACGGGCAGTGTCAATTATTTTAGAGTAAGAAAGGCAGAGGGCAGCACTTCGACCATACTTGTCAACTTACGCTTAGATGTATACAGCGTAAGTCTTTGAGGTTATCTCTCTTAGTACCATAAACTTTCGATCCCCCCTAACCTCCCTTAAAAAGGGGAATTTAGGGGGATCTAAAACGTTTTGCTACCAACAACAGGACTTTTAAACCATCCTCTTAGGAATTGCGTATCCGCTGAATAGCATCACGCGATTTTTGCGCCATTTCTGTTTTACCTTCTTTTTCAAAGAGATTAGCTGCTGTTTCTAAATCAGAAATTGCTGGTTCTTTACTACCTAAAGCAAAATTAGACATACCACGGAATAAATAAGCGTAAGGAATATTAGCATCGATAGTTATAGATTGTCCGAAATCTGATTTAGCTGACTGAAATTCTTTAATATTAAAGTAGGCAAGACCTCTACCTAAGAAACCATAGGGGTTATTAGGTTCTAGGCTGATTCCTTGGCTAAAAGCTTTAATAGCTTCGCGATAATTCTCTTTATCTAGCAATGCAAAGCCTTGGTCTATGTAAGCTTTGGCGTTAGATTTATTATCTGGTAATTGAGTGAAATTTGCTGTTGGTTCTACTGATAATTTGTTAACTAAGTTTTCTGCATTAGCTTTGGGGGCACATACCATTAAGCCGAATAAAATCATTCCTGATGCTAAAACTTTTAAGCCTTTCATGTGTAATTCTCCAATAAAATACATTCCAAAAAGTGTTAAGTATTTACTTAAATTAGGAAATTCTCAAAAATGAATAATTCCGCTTTAAGTTGTTGACGGTTGACGGTTGACTGTGAACAATAGCAGGGGAATATTTCTATCCTTTGCTGTCTTACCGATTAATATCTCTCAGGGGAGTGAGCTTATGCAGTTTTGTCTGTTGATAATATTGTGGAGTATCCACCTGAGTAACAATGCTGAAGATTTGATAAATTTGTTGTGAACCTTGGGGAAATAGGAGATTGAAAGCTGCAAACCCTCTTCCCTTCTGTCTTTTAGCTCCTGCTTCACCATAGAAGCAATAGAGCGATCGCCACCCATAATAAAAATTTTAGGTGAACTATTAAGATAGATAAAGCGTGGCTTAATTCGTATGGTTAGTCAGAGGATAGCTTCAGATGATTACTAAGTATACAAGTATGCTCGTGAATAATAGGCGATCGCTGGTTTGAGCAGATATCTAGGTTTTTGAGAACGCTAAAGACTGAAAGTATTTATATTAGGTAATTTTATGATTCTAGTCACTGGAGCAACAGGGGGAATTGGTCGCCGAGTCGTGCGACTTTTACGCCAACAGGAGAAGCCAGTCAGAGCATTTGTGCGCCTCAGTTCTCGGTACAGCGAATTGGAACACCGAGGCGCGGAAATCTTTATCGGTGATTTACAGCGAGAAAAAGATATTCAGCAAGCTTGTCAGGGTGTGGAATATATTATTAGCACTCACGGATCGGGTGGCGATGCCTTATCCTTAGACTATCGTGCCAATATTGAACTGATTGACCAAGCCAAAGCCAATGGAGTCAAACATTTTGTTTTCATTTCTGTATTAGGAGCCGAGCGCGGATATGAAGATGCGCCTGTATTTAAGGCTAAACGGGCGGTAGAGAAATATCTCCAAGCTAGTGGCGTGAATTACACTATTTTACGTCCGGCTGGATTAGCATCTAACTTGCTAACATTAGCAGAAAGGTTTCGCGAAACAGGGTGGTATTTGCTGATTGGCGATCCCAAAAATCGGACTTCAATTGTCAGTACCGATGATTTGGCCAAGATAGTGGTGGATTCTTTGACAGTTGAAGGCGCAAAAAACCAAACTTTAGCAGTAGGGGGGCCAGAAATTCTCTGGCGTGGGGATATTCCCCAAATTTTTGGTCGTATCTTCAACAAAGAACCAATTGTCATTAATCCGCCATTGTTTGCGGTTGATGGGTTGCGGGGTGCATTAGGTTTATTTAATTCCCAAACACAACAAGCTTTAGGAACCTACCGGACTTTGCTCGCCAATGAATTTTTCTGCACAAAAGAGGAAATCTCTAATTTAGAAAGGATTTTTGATTTTAAATTGGAGACATTAGAAAATTTTGTGCGGCGTTATTTAGCAGTGTAAATGGCTAGGGCTGGGGTAGCAGAGGAGAAATACAATGCCCATAGGTGTCAACTGAAGCTAAAAGCTATATACGGCGCGTGTTGTACAAAAACCCTCGCCCTCATCCCCTCACCCCTTCTCCCCCAGGAGAAGGGGAATTAAATCTCTTGCTCCCCTCTCCCGGTGGGAGAGGGGTTGGGGGTGAGGGGAAAAACCTTTCTACAAAGGGGGTTTCGCGTCAAGTTGACACCAATGCCCAATGCCCCATGCCCAATGCCCAATAACTAAGGACAAATAACAAAAATTGTATGAAATATTCCCTAGTGGCGAATGCTGCGCAAGCGCGTCAGACAAAACAGCGGTTTGCTAAACCAGATGAACAACTATCTTATGAATTGGGTAAAGCAGTACAGGAATTACCACCGCTATACACGAGATTGTTAGCGGGAACGATCAGCCTGATAGTGTTTGGGGCGATCGCATGGGCAAATTTTTCCGAAATTGATGAAGTTGCGATCGCCTCAGGGGAATTAATCGCATCTACCCAAGTCAGGCCTGTGACATCCCTAGGTGGTGGCACAATTGTCAGAGTCAAAGTTAAAGAAGGCGATCGCGTTACGAAAAATCAAGTCTTAATTCAACGCGATCCCGACTTGAAGCAAACTGATGTCAATCGCTTGGCTCAAGCTACTAAGTTGATTCAGGAAGACTTGCAACGTTTAGACGCGGAACGGGTGGGAGTTAAAAGTACCGGTACTAAACTCCAAGACGATCTGTTAAATTCCCGACTAGCAGATTATCAAGCACGCCAAGCGACAGCCGAAGCCGAAGCCAATCGCCAACAAGCGATCGCGGATCAAGCAAAAGTACGACTGACACGATTACAAGAAAATTTAGCCAACGCTAAAAGTGCTTTGGTGAACGCCAAAACTAATCTCACAAACGCCCAAAGTATTAGTTCTAAAATGGAAAGCAATTTAGAAATTGCTCAAAAAAGAGAACAAAGTTTGCGTACTCTCATGTCTCCTGGTGCTGTACCGAGAGTTGATTACCTAGAAGCGCAAGAAAGATTAAATCGGGCGAATACAGATATTACTAGAGCCAAAGATGAAATTACCAACGCCCAAAATAAAATTATCGAAGTTCAAGACAGAATTACTTCTTTAGAAAAAGATATTGCGGCTCAAGTTCAAGAAATTCGCCAAGCCCAAGAAGCCTATCAAGCTGCACGCAATCAAGCACAACGTGTAGCATCAGAACGCCAAACGGAAATTCTGACCCAAATCAACAAGCGTAAAGAAGAACTGACTAACGTTGCTGGGCAATTAGAGCAAGCGAAAAAGCAAGAAGACGAAGAAACAATTAAAGCACCGGTTGCTGGCACAATTTACAAAATCAAAGCCACTAAAGGCCCGGTACAAGCTGGTGAAGAGTTACTTTCTATTTTGCCAGAAGGGGAAGAAATGCTCTTAGAAGTGAAAGTCCGCAACCGCGATATTGGATTTATTCGTCGGGGGATGAAAGCTAAAGTAAAAATGGCAACTTTCCCATTTCAGGAATTTGGTGTAATTAATGGTGAAGTCTTGCAGGTAAGCCCCAATGCCATTACTGATAAGGATTTAGGCTTAGTATTTCCCACGAGAATTAAGTTAAATAAACACTCAATTAACGTGCGTGGGCAAGAAGTTCCCTTCACTCCCGGTATGGCGGCTAATGGCGAAATTGTCACTCGTAAGAAGTCAGTTTTGACCTTTATTATGGAGCCAGTGACGCGCCGATTTAGCGAAGCATTTTCTGTGAGATAGATTTTCTAGTTCGTGAGGTACAAATTATCATTGATTGTAGGGGCACTGGCACTGCCATGCCCCGAAGCGCATACCTCATAAAAACATCCGCTTTGGCAGTCAACAGTCAACAATCAACAGTCAACAATCAACAGTATCTACAGCAAATTGTTATTGTAATCTACCAAACAATTTGCGCAATTCATCCATTTGTTGTTGGAATCCTAACAGCATTTCTTCTATATCAGTTGCTTGGTCATTTTCTTCCAGGCTGTTGTAACTGTTGGTAGTCAGATTGCTGTCATAATAACGGTATTGGGAACTGATGTTAGCATTGCTGAAACTGTCAAGGCTTGAGGCTGGAGTGGGATTATTCAAGGTCAAATCTATAGTTTGGTCTTGAGCGATCGCACTGCTATCCCAGTTAGCAGTAGAAAATTGATACCTATTTGTTGCCATCTCTGCGATAAATTCATCAGCTAACCAACCAGCACCAAAGCCAACGTCTGGATTGGGGCCGCTATTACCTGCGGTTTGGGTCATAAATTGACGTACTTGGGCATCAGTCAGGCTACGATTAGCACTGAGCATCAAAGCTACAACTCCAGCAACATGAGGCGCAGCCATTGATGTGCCATTATAATTACCATATTGATTGCCTGGTAGTGATGAGTAAATACCAACCCCTGGTGCTGTGACGTAGGCTAGTTGACTGAGTCCTGGTGAATTAGAAAAGTTTGCCAGCTGATTATTGCGATCGACTGCGCCAACAGCCAAGCCCCACCTATCTGCATAGCTGGCGGGATAAGAAATAATTGGTAATCCATTATTACCTGCTGCCATCACCACTACTACGCCTTTACTGCTAGCATATTCAATGGCTGATGCTAAGGAACTATTAGGAAAATCGCTACCTAAACTCAGATTAATGACATTAGCGCCTTGATTGACAGCATAGTAAATGCCTTGAGTAATCGAACTAATCGAGCCAGATCCCGAATCATTCAGAACTTTCACGGGCATAATTCGGGAATTATAGGCAATACCTGTAACACCAGTACCATTATTTTCGCCGGCAATAGTTCCCGAAACATGGGTACCGTGACCGTTTCTATCTATAGGGTCATTGCTGTTATCAACAAAATTCCAACCGTGGGCATCATCAATATAGCCGTTGCCATCATCATCTATATTATTACCAGCAATTTCTCTAGTATTAGTCCAAATATTATTTCTTAAATCTAGATGATTATAGTCAACTCCCGTATCAATCACAGCCACAACAACATCTTGTCCTGTATATCCCCTAGCCCAAACTTCTGGAGCTTTTACCATGTCAACATTCCAACTATTACCACCTAAATCGGCAACATCGGTAAAGGTATTTTGACCAATAGCTCTAGAAACTCCGGCTGCGGCATTGACTAACCCATAACCAGTGGTAGAGTTATAACTCATAGTACTCATTGTCTCTTCAGGATTTACTGATTGAGCCTGAGTATGATTCGTGTTTAAAGCATTGATATTATTGTCAAAACTACTCCGTCCACTGATATTAAAAGCGTAGTCATCTTGAGAAGTAAAAGTATCTGCGGAGGAAATAGTATTAATATTTAGCCCGTTATTAGTCAATGTTTGTTTACTACTATAATCATTGGGCATAAGTAATTTCTCCTCAAAGATGACATTTTTTTGCAGCCGGAAATTGTCAACCTTTTATCACAAAAAGGTGTATATTTAGAAATAAATTTCTAATATTAATAATTACTATGAAATTAATTTTTAAAATGATAATTTAATCACAAATACTGCAATTAAAAGTGTTTGTTTATTTTGAATTTAAGTGATAATGGTAAGGGTTTTGGCTCCCTGAAAATTTATCTGTACATTTAATTACTGAAAAATCAAATCTAGGCGTTGCTGAGTAATATTAAGAGCTTGGGCGGGCGAATTTTTACCTAATAATACAGATTCAATCGCCCTGCCTAAGTTATCAGAAATGCGCGTATAATTTGGAAAAATAGGACGCGATCGCCCAAATTTGGCTTGGTCTAAAAATACCTGGAGTTGGGGAAATTTCTGAATAAATTTTTGATATTGGCTACTTTGGCGCGATCGCACATTTACAGGTAAATAACCAGTTCCTAAAGCTAATTCTGTTTGAAATGCTTGACTGACAGCATATTCAGCAAATTTAAAGGCGGCTTTTTGCTGTTCTGGTGTAGTTTTAAATAAGAATAAATTTTCGCCACCAATACTAGTAGACGGATTTTTGTTAATGGGAATGGGGAAGACATCAAAATCTACACCACTTTGTTGGAATTCTCCCAAACTCCAGGGGCCAGTGACTTGCATGGCGACGTTACCGCTAACCAAGTTATTTACTTCATAACCCCGTTCTGGTTCAGATAACATCGCCGAACCATCTACAATTAAATCGCGCCAAAATTGTAAAGCTGCGATCGCACCTTGATTATCTTTTAAATTCACCGCTGCGGCTTGCTGTGCATCACCACTGACAAGTTCACCACCGCTACTCCACATAAAGGGTAACCAAGTAAACACGGTAAATTCACCTTTACCTAAAGGGAGAAGCATACCATATTGGTCGATTTTGCCATCTTTATCAGTATCGCGGGTTAATTTCTGCGCTACTTGGCGCAACTCTTCCCAAGTCCGGGGTAAGTTCTCAATCCCAGCAGCTTTAAACAGACTAGGACGGTAGAAAACGCCGACATTATTTGTCGCAAAGGGGATTGACCAAATTTTCCCCTGATATTCCATTGATGCAAATAAAGTTGGGTCAATTTCGGCTTTAACTGCTGAATTTTTCAGCATTTCATCCACCGGGATAATGGCATCTAGTTCTACTAGTTGCCCGGCGATCGTGGGGTTATACCATAGTAAATCAGGCGGTGCATTGCCAACGACAGCCGCCAAAATTTTTGGCATTTGCTGATCCTGTTGCCCAACATACAGCGACTCTACATGAATATCCGGGTGAGTCTGATTAAACTTATCTACTAGTTTTTGCAATATATCCCGATTTTGCGGTGGATTCACCCCTTGCCATAAGGTGACATTAATTACCTTTGCTTCTTGCTGGCGGAGAATTGCTTGACAGCCACTAACAACTAATACCGCCACAAACAGCATCAACAGCCAGTATTTCAGGTAGCGAGAGAACTTTCTGCTAAGACGCTGGATATGGCGATGAGGTGAAAAAAAGTTGTACATGATCTTGAGGAATCAGCAATTCCAGAAAAGCGATCGCCTCAAATGTCTCACTTTCTGCAACTATTGCGCAATTATCTTAGGGAAGAGTCAGTTGTCAGTTGTCAGTAGGGGCGGGTTTATGAAAGATCGTTATGGATATTTGAGGATATCTGTAAACCCGCCCGTACAGTTGTCAGTAGGGGCGGGTTTATTTAGATCATCGTTGATCAGCGAAGATATCCGTGAACCCGCCCGTACAGTTGTCAGTTGTTTGGATTCTTGACTATTGACTATTGACTTTGGACTATATCTTAATCTGGAAATAGAGTTGAGATGAAGTTAAAGTTATGGCGGGACATAGTAAGTGGGCAAATATTAAGCGCCAAAAGGCTGTGGTAGATGCAAAAAGGGCGAAGACTTTTACCCAACTGTCACGGGCGATTATTGTCGCGGCTAGAAGTGGAATTCCAGATCCAGCAGGAAATTTTCAATTACGTACAGCAATTGATAAGGCTAAGGCGGCGGGCATTCCCAATGATAATATTGAACGGGCGATCGCTAAAGGTGCAGGTACATTTGGCGGCGATAACAATAGTCTAGAAGCGATTCGTTATGAAGGTTACGGCCCTGGTGGTGTCGCAATTTTAGTTGAAGCCCTCACAGATAACCGCAATCGCACTGCGGCTGATTTACGAGCTGCTTTTAGCAAAAATGGCGGAAATTTGGGGGAAATGGGCTGTGTTAGCTGGATGTTTGAACAAAAAGGTGTTTGTACTGTTGAGGGCGTAGTTGATGAAGAACAGCTTTTAGAAGCATCTTTAGAAGGTGGCGCTGAATCTTACGAAATGACTGAGGAAGAAATTGCGGAAGTATATAGCGCTGTTGAAGATTTAGAAACCCTGAATAAAACCCTCAATGAACAAGGCTTTCAGGTAACTGATACAGAATTGCGCTGGATTCCTAGTAATAGTGTAGAAGTTACCGATGCTGATCAGGCGCGATCGCTTCTCAAATTAATTGATACTCTAGAAAGTTTGGATGATGTTCAAAACGTCACATCCAACTTTGAAATGGCAGAAAGTCTGATGGCTTTGAGTATTGTTTAGAATAATATGTATAATTTGTTGTCTAATATACATCTGCAACAATAGACATACAAATTTCATATAATTTACAAATCAATGACATACGGCTATAGGATGCTGGAAATTTTCAGGCTTTATGGTTAAATCCCATAAATTATTTGCATAAAGCCTTATTTTTCTGAATAATATTGTCTGGCATCTATAGCCGTTTCTCTAGTTTCCCTGTTTTCGCTGTGACGATAATTTTCTGCCAAAACTTTAACCAGGTGCAGATGATTTACAAATTAAAAAACAATTTGCCCAGAGAATAATATAGAAATCTACACAGAAAGTTTATATAACTAATAACATAATTACACACTCTTTTGCGATACTATAATAGTCTGCTATTAAATGATCGCTAAAATCTCAAATAGAAAATAGAGATTGAACTCGCAAACCCGGCTCTATGGCTAGCTGCCCTAACTGTAGACCTATGTGATAATCCCCTATTTGAGATAACTATGCAGCAGCCTTCCCTAAAAACCCATGACTGCTAATTTATACATTTCATAGTAGATAATCAATTAATTCTTTGATTTTCCCGTAACTACACACTATACCATTTAAGCCCTCTGCCTTTGGTAGTGGGTTTTTTGTATTTTTGATGAATTTAATAGTATTTCACTTGATCGATGATATCAAAACAGGTGTAAGGGTAAACATACGTTCGCCCTTACAAGTTTTTCTATAGCAATCCTAAATGATTTGTGGAATATTACATGTAGGGTTGTTGACTGTTAACAGTCAACAGTCAACAGCCAAAACCGATATTCTTCACAACTAAAATAGGATCGCTATATGTGGATTAATATTTTAGTAAATTGTTATTATGCATCTTGGTAGTTAAGTTTTATCGGCAGATAAAATTGCGATCGTATCTCTGTTGCAGACAAATAAATGAAAAAAGGTAACAAAAAAGCAGGATTTACAAATATATGTATATTTTGACAAATTAAATCATCCTGGTCTATAACAGAGTTTTAAAATGAACATACTTGATGTATTAATTAGTCAAACCTGATTCAATTTTTCTAAAAATAAATACTGGCAAATTAAATTAAAAATTTAATTTAATATTTGGAGTTACGAAATTGTACTTAAATAAATATAATCATTCCTCGTTTGTACAAAGCCTGAATTTGGAATATGATGTCCAAGAAAACAGGCAAAATCAACCTGTGACGGCAATTTTAGAACAACCATTGCCGTTGATGACAAATATAGTTAATGATGTGAAAGATTGCCTCAATTGGCTCAGTCTGCATGAACTTTGGGGGAAATTACCCACAGAGGCACAAGCAGCGATCGCGCAATCGTTTCATTGCTTTAACGTAGAACCGGAAACCTTAATCTACCAAGAGGGACACACCCCTATAGGGCTATATCTTTTGCAGTCGGGAAAGGTTGAGATTTTTCGGCGATCGCTAATTGGTCAATTTTTAATTCGCTATCGAAATGCAGGCGATTTATTTGGCTATATTTTGATTGCTAATGGCGCAGAAGGCACATATCAAACTAATGCGATCGCTTTGACAAAATGCCAAATATTATTTTTACCAAAGGCTGCATTTCAAAAGCTGATTGCAGAATTCCCCGAAATTGAACATTTGATTCATTCCCAGCTATCACAAGATTTGTATGAATATACTAGTCGGATTGCTTGGGAACAAGAACGGATTCAAGCTTTACAGGCTTATATCCAGCCATTACCAACAAATACAAGCATTATTGGTAGTAGTAAAGGCGCACAAAAACTCACAGAACAAATCAATCAAGCCGCAGCTAATCTTCAGCCTGTGGTGTTACAAGGACAAGCAGGTACGGGGAAAACATTTGTCGCAGGTTTAATTCATGCTGGCTCTAGCTTAGCCTCCCAAACCTTTGGAGAAATTGACTGTGGGGCGCTACAGCGTGCAGAAGATGGGCGGCTGGATACGGATGTGTTGTTTGGTAGAGTAGGACAGCAACGAGGGATTTTAGAACTGTTAGAGCGAGGAACCCTGCTACTAGATAATGTACATGTGTTGAGTCCAGGCGATCGCGATCGTTTAGTTCATTACATCAAAACTGGATTAATTCTGCCAAACCAAGGCATTGTTGGCAAAATTAATCCGATTAAACAAACTGCACCAAAAATTGCATCTAGCGTGCGCCTCATCCTCGCATCACCTAACAAACTGGATTTACCGGATATTAAGGCGCTTACCATCAAACTGTTTACCTTAACTCAACGCAAAGCCGATATTTCCGATTTTGCTCGGTACTTTTTAAAGCAATTTTGCTGCGAACAAAATCGCCCCTTGTTACAACTAGATCAATCCGATCTCCGGCGCTTAATTAGTTATGACTACCCCGGAAACGTGACAGAACTGGCGGAGATTTTACACCGAGCTACGATGATGACACCATCAGGGTATTCTGTGATACCAGAACAAGCATTATGGTCAGTTGAATCAACAAAGAACGCCTTCCGCTTAGATCTGTTAACTCATGTACCCTGGTTGCGACAAATTTTGTTGAGTCGCTGGTATCCCAGAAGTATTTGGGTAATGATGATGGCAATTTTTGTTCCTGTAGTAATTCTCGGTTTTATTGGCCCGCAAAATCGGGATAGCAGTATTACCCTGAATTTATTTTGGGCTTGGTGGTGGCCTGGTTATCTATTTCTCTTTGCCTTTGTGGGTAGGCTCTGGTGTGCCGTTTGTCCATTTATGATTACGGGAGCCGTAATTAGGCGCATTTCTATGTGGCTATTTCCCCGTCAGCAACTCACTTGGAATAGCAAATGGTTAAACCGTTGGGGCGGTTGGATTGTCTTCACCGGTTTTGTGGCTATTTACCTCTGGGAGAAACTCTGGGACTTACCGCACCATGCTTACCTGTCTGCTTGGTTGCTGTTGACAATTGCAGCCGGAGCCGTCATTTTCAGCCTCATCTACGAACGGCGATTATGGTGTCGGTATCTTTGCCCCATCGGTGGGATGAATGGTTTATTTGCCAAACTATCGGTAATTGAATTGCGTTCGGCGCAACAGGTGTGTGGTAGTCAGTGCAGCACCTTTGGCTGTTATAAGGGCACTCAACCAACCCCCATCACCTTTGCCGAAGCCTTACCAAGCGAAGGACAGCAAACGGGAGGTTGTCCGCTTTATTTACATCCAGCGCAATTGCAAGACAACCGCGACTGTATGCTATGTATGACTTGTCTTAAAGGCTGTCCCAATCGCTCTGCACAATTGAATTTGCGATTCCCAGCTTCAGATTTACTCGATAACCACAAGGGATTTTGGGCAGAAGTCGCCCTTTTATTGCTACTGTTGGGCGGCGTATTCATGCATAACGGGCAGAAAATTCTCGGCTGGTTGGGATTTGGGGATATTTCCCTTGATTCCGAGCATTTACTCATTAGCCTGCCGATTGTGCTAGTGCTTCTGAGCATACCCGCCGTTCTGACTTATTCCACTCATGCGATCGCGCGCTTTTTCGATCAAGAACAACCAGACTATCTCACCGTGATTTATGCCTACCTGCCTTTAACTCTAGCAGTCAATCTCGCTCATTACATTCCGGCTGCTATCACCGAAGCAGGGCAAATTCTGCCAGTTTTAGCAAAAACCTTGGGTTACAGTGGCGCAGGCTTACCTAAACTCAGTTGGAGTTTAGATGTAGCCCAATTTCTCCAAGGTGTTACTCTAATTTCGGTGATGGTGTTTAGTCCCTATCCACTGCTACGCATTACGAAGCGATCGCTCTTCCAAAACCTGCCACATTTATTACTAATGTTAGGTTTTACCGCCTTCTTTTTTAACTTGATGTTTTAGGGCATGGGGCAATTCAATTTTGGATTTTGGATTTGCGATTTTGGATTGGCTTTGAATCTAAAATCTAAAATCTAAAATTCCTTGTCCCCCTTGTCCTCCTTGTCCCCCTGCCCCTTTTCCTCTTCTTTGACTTGCTCTAAACAGGGCGATCGCGTCAAAATAATATGTAAGATGCTGTAATTTCTCGTAACAATGCCCTTAACACAGCCTTTGCAAACCCTTAACTCTTCCCCAACAGCCACAGAAAAGCGGGGATACGATTACGATTTAGTCATTGTCGGCGGCGGAATCGCAGGATTAACCCTCGCCGCAGCTTTGAAAGATTCCGGCTTGAGTATCTTGCTGGTGGAAGCGAAAGTAGCATCAGCAGCCGTAGCTAAAGGGCAAGCCTACGCCATTCACATGCTTTCGGCGCTAATTTACCAAGGAATTGGCATTTGGGATAAAATATTACCGCAAATCGCCAAATATGAGCATGTACGCCTATCTGATGCCGATTTTCCTGAGGTGGTGGAATTTAACACCGCAGATTTAGGTACGCCAGAGTTAGGCTATGTAGCCGAACATCAAGCACTGTTAGAGCCGCTACAAGACTTTGTCCGCAATTGTACTAATGTAACTTATTTATGTCCCGCAGAGGTACTGAAAAACGAGTACCAAAAAGACATAGCAACCCTTGATATTAAAGTTGCAGAACATACAAGAACAATACGGAGTAAATTATTAGTCGCCGCCGATGGTTCGCGATCGCCAATTCGCCAAGCTGCGGGAATTAAAACCCACGGGTGGAAATATTGGCAATCTTGTATTGTCGCCTTCGTCAAACCAGAAAAACCCCACAATAACACCGCCTACGAAAAATTTTGGACTAGCGGCCCGTTTGCAATCTTACCTTTACCGGGGAACCGTTGCCGCATCGTGTGGACAGCACCCCATGAAGAAGCTAAAGCCCTATGTGGTTTAGATGACGAGCAATTTTTAAGCGAACTCAGCCGCCGCTTTGGTAATCAGATGGGTAAATTGGAATTATTAGGCGATCGCTTTATATTTCAAGTGCAACTCATGCAAAGCGATCGCTATGTCTTACCCCGGTTAGCATTAATAGGCGATGCAGCCCATAATTGTCATCCCGTTGGCGGACAAGGGTTAAATCTAGGAATTCGCGATGCAGCAGCTTTAGCACAGGTAATACAGACAGCCAACGCCAAAGGCGAAGATATTGGTAACATCAAAATTCTCAAACGCTATGAAAACTGGCGTCAGCGAGAAAATTTGACAATATTAGGTTTCACCGATTTGTTAGATCGGATGTTTTCTAACAATTTCTTACCTTTATTATTGGTGCGTCGTCTAGGTTTATGGATTATGCGACGAGTACCATTGCTCAAAGTTTATACTCTCAAGTTAATGATTGGGTTAAAAGGGCGGACTCCAGAATTGGCGAAAAGATAAATGGAATAGCTAGTTCAAGGTGAGTCAAAATTTTGGTGAAACAGTCCCTTTTTCCTCTCTTTCTCTGTGTTCTCTGCGTCTCTGTGGTTAAATAAATTATTTTTGAACCGCAGAGGCACAGAGAGCGCAGAGAGAATACTTATTCCATCGCTTTAATCTCCTTATTCGCTGCATTTTCTGCCCGCACCATTGCTTGCTTTAACGGCTGCTCTCCTAACAAAGCGCTAATAAATTGGTTATCAAAATTATTCACAATAGCGGCTGGATATTTACCTGCTTGCCAAGGCGTAGCGTAGGACACACCACTCACAAAAGGCGATCGCAAAGGATCTCTGTCATAACCTAATTTCTCAGCTACAGATTTTCTTGTCGGTAGCGCAAACCCCGTTCCCGTCCACTTTGCCATTCCTGCTTTACCTGTGAGATAAGAAATTAATTCCCAAGCCTCAGCTTTATGTTTGGCTTGTTTATTCATTACATAGGCAACGGTAAACACCATCGTATTTTTTTTATCATTAATAGTCGGTACTTCTGCGGTAGCAAACTCCAAATTAGGGAAGGTGTCCTGAAGATAAGTCAGCGCCCAATTACCCTCAATTACCATTGCAACTTTACCCTGTCCAAACATTTCGCTACCTGAGTTTGTCCCCACATCAGATTTTTGGGCAGAGGTACGGTCTTTTTGATACTGATCGATCACTAATTGCAAACCCTGTAACCCAGGTTCCCTGGCAAAGGTTGCGTTATCATTTTGACTAATAATTTGCCCGCCAAAGGCTTTAATTTTATAAACTTGACGCGCTAATTCAGGAATTTCACCAAAGCCGTATTTGTTTAACTTACCTGTTAATTGCCCAGAGTAGCTGCGTAATTCTTCCCAAGTCGTAGGCGGAGTATTTAAGCCGACATTAGCGAAGGCTTTTTTGTTGTAAAACAACGACAGGGTGGAATAATCTTTGGGGAAGCCGTAAATTTGGTTTTGGTATTTGAAGCTATTAAGTAGATTAGGTTCAAAATCTGCTAAATCAAATTCGGGGGTAATATAACCATCTAGCGGTTCGAGGACATTTTGACTCATCAAAAAAGGAGCTTCCAGCGCATCTAGATAAAATACATCCGGTGCAGCTTCTCCGATTAAGCGAGTTTTAATGACATCCATGTATTGCTCGGAAATTACCTCATACTTAACTTTGATGTGGGGGTGCTGTGCTTCAAAGTCTTGAATTACCTGCTTGAGGAGTTTTTGCTCAACTTGATTACCCCCCCAACCGCTAAGTTTGACAGTCACCGCTGTAGATGCTTTGGTAAGTGATAGACTGTGGCAACCAATAATAGCGATCGCGATCGCCATTGCCAATCCCAAAAACTTGTACAATCTGCTGCTAATCACGTAATTATCACAGTCACTCTGTCTCTACTTATATCGTTTGTCGTCAAAACCCGATATTTCCGCATCTGAATTTTTGTTGCAATCTCTATTCCCTAGTCCCTAGCCCCTAGCCCCTGTTACCCAAGCTACAATGGCGAGAAATTATCGGCAACGAGACACTTTTACGGTTCATTATCCGTACAAATTTAATTTATGACTTCTGTTCCGATTGAAACAGTTGCGCCTGTAACTCTGGAAATTACCCAGATTTCCGCGCCACAATCAGCATTTATTACAACTACAAAGCCCAATCCACAAGATTATAAGGATGCTATTCGCACCAGCTTGCGGGCTTCAACTCTAGATGCTGTTTTCGCCGCCGTTTTTGGTGTGGCTACTGGTGGTATTTTACTCAGCAATTTTCTATTAGAGTTGGGTGCTAGTCCCGTGGTGTTTGGGATGCTGTCATCTATTCCGATGTTGGTGAATTTGGTTCAGCCATTAGGTGCTTTGTTGTCGGAACGCAGCAGCAGCCGTTTCCAATATTCGCTGAAAACTCATGGAATTGCGCGGTTACTTTGGCTGATTCTCGGCTTTAGTATTATTACTTCAACCTGGATTGGCATAAGTTCCGAACAATTAATAGTATTAACTCTGTTGGTTGTACTATTCAGCGGCTTGTTAGGAGGTTTAGGAAGTGCATCCTGGCTGAGTTGGCTAGCAACGATTGTTCCGCGAAGGTTGCGAGGTAGGTATTTTGGTTTGCGTAATAGTGCAGCTAGCTTGACGAATTTGCTGTGCGTACCTTTAGCAGGGCTAGCGGTATCCCATTGGTATGGTGGGACTTTACAAGGTTACGGGATAATTTTATTTGCTGCGATCGCTTGCGGGATAATTAGTATCTGCTGTCAGTACTTTCAAATTGACATGAATCCCGCATTACAAAACAGTAGTCTTGTAAAGTACCAGCAAAATAGTGAATCTGCGGTGACTACAAATGAAAAAACTATTACTGTCACCCAAATAACTAGCCCACCCAATGAGTTTGCAAGTATTTGGAATAACTGGAACTTTTTACGGTTCTTGCTATATTTTGGCTTATGGATGCTGGCTTTTAATATCAGCGCGCCTTTTTTCAACTTCTACATGCTAGATCAGCTGCATCTAGATGTGAGTTGCGTGACACTTTATGGTAGCCTCCAGGCGGGAGCTAGTATGCTGCTGATTGTGCTGTGGGGTAAATTAGCCGATAAAATCGGAAATCGACGGATTTTAATGTTGGTGGGAATTTTTGTAGCACTGACACCGTTATTGTGGCTGGGTGTGAGTGCGGATAGCTGGAATATATGGCTGTGGTTACCGCTATTACACATTTTCACAGGCGGAACCTTAGCAGCGATTGATCTATGCAATAACAATTTGCAATTAGCGATCGCACCACTCAAAAATCAGTCTATCTATTTTGCGATCGCTTCTGCTGTCGCTGGTTTTAGTGGTGCTTTAGGTACAACTATTGGCGGCTTCATCGCCCAATTTGCCGGACAAGGCGCTTTACTTGGCTTATTCGCCCTATCTAGCTTGTGCCGCCTAGCAGCAATTTTACCCCTGATATTTGTTAAAGAATAGGCATTGGGCATGGGGCATGGGGCATGGGGCAATTCAATTTTGGATTTTGGATTTGCGATTTTGGATTGGCTTTGAATCTAAAATCTAAAATCTAAAATCTAAAATCTAAAATTCCTTGTCCCCCTGCCCCCTCTAGCCCCTAAACTCTACTCAGCAGCGCTAGAACTCAAGCTCATGCTTTCCCATAAAACCATGTGTGGGGCGGTGGGTACGGGTTGGTGTAAACCAATCAGCTGGGCGAGAGTATTCTTTAACTGAGTACGGGGAACGATTTCGTCAACGAAACCGTGCTTGAGCAAATCTTCAGCGCTTTGGAAATCTTCGGGTAGTTTTTCGCGGATGGTTTGCTCAATTACTCGTCTACCGGCAAAGCCAATGGTAGCTTTGGGTTCTGCGAGGATGATGTCGCCTAACATGGCAAAACTGGCTGTTACACCCCCGGTAGTAGGATGAGTCAAAACAGGAATATATAAAAGTTTGGCGTCGCGATGGCGTTGGAGAGCGGCGGAAATTTTCGCCATTTGCATCAGGGAAAGCATACCTTCTTGCATTCTCGCTCCCCCAGAGGTGCAGACGATGATTACCGGGTAACGGCGCTGGGTAGCTTGCTCAATCATGCGGGTGAGTTTTTCCCCGACAACGGAACCCATGCTTCCACCCATGAAGCGGAAATCCATTACTCCTAAAGCTACGGGTAAACCATTAATTTCACCAAAACCAGTTTTTACCGCATCGATTAAACCAATTTTGTCTTGCATTTCCCGCAAACGATCGCTGTAAGGTTTGCGATCGCGAAATTGTAGCGGATCGGTAGGGCGTAAATGCTCGTCCATTGGTCGCCAAGTGTTGGCGTCGATTAGTTGGCGAATGCGTTCGTCGCTATCTACCCGATTATGATGACCGCATTCAACGCAAACCATCTGATTTGCTTTGAGGTCTTTTGTATAGGTGAGTACACCACACTTAGTGCACTTGTGCCATAACCCATCAGCAATTTCTCTTTCTTGACGTTCCAGGTTGATTGTCCCAGGTTTCCGGCGATTTGCAAACCAATCCAATAGTGACTTTAAACCGCGTGATTCTTCGTTGTTTGCCATTTTTATCTTATTAATTGGGTAATGAGGTCGAAAACTGAGTCAAGAAGCTAGAGGGATTACAGGGTAAAAAGTCCTCATTCCCCAGTCGTAATTTGGGACTGTGGACTGCATATGCTTTGTGTGGTGGCTCCGCTAGGGGAAAGACACGTTTGTTCATCCCGTTTGGCTCTTGACTATATGACTAATCGTCAAATTACGCTTCTTAGCTATTCAGACCTTATTTTGCATCTTTGGTTGCCAGCTTAACGAAAATGCTGATGCCAATACAACTGTGTTGTCAGTTTTATCTTTGTGAAAGTATTGGCAAAGGTCTTGCATATTAATCCCCCCAACAGGACGCTCTTCCCCAACCCCTCCAAGGGGACACTTGCTCCCAAATCAAGACTTCGTATTGCTAGGTTATGAGCAGTTAGCTCGTTAAGAGGGTAATACTGGTCACAGGATGATATTACCAAAATCTGAAGAATTAATGGCGTAATGACAGTTACAGTCATGGGGGTAGAAATTTCTTATGATTGATTAATGGGGTTTAAAATGGGATTTTAAAAAACTCCAAAAAATAAATTACTCCGTTCAAGTAGTTGACTGTTGAGCGTTGACTGTTAACCGTGAACCGTCTGTAGGGGCGGGTTTTGTGAGATATTCACGCTCCTAACAGATATGTCGGTTAAACCCGCCCGTACAACAATAGCAATGGAATATTTTTTTACTTGGAAGTCCCTTAAGTTGTCCATGTACGACTTTGTTTTTGCCTCCTTTATTTAACTTACTGGAAAAAATAGCCGCAAGTACGCCGATAAAATCGCTTCACCGCCAAATAAGGCGATCGCCGCCCCAAAAGCAAGAAAAGGGCCAAAGGGTATTTTTTGACCAAATCTGCGCTTTGATAATGTAATTGAGACAATTCCCACTAAGGCTCCGACTGTACAGGCGATAAAACCAGCTACGAGCAAATACTTCCAACCCAGCCAAGCCCCCATCATGGCTGCTAGTTTGGCGTCCCCTGCGCCCATTGCGGTTTTACCCAGAGCAATGGAGCCAAAAAGGGCGATCGCATCAAATAACCATAAGCCCAGCACAGCGCCGACAATCCCCATCATTAAATGTCTAATAGCTCCCACAGAACTACCTTCAGGAAATAATCCAATAACTATTTGAAATATTATTCCCAATACCAAACCCGACTGCGTTAGTTGGTTTGGTAATGTCATAGTATCTAAATCGATTAGGGATAAGGCCAATAACCAGCTACAAAACGCCCAATAACCAATTGTTAAAATAGAAACTTTAAATAAGAGAAAAACTAGTAAAAATATTACGCCCGTTAACGCTTCTACCACCGGATAGCGGGCAGAAATCTTGCTTTTACAATAACGACACCGACCTTTTAACCATAGCCAGCCAAAAACAGGCACATTATCGTAGGCTTTTAGTTGGTTGAGGCAATGGGGACAGCGAGACGGCGGCCAAAGTACCGATAATCCGGCTGGTAACCGATACACCACAACATTGATAAAACTACCAATAGATGCACCTAAGGCGAAGACAACTGCACTCGCCGGGAGGATTATTAAAATGTCCATAATTAGTCATTAGTCATTAGTCCTTTGTCATTTGTACTTTGTCAGTCGTCAGTTGTCAGTTTTTAGGTGTCATCTGTCCCTTGTCATTCCTCATTTGTCTAGCAACCAATGATTAATGACTAGTGACTGTTGACGGTTGACTGTTGACGGTTGACTGTTGACTAATGACTGTTGACTAATACATCTGGGATTCAATTTGACTTAACGGCACAAAACATTCTTGCGGTAACAAAACTGGCTGATTAGTAAAAATTACCTTACCGCGATGAGTAACACGATTAATAGCTACACCTGTAGGCTGTCCAGTAACTTCTGGATGTGCTTCGCAGAGAGTGTAGTAAATCTGACCAGCAGCCCGAATGACAGCAGGATCAGCCAAGGGCGGCTGAGAATGCTGGCTGCGGGGAGCCGTATAATTTTCGTTTCCTTGTCGTAAAGCGTACACTATGGATGTTATTGCTTTCTAGATTTGTCTCTAGTTTATATGAAAGTTTCCGTAACGGTTGCCAAAATGATCCAGTTGTTGGGTATGGGGCATTGGGCATTGGGCAGGGGGCAGGGGGCAGGGGGACAAGGCAGAATAATGACAAATGACAACTGACAACTGTACGGGCGGGTTCACGGATATCTTTGCCGATCAACGATGATCTTAATAAACCCGCCCCTACTGACAACTGACAACTGACAACTGACTACTAACTAATCGCTGTAATTAAAGCTTCACCCATAGCGCGACAGCCTAAAAGATTGGTACCGGGGGAGAGAATATCGCCGGTGCGATCGCCTTGTTCAAGAACTTGGAAAACGGCGTTTTCGATGGCGTCGGCGGCGGCTGGTTGATCTAGGGCGTACCGTAGCATCATGGCTGCACTTAATACTTGTGCTAGGGGGTTGGCTTTGTCTTGTCCGGCGATATCTGGAGCGGAACCGTGAACGGGTTCAAAGACGCCGGGGGCGGAAGCACCTAAACTAGCTGAGGGGAGCATTCCAATACTACCTGTGAGCATGGCAGCAGCATCGGAGAGAATATCGCCAAATAAATTACCTGTGACGATGGTATCAAATTGCTTGGGGGCGCGGACTAATTGCATCGCCGCATTATCGACGTAGAGATGCGAAAGTTCCACATCGGGATATTCTTGGGAAAGTTTGGTGATGCGATCGCGCCATAGTTGAGATACTTCTAAAACGTTGGCTTTATCGACTGAGCAAAGTTTCTTACCGCGTTTTCTGGCGGTTTCAAAGGCGACTCTGCCAATGCGATCAATTTCTGATTCGGTGTAAACCATTGTATTTACACCCCGCTTCTCTCCCGTCTCAGTTTCAAAAATCCCTTTGGGTTTACCGAAGTAAATTCCTCCAGTAAGTTCGCGCACCACCATAATATCTACGCCTTCGACAACTTCCCGCTTTAAAGTTGAGGCATCAATTAACTGGGGTAAAATTTTCGCTGGGCGCAAATTGGCAAATAATCCCAACCCCGCACGTAATCCTAACAATCCTGCTTCTGGGCGGAGATGAGATGGTAAGGTATCCCACTTGTAACCACCAATAGCAGCGAGTAATACTGCATCGCTGTTGCGACAGGTATCTAAAGTTGCAGCTGGGAGGGGTTCGCCAGTAGCGTCAATAGCTGCACCACCGATTAAAGCTTCTTGAAAATCAAAACTTAGATCAAATTTTTTCCCCACGACTTTCAGCACATCTACCGCTACGGCCATAATTTCGGGGCCAATGCCATCGCCGGGGAGTAAAGTAATGCGGTAGTTTTGAGTCATAGCTAGTTTTTACTGGGTAAATGCTTGCAGATTAAATATCATACCGAGCAACGTGTACTCATGAGTTAGTAGATATGCAGTAAAAATTCTAGGACTTATGCACACTCTACGAATTCTTGGCGTTCTTGGCGTCTTGGCGGTTCAATAAATTAAGGTTTCTGGTAATTTTTGCGTAAGTCCTGAATTCTTTTTATCAGCAAATTGACCCGCAAGACTACAATTAAACTAAATCTCTGGTAAAAACAGGATAAAAAAGGCTAAATCAAATGCCATGACCGTAACTACCTATAAATGGTCACTTGAACGCTATCACCGAGCAATAGAAGCAGGCATTTTTGACGGACAGCCGATTGAACTATTGCGTGGCGATCTTATTGTTATGCCCCCAGAACGCGAACCTCACGCCTATTACAACACAGAAACTGCCGATTATCTCCGCGCACTACTGGGTGAACGGGTAAAAATCCGCGATGCGAAACCTATCACTTTACCCAATGATTCCGAACCCGCCCCTGATATTGCAGTTGTTAAACCTTTAGGCGAAATTTATCTGCAACATCACCCTTACCCGGAAGATATTTTCTGGGTAATTGAATTTTCCCAAGCTACCCTCAGTAAAGATTTAAACGAGAAAAAAGCAATTTATGGGGAAGCAGGAATTATTGAATACTGGGTTGTTAACCTCAAGACTCCGCAATTACAGGTATTTCGCGACCTCAATAATGGAGAATACAAAACTGAACTAACATTCACTAAAGGTACTATTTCGCCCTTGGCTTTTCCTGATGTATTTGTACAGGTGCAGCGTCTTATCGGTTTACCAAAAATAAAATAGCCAAAAAATAAACAGACGCGATCGCTCGCGCCTGGTTACTAAGTTAGGAGTGTTAAATGAACAAGTTTTGACTTCTTGCTCTTAGCTACTACAAACCCCCAATACCCAATTCCAGATGCCAAGCGATCGCATTTCTCACCACCCGCAACACAATTAAAGCGATCGCATTTTTCCCGCACTTTCCATAATTTCAAATTGGTATCGTTTTGATCGTCGTCAAAGTCGTTTTGATCGTCATCAAAGTCGTTTTGATCGTCATCAAAGTCGTTTTGATCGTCATCAAAGTCGTTTTGATCGTCGTCAAAGTCGTTTTGATCGTCATCAAAGTCGTTTTGATCGTCATCAAAGTCGTTTTGATCGTCATCAAAGTCGTTTTGATCGTCATCAAAGTCGTTTTGATCGTCATCAAAGTCGTTTTGATCGTTATCAAAGTCGTTTTGATCGTTATCACTGAGAAATATCACAAGCGATCGCATTTACCGAAAAATATCACAAGCGATCGCACTTAATGAAAAATATCACAAGCGATCGCATTTACCGAAAAATATCACAAGCGATCGCATTGACTGAAAAATATCACAAGCGATCGCACTCCCTAAAAAATATCACAAGCGATCGCACTCCCTAAAAAATATCACAAGCGATCGCATTCCCTAAAAAATATCACAGGCGATCGCACTCCCTAAAAAATATCACAAGCGATCGCATTCCCTAAAAAATATCACAGGCGATCGCACTCCCTAAAAAATATCACAAGCGATTGCATTTAATGAAAAATATCACAAGCGATCGCATTTACTGAAAAATATCACAGGCGATCGCCCTTTATCCCAAATCACCAATTTTTCATTACGAATTACGAATTACGAATTATTAATTTCCCTTGCAAATTCCAGACTCTCTCTCACTCACATCAGCATTATTTTGCAAATAATCCCGCAGCCAATCACAACCACGCGCCAACAATTCATCTAAACTGCTTTCCACACGCCAAATTTTAACTGTGCTGTAATAGTCATTGTCCTTTGGTGAGGTAGCAATTAATTGCCAAGTAGGACTAATATCTCGTAAAGTACCTTCATATTCTGCTATCTGCCTTCCAGCCAAATCCCAGAACCTAACTGTGTTGTCTCCTCCAAAGGTCGCCAAGCGCTGCCCATCGGGGCTAAACTGCACTGAATAGACATCACCCTGATGCCCGCGCAACTGTGCTAACTCCTTACCTAAGATATCCCAGAGCCTGGCTGTACCGTGGTCTCCAACAGTAGCCAAGTACTTTCCATCAGGGCTAAACTGCACTGAATTAACCTTACCCTGATGCCCACGCAACTGTGCTAACTCCTTACCTAAGATATCCCAGAGCCTGGTTGTGCTGTCCCTTTCCAGAGTCGCCAAGTATTTTCCATTGGGGCTAAACTGCACTGATAAGAACCCACCCTCATGCCCGTGCAGCTGTGCTAGTTCCTTGCCAGATAAATCCCAGAGCCTGGCTGTGTCATCTTCTCCAGTAGTTGCCAAGTACTTTCCATCGAGGCTAAACTGCACTGAAGTAACCCCAAGTGGATGCTTGATCTGTGCCAACTCCTTGCCTGATGTATTCCAAATACTTGCTGTGCTGCCTTCTCCGGTAGTTGCCAAGTAATTTCCATCGGGGCTAAACTGCGCTATTATACCACCCTCATATCCGCGTAACTGTGCCAACTCCTTACCCGATATATTCCAGAGTCTGGCTATGCCATCTCCTCCACCAATCACTAAGCGCTGCCCATCTGGGCTAAACTGCACTGAATACACTCCTGATCCATGCCCATGTAACTGTACCAACTCCTTACCTGATATATCCCATAACCTAGCCATACCACCAACTTCACCAGTCGCCAAGCGCTGCCCATCTGGGCTAAATTTCATTGATAAGAACCCACTCTCATGCCCGTGTAACTGTGCTAGCTCCTTGCCCGAAATATCCCAGAGCCTAGCTGTGCCATCTTCTCCAGCAGTTGCCAAGTACTTTCCATCAGGGCTAAACTTTACTGAAGTGACCTTACCCTCATGCCCAGGAAACTGTGCTAACTCCTTGCCCGAAATATCCCAGAACTTGACTTTGCTGTTATCTCCAAGAGTCGCCAAATACTTTCCATCAGGACTAAATTGCACTGAATTGATTTCACCACGCAACTGTACAAACTCCTTGCCTGATGTATCCCACAGCCTGGCTGTGCCATCTCCTCCAGCAGTTGCCAAGTACTTTCCATCGGGGCTAAACTGTACTGAATAGACCCCACCCTGATGCCCGCGCAACTGTGCCAACTCCTTACCCGATATATCCCACAGTCTAGCTACCCCGTCTTTTCCAACAGTTGCCAAGTACTTTCCATTGGGGCTAAACTGTACTGAATAGACCCCACCCTGATGCCCGCGCAACTGTACCAACTCCTTACCCGATATATCCCACAGCCTGGCTGTGCCATCTCCTCCAGCAGTTACCAAGTACTTTCCATTGGGGCTAAACTGTACTGAATAGACCCCACCCTGATGCCCGCGCAACTGTGCCAACTCCTTACCCGATATATCCCACAGCCTGACTGTGCTGTATCCTTCGACAGTTACCAAGTACTTTCCATCGAGGCTAAACTGCACTGAGTAAACTAAATCCTGATATCCGCGTAACTGTAGCAACTTCTTGCCTGTTGTATCCCACAGCCTGGCTGTGCCATCTTCTCCAGCAGTTGCCAAGTACTTTCCATCAGGGCTGAACTGCACTGACTTAACTCCACGCACATGCCCGCGCAACTGATTCCGTTCTCGGATGTTGTTCACAATGGTTTGTAAAGCTAAAATTGGGCTAGCAGCTGGGTATTGTTCTAAAGTGCGACCATCTTTAACCAATTTTTGCAACTCTCGCCCACTTTTCATTGCGGAAATTAAACCCTGAATGGGGGCAAATTCAAACTGTTTTAAAGCTGCGACTCCTGCCCGTTCTAATTCCGTTCCTTTCTGTGCTGCTTTGGCTTCTTGGCTTGCTTTCTCACTATCTACTTGGGCTTGTTTGAGGTTAGCTTGTGCTTTTTTTGCGTTAGCCTCTGCCTCTCGTTGTACTTTTGTTGCCCTATCTACTGCTGCTTGGGCTACATCTACTTGTTTTTTTGCTGCTTCAATATCCTGTTTAGCTTTTTGATTTTCTGTTGCCAGTTTTGCTGCTTGCTGCTGAGTATTTCTCAAGTTGGCTTGAGCATTATCTAAGTTTTGCTGGGCTGTTTGAGTTTCTGCTTTTGCTGCTTCTAAATTAGTTTCTGCGGTTTGCTTATTTTTCTCCGCAGATATCAGTTTATTCTGAGCATCTCGATTTTTTCTTTCTAACTCCCTGGCTTTGTTATTAAGTTCTATCTGTCGTCTTTCCGCATTTATTAACAGAAGACTTGCCTGGTTATAGTTACCTTCAGCATTCTTAAATTTATTTTCTGCTTCTTGCTTCTTGTCATCAGCTTCCTTAGCAGCTTGCAGTTGATTTACAGCGTATATAGATGCGATACCTGCCAACACTAATAAAACTATTGCTAAACCAGAACTCAAAGCTAATCTATTCTGCCCTTGTTTAATTTTTTGTTTCGCTTCTCTGTTAGCATCAGCTAATATTTTCTTAGCTGCTTGTTCCCGTTGTAAATTCTCTTCTGCTTGCAAACGACGATTGCGTTCTTTAGTATATTCTTCTAATAACTCATCTTTCTGTTGGCGGCGAATCAAATCAACTAAATAATCATGTACTAATTGATAACGTTCTGTCGGCGATTCTTGTACAAGCAATACCAAACCAGATTTAACAAAAATCTCCAACACCAAATCTAATTTGTCTGCTTCTCGCAAATTTTCAGCTAATTCAGACTTAGCTCTTAACGGTCTTGTTCCATTGTCATCAGTTAATAAATATAAAACTAATCTCGCACTATCTTCATTATCTGCACCACAATCTTTAATTACTTCCTCTAAAAATCGCTCAACTAATTTTTCTTTCGTCCCCGCCTGACGATACCTTTCTAAACTCGTAATTTTCTCAGTTTGCAATTGCGCTCCCACAATTTGCAACTCAATCGGGCGTACCTCCCCAATCTCCCCCGCCAAATCTTTCACCAATTCATCAATTAGGTTAGGCTGCAAATAAAAATGTGTCCTCTCCGTCAAACTCTGAATTACCGTCTTAGCATCTGCGGGCGAAAAATTACCCAAGTAATAACGAATATTTTTATCAAGAATATTATTATTAATAACTTTTAAATCAAATATCCGGTCTAACTCTAATAAATAATGTAAATAATCTTCCCGCAAAGACAAAATCACCTTCACAAAAGGTATATCTAAACATACACGGAGAAATTCATAAAAAGGTCGTCTTTGTCTTTGGTCTTGATAAACAAAGAAAAACTCTTCAAATTGGTCAAATATTAAAACAGTTAATAAATTTCGTCTTTCATTATTCCGCAACTGCTCTATAATATCATCAGGTGAATTTAAAGATATTCCCTGCAATCTCTCAACACTTTCTACTAACTTCCTGCCTAACATCCCCAGCCAATCTGTATAACTGCGCAACAAAATTGGTAAAGCATCTCGCTCACCAATTGGTTGTTGTTGCAAAGCAGGGATTAATCCCCCTTGTAAAATTGAACTTTTCCCCACTCCCGACTGTCCGTGAATTACAGTTAATTTATGTTCAGTTCCACTAACTCTTTCCCGTAACCGCCGCACATCTTGAACTCGGCTAGAAACTGTAATTTCTTGGGCGATTGTTTCTGTATTTTCTAGTTGTAATTGTGCGGGGTTAATTGCTTGTCGCTGGGGGTTAAGATAAGATGCACCAACAAAAGCGCGAAAACCAAATTGCTGTTCAATTTGTAATCGCTCTAACTTGAGATGAAATGCATCTAAATATCTAGCTTGCTCAAAGTAAAGTTCCCACAATCTTAATAAAATCGATATATATAATTGCGGGTTATACTGCACATTACTTTCTGATTTTGCTTGTTCTAAAGTACTAATTTCGGCGCTGACTTCGCCTAAACCCTGTTGCGCACGCGCTAACAATACCCGGTAAAAACTCAACTCATGGGGTTGTAATATCATACCTGCTTGATTACTTACTAAACCCAAAAAACCCCACCCCGCCAAACCGATGCTTACTCTCCCCTCTCCGTTTACGGGATTAAGGGGTGGGGTAAAAGGGTGTTGCATCCCCACAGAAATCGCTATATTTAAAACTTCTAGTGCTTGTTGTGCAAAATGCTGTGCTTCTTCCCAGTGGGAATTTTGTAACGCTACCTCAGCCAAAAAGCCATAATCTTGAGCTATCTGTCGCGGCGTGCCATAATCTTCATGGAGTATCAGCGATTGTTCCGCCAAGCTTTGTAAATCGCTCCATGCTTGTAAACTCCGCAGCACTTCACCCAATTTACTAATATATTGAGCAATTAAATCCGGCTTTTGTGCTTGTTCTAAAATCTCAATTGCTTGCTGAAAATAAATTCTAGCTGTTTGCCAATTGCCTTGATTTTCTTCCTCATTAATCGTAGCCTTTCGTTGATATGCTAAAGCGATATGAGCTAATAATATACCTTGCCGTTCTAAATTATTACTTTCTTGCCAAAACCCTAAACTTTGCTGATATTGTGTTAAAGCTCCATCAATTCTGTCATATAAATAATCGTGCAAACCAAGCGCAAATTCTAAACTCGCTTGAATAGCTGCATCTAAAAATTCCTCGCGGCTTTGTAAATCTTGTTGCGCTGTAGAGAGTTCCCAACAAATTTGCCGGTTTGGTGTAACATTCCCCGCAAATATATCATCAGTTTTTTGCCGCAGCAACTCAATTAAATTCTGCGTACTATTATTAAAATTAATTGTCGTCGCCCAATTATCTAAATCTGCCGCCAAGCGAATCATTTTTTGCAGTACTTGGTCATTAATCCACAATAAAATCGGAAAGGGGAAATTCTTTCTAAACTCTTCCCTAACTTGATTCGCCGCAGTCAGTACAGTATCAATATCCTTCACCGACTCCAAACCAAAAACCATTAAAGCTTTTGGCTGTTCATCTCCCAATTGCGATTTAATAGCCGTGTAAAGAGTTTTCACCGACGCAGGTAAAGTTATTTCCCGAATTTCCACCGGAGATAATTGGTGCAGCCGTTGGACAATGTGTTGACGTAAAGCTGCATAATTACAGCGTAATAATATCAGCGAAAATTCACCTTGAGAAAGCCTAATCGCTCTCACCAAAGTTTGCAATGATTCTTCGTTACCAGCGTCTAAATTGTGGATTTCTTCATGAGTCATAAAATCATTTATTTAAAGTGAGCAATGCCCACCGCAACCCAGATATAGTTATATCAATTTAAAAAATAATGCGACAGATAAGCTGTTGTGCATTTAAATTGTGATAACAGCGTCGCCTTTATTTTTGAGTTTTCGCCCCCATTTAATAATTAACTCTCCTTCATTTAAAAGTTGATGTA
>NZ_JACJRE010000022.1 GCF_014697075.1 Tolypothrix sp. FACHB-123 | reverse complement strand
GCGTGGTTAAATATCTCCGAAAGCCAGTCTCCAAGATGGATTTGTCCCCTTTCCCTGCACCCTCTTGACAAAAGTGCAATTACCTTAACCTCTCACCGATGCTTAACCTAGACAAATGTTCCTCACCTTTGCTCCTTGCGCTTTTAATCCCAATTTAAAAGCAAATCAATCAAAATTACCCCAAATGCATATTTCCAGAGGTCGAGGAAAATTGAAATTACGAATTAAATAAATATGGCTGTTGCTTACTTTCACTTTTATGCCGAACTTAATGATTTTCTCCCACGCAATAAACGCCATGTGAAAATCATCCATAATTTTACCGAAAGAGCCTCAATTAAAGACACGATTGAGTCTTTAGGCGTTCCTCACCCAGAAGTTGATTATATAAAAGTAAATGATATCTATGTAGATTTTTCTTATATTCTTCAGGATGAAGATAGCATTCATGTCTATCCCATTTCTGTAACTGATATTAATATACCAGCCGTCTTAGTGCGTCCGCCATCGCTGAGCATAATTCGCTTTGTTCTTGATATTCATTTAGGTAAACTAGCAACATCATTAAGGCTTTTAGGTTTTGATACTTTATATCGCAATGACTATGCAGATGAAGAGTTAGCAGCAGTTTCCTACGAACAAGCAAGAATTCTGTTAACTCGTGACAAGGGTTTATTAATGCGTAGCTTGGTCAATTATGGCTATTATGTCAGAAGTACTAATCCGCAACGACAAATATTAGAAGTTCTCCGCCGCTTTGATTTATTTAATATAGTATTGCCTTTTCAAAGATGTTTGCGTTGCAATGGATTATTACAACCTATAGCCAAAGCCCTAGTCATTGACCAATTACCAGAAAGCGTGCAATTACAAAATGATGAATTTCATCGCTGTCAAGAATGCGAGCAAATTTATTGGAAAGGAACACATTATGAACGCTTACAGCAGTTTATTGATGGCGTACTTGACTCAGAAAAAAGTAAGTAATTCTTGAATTAGGAGCGAGCAGGGTGAAATGCTCTTAGCCTGCATGAATATTGGCATCAATAATTTGACGTTCCGCAACACGATTTGCACTGTTTTCTTGCTCAGTTAAATCATCCGAAAGAGGGCTTTCTATTAGGCTTTCTGATTCTGGTGGTACTTTATCTTTTTCTTTTTCCAGAGAACGAGCAGGTTCTTTGGCGCTAGATAAATCGATGAGTGGTTGCGATTGTTCGGAATTCATAATTTACTCAATTATCGACTTTTCTCTAGTGTTGAATTTATCTAGCTTGCAAACATCTTTCCCAAGTAATAAACCAAGCATGATTTAAGTAGGAGTAAAAAGTGTCATTAATATTAGCCCTTGATTTTGGTGGAACTAAATTAGCCGCAGCAACGGTAAATATCGGTGCTAGAGAGTGGTTAAGTTATGAACGCCGCTTATCTCCAGCGAATGCAGATGCTAACACGGATTTAGCAATAATGCGATCGCTCATTCACTCTGTGCTGCAAGATACCAAACCAACGGCGATTGGTGTCAGCTTTGGCGGCCCTGTAGACGCGACTACCGGAACAGTGCTACTTTCCCATCATGTTGCTGGTTGGGAAAACATTCCCCTAAAACAATTGTTAGAAGCAGAGTTTGGCGTTCCCGCTGATGTAGATAATGATGCCAATGTGGCTGCTTTAGGAGAACATCATTTTGGCGCAGGTCAAGGTTATGATAGTTTGTTTTACATCACCATCAGCACTGGTGTGGGTGGTGGTTGGATACTTAATCATCAACCTTGGCGCGGTTTTGGGGGAATGGCTGGGGAAATCGGCCATATAGTTGTAGATCCCAATGGCCCTGTATGTTTATGTGGAAAACGGGGATGTGTGGAACGTTTAGCCTCAGGCCCCTATATGGCGCAAAATGCCAGGGAATTATTAGCAAGCGATCGCACCAGCGGGAAAATTTTGCGGAATTTGGTCAACGATAATCTAGAATTACTCACAGGACAGTTAGTCAGCCAAGCCGCCGCCGCTGGTGATGATTTAGCTCAAGAAGTTGTCCACAAATCTGCTTGGGCTTTAGGTGTAGGTATAGGAAATGTAGCCAATTTGGTCAACCCACAATTATTTATTTTAGGTGGGAGCGTCACCAAAGCCGGCAGTCGCTGGTGGGAAGTTGTCCGTCAACTAGCGCGAAATACAGCATTACCAGAAGTTGAGTTTGAAATTCTCCCCGCAGCCTTAGGTGATGATGCACCGTTGTGGGGTGCTGTTGCTCTTGCTCAATCTACTAACTCCATGAACATAGAAAAATTTTCTAGTCAGCAATAAATTGCGAAAAAATACACCGACTAAATTCATAGGTATTATCTGATATATGAGACCAAATTAATTATGATTTCCAGTTATCAACAGCCTAACATTATCAGTAATTATTGTTCTTTACTTGCATTTGTCATGAGTCATTTATATTTACAACTGAAAACTGACCACTGACAACTGACAACTGACAACTAACAACTGACAACTGACAACTCACAAAATTCACAACTCTCTTAGCGTTCTCTGCCCTTATCTATCTGCATTTCTATACAAATTATTAGTAAAACCCAAACATATCCCAGGAAATAACAGATTTAAGGTATATTTTAATTATTAATAAAATGACAGCGATAACTCTATGATCTGCTGCCTCAACCCCGACTGTCCTAACCCTCTAAATGCTGACGGTGCTAACTTTTGCCTTACTTGTGGAACAGGGTTAGTCTCCCTACTAAGAAATCGTTACCGGATTATCCAACCAATAGGTAGAGGTGGGTTTGCGCGTACTTATCTTGCAGAAGATGTAGATAAGCTAAATGAACCATGTGTTGTGAAACAGCTAGTTCGCGGCCAATTTTATGGTGGTGGTGGTAGCGAAGCTCAAAAGAAAGCAACTGAGTTGTTTGAGCGAGAAGCAAAGCGCCTGCAAGAATTGGGAAAACACGATCAAATTCCCACATTGTATGGCTATTTTAAAGAAAATGAGTACCTTTATTTAGTCCAGGAATTAATTGTTGGTCAAAATTTATTACAGGAGTTAAAGCAGGAGGGAGCATTTAATGAAAGCAAAATTCGCCAAGTATTAAATGATTTATTACCTCTGCTGGAATTAATACATAACCTACAGGTAATTCACCGAGATATTAAGCCAGAAAATATTATTCGTCGTCAAAGCGATAGAAAGTTAGTACTAATTGATTTTGGTGTTTCTAAACAAAAAACTGAAGCAATTAATACTGCTCCCGGAACAATTATTGGTTCTTTAGGCTATGCACCAATAGAACAAATTCAGTTTGGACAAGCTTATCCGGCTAGCGATTTATACAGTTTAGGAATAGCTTGTTTTCATCTGTTGGCTGATTTTCCGCCATCTCAACTATGGTTAAAACAAGGTTTTGGCTGGACTAATAGTTGGCGCAACCAAATTCATCAGCCCATGAGTGAAGAATTAGAGCGAGTTCTCAATAAATTATTGCAAGAAAACCCCGAACAACGTTATCAGTCAGCGAGGGAAGTTTTAGATGACTTGAATCCACAGATGGCTGCTCCTTGGAATTTACCTGACACCATACTTTCGCCACAGCAATTTTTACAGCCACAACCACAACCGCAACCACAACCGCAACCACAACCGCCAAAATCAAAACAACATACTCATCTGTCTCAATTTTCGATGAAGCAATTACTCCCTGGTATTGTCATTGCTAGTACAGGGGGTGCATTTTTAGCTATTATTTTATTGAGTTTTTTACCAAGTAATTTGATGAGTTGGGGTTTATGGTTGCTGATCCTAGGGGGGGTAATCTCGATTCAATCTCGGTCTTGGTTTGAAAAAATTTATTTATTGATTATTGCCATCATTACAAATACCTTCATTTTTTCAGTATTCCAAAGTTTGCACCTAAATAATTTATTGCAATCTGGAACAAATGGGTTGGTCGTTGTATTCTTATTAATCATACTTGCTGGCTTATTGGCATTTATGCTGATGGTGACATCCCTGCTAGTGGATAGGTTAATCGCTAGATATTTTTGATTTTGTCAATAAATAATGTGTCTAATATGTCAATAATTTTTAAGTTTTACAAAGGTTTTTAAATAAATTTTATTTAATTAGTAGGGGTAGTAATCTATGGCACCAAAGGATGAGAATATTCGCTTACTCGTCTCTCTGGGAATTGCGGGAGTGATGGTAGCAGGGATTTTATTGTTGGTCAGCAAATTAACTTCTAAACCAATCAGTAGCAATTCCACACCTTCAATGGTTTCACCTGAATTTAAAGTTCCTTCTTCTCCTGAATGGATGAGTAGAGGTGAAAGAATTTTAGTCACAGCAGATAAAACAGAGGAAAAAGAAGCTGCAATTAAAGCTTTTAATTCTAGTGATTTTGGCACGGCGATTATCAAATTTCAAGCATCCCTACAAAAGCAGCGCAACGATCCAGAAACATTAATTTATTTGAATAATGCCAAAATAGGTAATTCCAAATCTTTAAAAGTAGCGGCAATTGCACCAATTGGTACTAGTTTAAATGAAGCACAAGAGACTTTGCGGGGAGTAGCACAAGCGCAAGATGAAGTAAATAGCAGTGGTGGGATTAATGGCGTACCATTACAAGTTGAGATTGTCAGTTTAAATAATTCGGGACAGTTAACAAAAATAGACGATCAATTGGTAAAAGATAATAGTCTTTTAGCAGTGGTAGGATTTGGTCGCAACGAAGATCTTTATAGACAAAATAGTTTGGTGAGAGTTTCCCCAAATAGTGCTAGAGGTCAATCAGGAGCAAATAACACACAGAGGTTGGGGGATAGCAAATATGTGTTTAATATTAGCCCCAATCGGGTTATCTTTAATCAAGCTTTAGCAGAATATATTGTCAAAAAACAACGACGGACAAACATTGTAATTTGCCGAGATTCTTCATCGATAAATAATCAAACAACATCTAGCACAGAAAGACCAAACCAAGAAATTGTCAAAGAATATAACGATTTAATTAATCGATTTGGCGGAAAAGTTACTGATACAGAGTGCGATTTAGGCGCAGGGAATTTTAGCGCGAGTAATTTCATTGCTAAAGCCACTAGCGATGGTGCAGAAGCTGTACTGCTCATTCCCAGATTTACTAATATTAACCCAGTGATTGATATTGCTAAAGAAAATCGCGGGAGATTAGCGCTATTTGGTTCGCAACAACTCTACAGTGGCAGAGTTTTAAAATTTGGGCAAGGAGATGTCAAAGGGATGGTGGTGGCTGTACCTTGGCATCGGGATGCTAACAGGAATATGAGTCCTGGTAATTCCTTTGCTGAGAAAGCGGCTAAACTTTGGGGTGGAGAAGTAAGTCCGCGCACAGCTACAGCTTATGACGCGATGCAAGTAATTATTGCTGGCTTAAAAGAGGATAGTACTCGCCAAGGGTTACAAAAGGTATTATCAAGCCCTAATTTTATGGCGATGGGAGCTACAGGTAAAATTCAGTTTACCCAATCAGGCGATCGCGAAGGCGGAGTTTTTCTCGTCAAAATTGAACCTTGCGATCCAACTAGGCCTTGTCCTTCTGGTACTGGCTACGATTTTGTCTTGGTGCAGTAAAATGTTACTTTTTATATTGTAGGCTTTGATACAAGAAATAACTTACCTTTTTGTAGGTGTCTAATTAGATGGGCACCTATTTTTTATACCCAAAAAATCTACTACTTTTGATAAATAAGTATATATCTCTTGGGGGATGAAAACAGTTAGATATTTTAATACGGCGATACAGCAACTAACCGTACGTATCATAATTGCTAAGGTTTGGGAATATACTTCTGCTCAATTAAGCACTAAGATACTAAATACATAAAAGTAGCAATTGGGTGCATCAGACATCTAAGGAAAAGCAAAAAGTATCTAGGGTGTAAATTCAGCAAGCTCAGGCTGAGAGAGCAATTTGTAACCTGACAACAAAACTCTTCTTAGTCCTATTACTGTAGTCAATATGCTCTTATGTAAAAGTCTTATACGTAATTATCAAGACAAATTTGAGCTTGTTCAGCTCTACCTTTGACTCAGCCACAATCATAGTTAGTGCACTAACCTACCAACTAAGTTGATGAAATGAATGTGGCGGAGGATGTTTTTTCTGAAATAAATTCTGTAGCACAATCTGACTATAATTTATGACCAAGTCTTCTCCAGAAAAGCAAGTCGGTGACAAAAGAATTAATCAGTTACAGGGTAGTCAGCAACATTTAGAGAAATCACGATTAGAGAGTTCTAAACTACCAACAATAATTCAAATTTCTCATCTACAGCAGCTAGGAAAGCACAATTGGAGTTTAAAAACCAAAGCAATAGTTTGGTCTTGTGCCATTAGTATGCTACCGATGTTAGCAGTTGGCACTGCGACCTTTTACATTGGCAATCAGCTAATTACTGAGCAAATTCCCGATAATCAACAACTTAGCACTCAAGATTTAACAGTCAGTAAACAGGAACTACAAACACAGCTATCGCTGTTGTTACTAACAACAGGAGTAACAAGTTTAGCGGTTGGTGCGATCGCCGCATTTTTAGCCAATCGTGCTATTCGCCCACTCTTAAATGCAGCGGCTCTGTCTAACAACATTGTCCAAAGGCTCCTCCCGGAACATGTGAATAATCGCAGGGTAGAAACTAGCAACAATGAACTCCTAACCTTAGAGAAAAACATCAGTTTAATCAAAAAACAACTACCAGATTTGCTGTGGAAACAAGAAGCCGAAGCTGAACAAGTACAAATTTTGATGAATATTACCCATCGCATTCAGGAATCCCTGACGGAAGAAGATGTTCTCAAAACCACCGTTGAAGAAGTCCGCACAGCTTTGAGATGCGATCGCGTCACTATTTTTCACTTAAATGCCGATGGTGAAGGTACTTTTATTGCTGAATCAGTAACATTTGGTTTACCAAAAGCATTGTGGGCGACTGTTAAAGATCCTTGTTTTGCAAGAGAACATTGTGAAAAATACCGGGATGGTTACATTCTCGCTATTGATGATATCTATCAAGCTGAACTCACTGAATGCCATATTAGCTTGCTAGAACGATTCGCCGTTAAAGCAAATTTAGTGGCTCCAATTCTCAAAAAAGGGCAACTATTTGGCTTATTAATTGCCCATGAATGTTCTAAACCCCGCTTTTGGCAACAATACGAGATTGATTTATTCGCCCAGATTTCTAGCCAAGTGGGATTTGCTCTTAACTACACTCAGCTATTAGAACAGGTAGATACAAAAGCCAATCAAACTCAGGTATTTGTAGATATTACTCGCCGCATCCGGAAATCACTCAATGAAGAGGATGTACTGAAAACCACTGTTGAAGAAGTCCGCAAAGCCATCGGTGCTGACCGAGTTGTCATTTATGGCTTCGATCCCGAATGGTATGGGACTGTGATTGCAGAATCAGTACTACCCGGTTTTCCCAAAGCCTTGTGGGCGAAAATCAAAGACCCCTGTTTTGCTGAAGGTTATGTAGAAAAGTACCAAGCTGGTAGAGTGCAAGCTATTAGTAATATCTATGCAGATGGATTGACTGATTGTCATATTAGCCAACTTGCACCTTTTGCTGTCAAAGCCAATTTAGTCGCACCAATTCTTAAAGACGACCAGCTACTTGGCTTATTAATTGCCCATCAATGTTCTAGTTCTCGTGATTGGCAACAACATGAGATTGATTTGTTTACCCAAGTCGCCATGCAAGTCGGATTTGCTCTCGACCACGCTAGACTTCTCAACCAGGTAGATCGAGCATACCAAACTGCGGAAGGGAACTCTATGCAGCAGCGTCAAAAACAAGAACAAATTCAACTGCAAATCTCCCAACTGCTGAAACTTAGCAATGCAGTGGTGGAAACTCTGTCCACAGAACTGGTTCCCCAGCAGATGCAATCTGTTAGTTCCATCTGCAATCAACTAGAAATATTAGGTGATTCAGCGACAGAATTGATTGTTTCTGCTCAACAAATGGAGCTGCAACAGCAGCAGCTCAGCCAATGGGTAGAGGATGAAAATCAATCAATTGGGCAAATTTTAGAAAGTATCTGTACTATCCAAAAAACAGTGGTAGCTGCCGCCGAAAAAGTCAACCGGATAGAACAACCTGCTCAAAAGCTAGCGGAAATTGTCACTTTGATGAGTAATGTGGTTTCCCAGATGAAACTGCAAACTATGCAGACAGCATTGGAAGCATCCCGTGCGGGAGAAGCCGGTCAACAATTTGCAGCGATCGCGCAAAAAGTGCTGTCTTTAATTCAACAGTTAGACTCGGATATTGCCTCAGTGCAACCACTGGTAGCCGAAATTCAAACAGAAAGCCACGAAATGATTGTGGCTATTGAGTCCCACGCCGAACAGGCTAAAAACGATACTACCTTAGTCGAAACAACTCAGCAGCAATTGAATCGAGCGATCGCGATCGCTCAGCAAATCAAAACACTGGTGGCAGAAATCACCAGAGTGGCTGCTCTGCAATCGCAGACTTCTACCAGTGCCAAAAATTCTATTTTAGAAGTCTCGAATATTACTAATCAAACTTCCGAACAAACCCTAGCAATGGCAGATTCACTAAGCAATCTAGCAATATTTACTCAAGAAATTTAGAGTATTTTTTTACTCTTTCCTTCTATGTACCATATTCATTCATTACAGAAACAGAGCTATGGTTCTTGACTTTGGTATAAAAAATAATATCGCTCGAGACTTTATTCCCGAAGCTTTAGGGCTTCTCCAGCAAATTCACAATGGGCTGCTAGATCTGCCACATAACTATTCTGCTGCCAAAATGCGAACTTTGGTAAGAGTTGCCCAGCTGATTAAAGATGCAGCCATCCAGGTTGGTTTGACTGATATCCACAATCTAACTTATCGCTTAGAGAAGATTTTTCGGTTATTGTCGCTGGAAAATCAGATGATAGATGCAAACATTATAGGTTTGCTGAGAGATGCTAATGAATATCTGGGTTTAATCTTAATTGCCCAAGTTCAAGATAAAACTGACGACGCAGTTAACCTATTAGCAAAAGCAGAATCTGTGTTTGCTAATTTAGAGTCGAGAAATCATCACCAACAATTAGCTAATTCACCTCAAAGCGCCAATTTAGATCGAGATTTATCTTATTTGGTTCACACCACAGAGGTGACTCAAGCAATACACAACCTGGAAATAATTCTTGCGCAAACAGAAACAGAGAATTTAGTAGAAAAGCTCAAATTAGCAGCAAATGTATTTTTAGGCTTTGGCGATCGCTTAAAAATTGCCGAATTTGTAGCGATCGCTCAAGTTACCCTAACTACCCTACAAGCAAGCCCAAAGGCGGCTCACACTATTGGATGCATCGCCTTAGAAGGTTGGCGTACAGTTTATGAGGGGATATTCAAACAAGATATTACTTCCGAACAACAACCAATTTATCAGTCAATTACTAATATCAACCCAGACATTTATGATCCGACACAACCGCGCCGACTAAAAACTTCTCAATTATTTGTTTGGATGACTTGCGGTAAGATTTTTACAATTAATTCCCACAGTGTTGAAGAAATTTTAGTTGCCAAAGCCGACCAAATTGTCTATTCTCAACAACAGTGGTTTTTGCATTGGCGGGGCAAAATGCTCCCTACCTATCAACTTTCAAAACTATTAACTCATGGCAAGTTACTCCCAGCAAATCCTCACACCCAAGCTGTAAACGCAGATGAATATGGAGAGCATCAGCCTGAGCCAATATTAATAGTTAGATTGGGGCAACAAATTTTTGCTTTACAACCAGAAATTGAGTCATTAATTGCAGAACCAGAATTAGCTATCCAACCTTTGGCGTCGTCAGTTAAATTTCCCAGTTATGTTTATGGTTTGACTACTTGGCAAGATAGTTTGTTGGAAGTTATCGATGTAGCTGCTCTGTTGAACCAAACCATTGAAAATAGTTTAAATATTCACCCATCTGCTAAATTATTGGATGTAGCAGATGCAGGAATAGTTAGCAAAAAACCGACTATTTTGGTTGTAGATGATTCCAATAGCGTGCGACATATAGTATCTTTCGCTTTGCAAAAAGTAGGCTACAAAGTTTTACAAGCAAAAGATGGGCAAGAAGCGATCACGCAATTGCAGCAAAATTCTCATATTCAACTAGTGATTTGTGATATCGAAATGCCGAATATGAACGGCTTTGAGTTTCTGAGTTATCGTCTCAAAGATCCATTCCTAGCGACAATCCCAGTGGTAATGCTCAGTACTTGCACTACTAGCAAGCATCGCTTATTAGCCATGCAATTAGGCGCTACTACTTACTTTACAAAACCTTATGTAGAGCAAGAATTTTTAGCAGCGCTGAAGTTGATTGTGGAACAGAAAGGTTAGTAATGGGTATGGGGCATTGGGCATTGAAACAATTTTGGATTTTGGATTTTAAATTTTAGATTAGAATCCAAAATTGCAAATCGTTCGACTGAGCGCTCACGACGAAGTCTCAAATCTAAAATTCCTTGCCCCTCTGCTATCCCATACCCTATGCCCTAATCTAAGCGCCCTATTTCAAAACAACTAATCATGGGAAAATTCACAAGCAAACATAAATATCTCTCTTTCCCATGCCCAATGCCCAATGACGCCAGTTCGCTCAAGTCGGGAAACCCGCCCACGCGACTGGCTCCCCAATGCCCCATGCCCAATGCCCCATATCTTAAGTCAAAACCAAATTATCCCGATGAATTACGGTTTCTGCGCCGCCATAGCCTAAAATTTGGGGAATTTCGCGGGAGTGACAGCCACGAATTTTTTGCAATTCTTCGCTGTTGTAATTCACTAGTCCTCTAGCAATTTCGTTACCTTGACTATCACACAGTTGCACGGCTTCTTGAGTATCGAATTCTCCTTCTACGGCTTTAATACCCGCTGCTAATAATGATTTTCCGCTTTGGGAAATCGCCGCGATCGCTCCTGCATCTAAATATAATTTTCCCATCGGTACAAGACCGTAAGCAATCCAGCGTTTACGGGCTGAGGTTGGTTCTGGTTGAGGTTCAAAATGGGTACCGATGGGTTCGCCAGCGATGATTTTTTCAATATTGCGGGGAAATCGCCCTTGGGTAATCACAGTACGCACACCAGCTGCGATCGCAATTCTGGCGGCGGAAATTTTCGTCACCATTCCCCCAGTACCCCATTGGGAACCTTGCGCACCTGTTTGTACCTGTAATTCGGCTAATTCTTTAATACTGCTTACCAAGGCGATGGGTTGGGCATCGGGTACGGAACGGGGATCGGCCGAGTACAATCTATCCACGTCAGTCAGCAAAAATAGCCAATCTGCTTCCACCAAACTGGCAACTAATGCCGAAAGAGTGTCATTATCGCCAAATTTTAGCTCATCCACCGCCACCGTATCGTTCTCATTAACTACCGGAATCACTCCCAATCCCAGCAATTCCCGAAAGGTATTGTAGATGTTGAGATAGCGACTACGCTGTACTAAATCGCTACGGGTTAATAACACCTGGGCAATGGGCTGTTGCAGGGTGGTAAATAGATCGTCATACACCCGCATTAACCGCCCTTGTCCAACGGCTGCTACTGCTTGTTTAAGTGCGATCGCTTTTGGGCGTTCTGTTAAACCCAAGCGCGCGCAACCCACCCCCACCGCACCAGAAGACACCAAAATCACCTGATGTCCTTGGCGTCTTAAATCAGATAGGGTTTCCGCCAAGGTAGCGATTGTAGACAGTGCTAATTGTCCTGTTTCCGGTTGAGTCAGGCTAGAAGTACCAATTTTAACGACGATGGTTTTGGGCATTGGGCATGGGGCATGGGGCATTGGGCATGGGGCATTGGGCATGGGGCATTGGACAACTGACAACTGACAACTAACCACTGACCACTGACCACTGACTATAAAAATTGTAAAGCGCCAGGTCTTCTATAAGTGAAGTCTGACGCTTTACGGTTTTAAATTTATTTATTATCGGCTTGGGTCTTTTTTGGCTGACCCGATGTTATTAATACTTATAATCTCAGATTTTTTTCATTGCGAAAGATTCCTTAATTATTTTTTTAGATTTACTTTTCTGACTTATTATCAATGTTTACGAATTTTTGTGTACTTGGGGCTGATGGAGGCTCCCAAGGCTTCGGATACCCAGACTTCAAAGTTTCTGATGGGGTGTGAACGCAACAATTCTGCATCTGGGTGAATCATCGGTTCTACTAGGATGGTGAACATACCTAAGCGATTACCTGCTAAGACATCGGTAAATAAGCGATCGCCTACCATACCTACTTGATGGACTGGTAAATTCATGGCTCTGAGTGCGGCTCTAATTTTGCGTCGTGAAGGTTTAGCCGCACCGAGGTAATAAGGGAGGTTTAAAGAACGCGCGATTCCCCCAATTCTCATTTCGCTTAGGTTATTACTCACCAACCACAAGATGGTATGAGCGCGGATTTGTTCTACCCATTCACGTAATTCTGGCGAAACTGCTCCAACTTTCATCGGTACTAAAGTTTCATCCACATCTAGCACCAATCCTTTCAATCCATACTGTTGGATAATGTCTGGTGTCAGGTTTAAAATTGAACCTGCCAAAATCAAGTCAGGCTGCAAAAGGTTATTCCAAGCCATATTTCAGAGTTAAGGATGTGGTAATTTACTAAGGAATGAGTATTGTTTGACTTTGTAAATTTCGACAACAAATACTTTGTATTTTGTTATAAATAACAAAGCACACTTGTGCTATGATAGCGTTTCACAAAATACAATTACTTAGTTTTTTTAGAATATAGCTTGCCTGGTAGCCTTGCCAAGCAGTAGTTAATTATCAAAGTTTAGATGAGTTTGGTTAATTCAGAGTCAGCACTTGAGTCCTGACTACGAATAAAACTCATTTGAATGGGAATAAAAAATAAATTATCGCAAACTGTAGGGCTGGGATAATCCCAAACCTAGCAGTAATGCGATTAGCAAATTTATGAAGTGGATAGCTTTGATTTGGTAGTTCCTATACAAAAAGAATTTAGCTGAATATCAAATATTGCTAACCAGCTACAATACATTGCTGAATTTTTGCCAAAAAATTGCTCTTTTTCGCAATTTATAGTTCGGGAATTGGATTATTTTTGGCAATTATTCAACTTCGTTAAAAAGATGTTCTTCTAACAATGGTTGTACTTTGCGGAATTCCTCTGGAGAAAGAAGGTGTGGCTCTCCGTTTTTAGCTATCCGCGCAAAAAATAGCAGGGGATCGAGAGGGGTGTAAATTGCGTATTCCTGCTCTTCATCGTAGAACCTAGCTAGGAGTTGTAATTGCTCTGGTTCTAAATCTGCTTCATCATCTTCAATTTCTAAGGTGAAGAGTTCAGATTCTTCTACAGGAGGTAAATCACCAGAAACAGTGAGAGCGTAGGCAGTATTTTTTAATATTAAATTCTGCTCGGATAAGACAGCTTGGGCTGTAGGGAAAATCTTGTCAATAGTCAGATCATCTTCTACCAGAACAGCTTCTTCTTCCTCATCTTCACCTTGCCAAGCAAAAATTTCTACAGGTGAATCGACAGGTAGTAGTAAAACATATTCTTGCCCATCTACTTCCAGGGAATGCTCAATATAACAATCGAGAATGCGCCCTTTTTCGTCCGTGAGACTGATGGAGCCAGTGCGATCGTTATCGTTATCGTCGGAAAATGGAGAAGAAAACATAGCCGAGGTGTGGAACTTTTTTATAAAAACCAGCAAATGTGAAATTTGAATTTGCTCAACTATTTAATGAAATAAATCTCAATAAATAGGTTGAGTTTTATATACAACTGCCGGGTAACAGTTTTCAGAATATCATGTTAAAAGGTATCAATACTCAACAGATACCGCTGAACTGCGAGATTGAGCGCGCCGAGCATCAAGCCATTGTTGCAAAATTAAGGCGGCGGCTTTTCTGTCAATTAAGGCTTTGTGGCGTGATGGGGAGCGATTTTCCGCTTTGAGCAGTTGCTCTGCTTGATATGAGGTTAATCGCTCATCCATGTATTCCATCGGCAAATTGAGAGCTTTCGCCAGCCTTTTTGCTAACTTTTGCACTTGACGGGCTTGAAATCCTAAGGAGCCATCCATTGAATAAGGTAAGCCAATTACTAGCACCTGCACTTGGCGATCCTCAACTATTTGTTTGAGTTGCTCGACATCTTGGGCGAAAGATGTGCGCTCAATGGTAGCGATTCCCGTAGCGATTAAGCCGGTACCATCACAACCTGCTACGCCAATGCGCTTGCGCCCTAAATCTAATCCTAATGCTGAAATCAATGGCTGTGGTTGCTCCTAAGATATCACTCTACTGCTGTTGCTGTGGGTCTGCTGATTCTGGCTGCGAAGATGCTTCGATATTCGCGGGTTTATTGCCAAAAGTTGGAGGTTCGGATTTGGTGGGTAAGGATCGCTCGGGCGATCGCTTTTGGAGTTGTTGCGTCCATGACATACCCCCTGGGATCGGTTTGCGTGCTGGTTGCAAGCCTTGCAACACTTCCGGCCACTGAATTCCCTCTAGAGAGACAAATTTTGACTCCCGGAGTTTATGCCAAACCGAGCGCGACATGATCAAAGTATGTTCTATGCGTTTAGCACCAATGCGTTCTAAATACTCTTCTCGCTCTGGCTGATAATCAGAGGAGGCTAGTTGCAAACCTTGCTGAGGAAAATCTTGGACAATCCGCGCTAGTTGGGACAGCAACTCTGGATATAACCAAGTGTAGGCGGGGTGAACTGTCAGGGTGGCGATATGCGGGGTAATTCCCTTGCGATCTAGTTGCACCTGAAAATGTCCAATTGCTGCTTTGCGTTGGGGTTCAAATACGTAGCCACTAACTACTTCAGTTTTCATCACCCATTGCTTAACAGCATCGCTTAAGGCTCCAAACAAACTCGTTTTGAAGTCGCGGGTATTGCGATCAAACACCTGACGCACCAATGGCGGCATAGATGCTGTATCTAGTTGATAGAGCAATTGAGCATCAGCATTACTAATTGGTAATAAATTGGGTAAATCTGGCTCGCCTTGCGCCAATTCAGTCAACAATTGGGGTTCGATTTCCCAATAAGTCATCTCCGCCAGTCGCTGAAATCCATTTTGCCGATATAGTGCTAGCGCCTCTAAATCGTTGACATTTACTTCTAGTACCCAAGTGCGCGCCTCGACAATCGACTCAAAGCAATGGCGTAAAAGCTGGGAACCAGTTACTTGCTTGTCAGTAGCTCGGTCAAGCATCACCTGATCAACCCGCCAAGTACTGCGCGTGCGGTTAAACGGCGATACTTGAATCATCCCTAAGAGCGATCGCCCCTGCTCCGCCACATAGGAACAAAACAGGTATTGTAAGGGGTTAGGAAACCAACTTAAAAATTTCAAAAAGCCATACCAGCGTCGCAGCCATTGCATTTGGCGCGTGGCAGAGCCTGCTCCTTTAGGGGTTTGGGCTGCGAATGACTCTTGATTTAGGCGTTCGATACCATCCAGATCCCGGTATTGGACTGGTCTGATGATAACGCTGAGATTTCGAGGAAGTAATGAAGTCATTTTAATTCGAGCCGCCATTAAGCCTTAATTAACTGCTCTTGCTGAGTAAGTGCTGTAATAATAATATTAGCGGCTTTCCGCCTTTTGCTAGCGATCCAAAAGAGTGATCTTATTAAATAAATACGTAAATTCAACAAAAAAAGCAGATTTGATGATAACACTCATAGCATTAATCAACAATATCTGCTTTAATTTTAGGTAAATTTTAATTTAAGATTTCGATAATTTACAAGCCTTGGCGAGATGCCAACTTTTCAAAGTAGGCTTGGGTTTGATGGAGTAATTGTTCTCGGCTATCTTCAAGATTTTGCTTCAGAGGTGGAACCAGATTGCGAGCTTGTAAAGTCATGTGTAGCTGGAGGTGGGCTACATACTCGCTAAAATCTTCATTGACTACAGTTGTGTCTGTTAAGAGATTTGATTCCATTGCCACTGGTATTCTCCTTGAATTAGTCTGGTGAAGTTTTTTCACAAGACACAACCTATCACGTTGTCTGGACTAACTTTTCATTTTGCAATGAAGTGTAATGGTTCTTTGGAATAGGGGCTAGGGGCTAGGGGACAAGGAGCAGGGAGCGGGGGGACAAGAAGTAGCGGTTGACTGTTGTACGGGCGGGTTCACAGATATCCTCGTGGATCAACAATGATCTAAATAAACCCGCCCCTACAGACTGTTGACCAATGCCCAATGACGCCAGTTCGCTCAAGTCGGGAAACCCGCCCACGCGACTGGCTCCCCAATGCCCAATGCCCAATGCCCAATGCCCAATTAATTAAGCTTCATCTAAAGCGGCAATTCCAGGTAATACTTTACCTTCGAGTAACTCCAAGCTAGCGCCGCCGCCGGTGGAGATGTGACTCATTTGATCGGCTAAACCAACTTTTTCTACAGCTGCTACAGAGTCGCCGCCGCCGATGATGGTGGTTGCGCCTGTTTTGCCAATTTCTGCTAAGGTATGAGCGATCGCTTCTGTACCTACAGCAAATTTATCAAACTCAAATACACCCATTGGCCCGTTCCAAATTACTGATTTGCAATCTGCAAGAGCTGCTTGGAATACTTTAACTGAGTCTGGGCCAATATCTAAACCCATGCCATCATCGGGGATGTTGTCGATGCTGACGGTTGTAGCATTGGCATCAGGAGCAAACTTATCTGCTACTACCACATCTGTGGGGAACAGTAAGGTAACACCGCGTTCTTTAGCTTTGGCTTCTAAAGATTTCGCTAGTTCTAGCTTGTCTTCTTCAACCAGAGACTTACCAACATTCAAACCACGGGCTTTGTAGAATGTGAAAATCATCCCACCGCCGATGATTAGCTTGTCACACTTCTCTAGTAGTGTTTCAATGACGCCAATCTTACTAGAAACCTTGGAACCGCCAATAATCGCTGCCAAAGGACGTTGGGGATTTTCAATCGCATTTTGCAGATATTCCAATTCCTTCTCAACCAAATATCCAGCCACAGAAGGGCTGAGGAATTTAGTTACACCTTCAGTAGAAGCATGGGCGCGGTGTGCAGTCCCAAACGCATCATTGACATAAAAATCAGCATTAGCTGCCAGTTTTTTGGCAAATTCTGGGTCATTCTTTTCCTCTTCTTTGTAGAAGCGGACGTTTTCTAGAAGCAGCACTTGGCCGTTTTGTAAAGCCCCAACTTTGGCAGCAACTTCATCACCGATAGAGTCGTCAGTTTTAATGACTTCTTGTCCCAGTAATTCCGACAGACGCTTAGCAACTGGAGTCAAACGCAATTTGTCATCCACACCCTTAGGACGACCAAAATGGCTTGCTAGAATTACCTTAGCTCCCTTCTGCGTTAAGTCTTGGATAGTTGGCAAAGCTGCCCGAATCCGAGTATCGTCTGTGATGTTACCGCTATCATCAACAGGCACGTTAAAGTCCACCCGTACTAAGGCACGTTTACCAGATACATCTGCCGCAGATAAATTTGCTAAAGTTTTTTTGGACACAGCCAGACCCTCCCGATCGCCTTTTTGTTATTGTTTTGAAAGTATAACCATCAAGATTTTACCGGAGACTGGGGTACGGAGGTGAGAGATATGTTCAAGACAGTTTTATTTCCTATCGATCAAAGTCGCGAAGCCAGGGAAGCAGCTGATGTGGTTACCAACGTTGTTCAAAAGTATGGTAGTCGTCTGGTAATACTATCTGTGGTCGAAGAACCGCCCGCAGATGCACCTGTTGCCGATCCGATGGTGTCACCAGAAGTAGTTGCGAAATTACTCGAAAGTGCCCAAACCTTATTTGAGCAACAAGGAATTAAAGCCGAAGTTATCGAAAAGCAAGGTAAGCCAGCTTTTACCATTTGTGATGTGGCTGACGAAATCGGGGCAGATTTAATAATTATGGGTTGTCGTGGTCTAGGCTTAACTGAAGAAGGTGCAACAGATAGTGTCACTACCCGCGTGATTAATCTTTCACCTTGTCCAGTTTTGATTGTGCCGTAATTGGGCATTGGGCATTGGGGAGCCAGTCGCGTGGGCGGGTTTCCCGACTTGAGCGAACTGGCGTCATTGGGCATTGGTCAACAGTCTGTAGGGGCGGGTTTATTTAGATCATTGTTGATCCACGAGGATATCTGTGAACCCGCCCGTACAACAGTCAACCGCTACTTCTTGTCCCCCTGCTCCCTGCTCCCTGCTCCCTAGCCCCTAGCCTCTAATCCCTCATCCCCTAGCCTATGGAATCGCACAAGCAAAGACGCAGGCGTGGTGTTGTACTTAGTCTCCTGGGATTTCAAAAGCTTCAGGAGGCTAGGTATCAAGTAGAAGTTATGGAAAATGATGGAGCGAGATTTACGCTCGAAGAGTTGAGTTATCGTACTCAATTGGCTCCGTTTACGGTTTCTAAGGTGTTGGCACGGGCTGAGGGTGTTGATAAGCAAACTCTAGAATATTTCTTTCGGGCTTTTGGTTTGGAGTTAACCCCAAGCGATTATCGCAAAGCTGGGGGAAGTGGAGGAGATAAGGGAGATGAGGGAGATGGGGGAGAAAAAGAATTACCAGATTTTTCCTTGTCAATCCAAAATCACGCCACTTGCTACAACGCGGGAGACCCGACGCCAGTCGCTACAACGGGGGGAACCCCCGCAACGCGCTGGCTCCGCAACGCAGTGGCTCCAAAATCCAAAATCCAAAATTTTGTCGATTGGGGTGAGGCGGTTGATGTTTCGATTTTTTTTGGTCGTACGGAGGAAGTTAGCAAGTTAGAGTATTGGATTTTAAGTGATCTCACTCGCTTGGTGGCACTATTGGGAATGGGTGGGATTGGTAAGACTTCCCTGGGGGTAAAACTAGCACAGCAAATTCAAGCAGAGTTTGAGTTTGTGGTATGGCGGAGTTTACGCAATAGTCCGCCGTTGGCAGAATTACTGGTAAATTTGCTGCAATTTTTTGCTTGTGGACAGCCAGTGAATTTATCGGAGAATGTGGGAGATTTAGTTTCGCAATTTATGGCGCATTTGCGATCGCATCGTTGTCTAGTTATCCTCGATAATGCAGAATCGATTTTTGCTAGTGGCGATCGCTCTGGATGCTATCAACTAGGATATGAAAATTATGGGCAACTCTTCCAACAACTGGGAGAAACAGCCCATCAAAGTTGTGTGTTGCTTACCAGCCGTGAGAAACCCCAGGAAGTTGCGGCTTTGGAAGGGGAAAATTTACCCGTGCGCTCGTGGCAACTCAAAGGCTTAAGTGCGATCGCGGCTTTAGAATTAATTAGAACCAAAAGTTTCTTTTGCGGTACAGATACCGATTGGCAAAATTTAATTCAACATTATACAGGTAATCCCTTAGCTCTGAAAATTGTTGCCACTACTATTCAAGAGTTATTTGATGGCAATATCGGGGAATTTTTCGCTCAAGGTTCTACAGTTTTTGGTAGTATTTATGACTTAATTAATCAGCAGTTTCATCGTCTCTCTGTCTTAGAAAAAGAATTGATGTTTTGGTTAGCAATTAATCGCGAACCAGTAAATTTGGTAGAGTTACGGGCTGATTTAGTTTTACCTGTAGCTTCTATGAAATTATTAGAGGCTTTAGATTCACTCAGTCGCCGCAGTTTGATTGAAAAAGGCAGAAAGCACACTACCCTGCGGGAACGACTTCGTCGAACGACTCCGCTCAGTGTCCAGGAGGCAGAAAACAGAAGGGATCATCAAGAATTAGGGCATAAAGACCGAAATTCTGAATTTGCGGAAAATCCTGTTAATTTTACGCTTCAACCTGTGGTGATGGAATATGTGACAGCCCAGTTAATTCAAGAAGCATGTGCAGAAATTTCCGGAGAAAAATCAGGAAACTATTCTTTATTTCACAGTCATGCTTTAATTAAAGCCACATCAAAAGATTACATCCGGGTTGCACAAACTAAATTAATTCTCCAACCAATTATTGAGCGTTTATTACAACAACTGCGCACTAAACAAGCAATTGAAAATCGACTGAAAGAGATTTTGCAAACATTACAACAGCAATCTCTCAATAAATGGGAACAAGATGTAGGCAGATTTTCACCTGAATTAGAACCAACATATATAGGTGGTAATATCCTGAATCTATTATGTCATCTAGAAATTGACTTAACTGGATATGATTTTTCTTGCCTAACAATTTGGCAAGCTTATCTTCAAGATACGTCTTTAAAACAAGTGAACTTTGCCTATGCAGATTTATCAAATTCTGTATTTGCCAAAACCCTATCTACAGTTATATCAAATACATTTAGTCCAGATGGGAAAATTTTAGCTACGGCACATTTTGATGGGCATTTTTGTCTTTGGGATGTGAAGAGCGGTCAACAATTAATTACCTATCAAGGTCATATTGGTTTTATTTGGAGTGTCGCTTTCAATCCTGATGGGAAAACTTTCGTAACTGCGGGAGAAGATGCGAATATCAAAATTTGGGATGTGGAAACTGGACAATGTATTCAAACTATTCAAGGTCACGATGGTGGGGTACTTTGCGTTAGATTTAGCCGTGACGGTAAGACATTAATTAGTAGTAGTGCTGATTTTAGTATTAAAATTTGGGATTTATCTCTGGGGGAATGTACTAAAACATTAACAGGACATAGTAACCGAGTTTGGTCTGTGGCATTAAGTCCACAACATCCAATACTTGTGAGTGGAAGTGAAGACCATAGTATTAAACTTTGGGATTTAACTACAGGTGAATGTATTCAAACCTTACATGGTCATGGTGATTGGCTGAAATCTTTAGCTTTTAGTTCCCAAGGATTGTTGGTGAGTGGTAGCTTAGACAAAACCATTCGCCTTTGGGATATTGAACGCGGTGTTTGTCTAGGTGCGTTAACAGGACATTTAAATGGGATACTAGCGATCGCCTTTGTGGATGACAGCAATATTCTGGCAAGCTGTAGTATAGATGGGACGATTCGCCTGTGGGATATTACTACTCAACAATGCCTCAAAACTTTGCAAGGGCATAATAACTCAGTTAATGCGATCGCCGCTAACCCCCAAGGAACTCAACTAGCTAGCGGTGCTGATGATTTTTGTTTGCGGTTTTGGGATGTGGCGAGTGGTGAATGCTTCCGCGTCATTAAGGGGAGAAGTAACTGGATTAAAGCGATCGCTTATCATCCTATTTTCCCTGATACAATTGCCACTGGCAGTGAAGACCGCACTGTACGTATCTGGACAACTGATGGTCAATGTCGGATTTTATCTGGACACACCGATTTAATCTTCGCTGTGGATTTTACCCCAGATGGTAGCACCATCGCTAGTGCCAGCGCTGACCGCACCATTAGGTTATGGAATGTCAGCACCGGTCAGTGTACCAAAATCTTGCATGGGCATACAGGGATGGTGACAGGTGTCGCCTTTAGTCCCGATGGTCGGCTGTTAGCTAGTAGCTGCTACGATAATCACATTAGATTGTGGGATACCAGCACCGGACAACTCCTGGATACCTTACCAGTACACTTGGGGATGTCCATTGCTTTTAGTCCTGATGGTAAAAAGCTGGCGGCTGGAAGTTTTGACCAAACAGTGAGAATTTGGGATTTAGAAACTCGGCAATGCTATCAAACTCTTACAGGTAATCATAATTGGGTTTGGAGTGTCGCTTTTAGTCCCGATAATCGAACATTCGCCACAGGTAGCAGTTTTGAAGGAATCACGCGACTGTGGGATATTGAGACAGGCGAATGTCTTCACGTCCTTTGTGGACATCAAGACTTACTTTGGGCGATCGCTTTTAGTCCTGATGGTAAGATGTTGGCTAGTTGCAGCAGTGACGAGACAATCAAGCTTTGGGATGTAGCGAGTGGTGATTGTCTAGCAACTTTAACAGGTCATAATACCTGGGTTATGTGTCTGGCTTTTAGTCCTGATGGTACAACCCTAATTGCTGGCGATGCGTATGCCGAGATTAAGTTCTGGAATACACAAACTTGGCGCAGCGTCAATAGTCTCAATGCAGAACAAATTTATCATGAGATGAATATTTACGGAATTACAGGTTTGACACCAGCCCAGAAGTCGAATCTCTTGAGTTTAGGGGCTAGGGGTTAGGGGCAGGGGGCAGGGGGCAGGGAGCAGGGGGACAAGAAGTAACTGTTGACTATTGTAGGGGCGGGTTCACAGATATCCTCGTGGATCAACAATGATCTAAATAAACCCGCCCCTTGAGCTGTTGACCAATGCCCCATGCCCAATGCCCTGCATTACAGATGTGTTGCAGCGGATTAAAAAGGATGGTAGCCTAAAAGCTATACCAGTTGTGGTTTTTATTACTGGACAGAGATTGACAGATATCAAAAACAGCTAGATTATCAAGCCCAAAGATTTTTCTTCACTAAGATGTGCAAACGCTGCTAAACTACAGCTTTGAAGTGACCTCAGAAGATAAGGATACAGAACAACTCAATTTGTTATGGATTGTAATTTTGAATTTTGAATACTTCTCCTAGCGGAGAGGCTACGCCAACGACAAGTTCAGTACTAGTTTTGAATTTTGAATTTTGAATTCCCTGAAGGGGTTTTCCTGCTTATCTGGATGATTAATCATGTCTCAAACCAGGCGCACCCTGTTAATTGTTGATGACTCCCCAGAAGACCGGGAACTTTATCAGCGCTGTTTACAGCGCGATGGCGAATATTCCTACAATATTTTAGAAGCGACACAGGGGCAACAAGGGTTAGAGTTATGGCAGCAGCATCAACCGGATGTGGTGTTACTCGACTATCGTTTACCCGATTTAGATGGGCTGGAATTTCTGATTCGCTTACGCTCCGCAACACAACAGCCTTGCTTAGCAGTAATTATGGTAACGGGGGAGGGCAATGAAGCGATCGCTGTCCAGGCGATGAAAGCGGGAGCACAAGATTATTTGGTTAAGGAACATATTACCCCAGAACGCTTGCAATTGGCAGTTAATGGGGCAATTGCAACAGTACAGTTACGCACTCAACTACAACAGCGCATTGAGCGAGAACGCTTAGTCTGGCAAATTACCCAAAAGCTTCATCAATCCCTAAATTTATCAGAAATTTTACAAACAACTGTAACTCAGGTGCGGCAGTTTCTCCAAACTGACCGCGTGTTGATTTTCCGCTTGCAGTCAGATGGTTGGGGTAAAGTGGTGACAGAATCCGTCGGTACGGGCTGGAATTCTTTACTGTCTACTTCACTTTATGACCCTTGTCTAAGTGAAAACTATATTGAATATTTCCGTCAGGGACAAGTCACCCTAAAAGCAGATATTTACGAAGGTACTATTGATGCTTGTCACGTCGAACAGTTGGTGAAGTTGCAGGTGCGGGCAAATCTGGTTGTGCCAATTTTGCAACACAGTCAACTGTGGGGCATGTTAATTGTTCATCATTGCACAGCACCCCGGCAGTGGCAACCTTTAGAAGTGGACTTGCTCAAAGAACTGGCAACTCAATTAGGCATTGCCATTCAGCAAGCAGAACTCTATCAGCAGGCACAGAACGAACTGGTGGAACGCAGGCGAACAGAAGTAGCCCTGCGGGATAGTGAGGAACGCTTCCGCCAACTAGCCGAAAATATTGAAGCTGTATTTTGGGTGACTGAATTTCCAGAACGCCGCGTTAGCTATGTTAGCCCAGCTTATAACCGCCTTTGGGGTTTGAACCCTGACGAGTTACTTAACGATCAACAAAACTGGAGCAATTACTTGCATCCAGAAGACCGAGAAGCCACGGAGAGAGCTTTTCTAGAGAAAGCAGCGGTGGGCGGCTTTGACGAAGAGTATCGGATTGTGCTTCCCGATGGGAGATTACGCTGGGTGCGCGATCGCTGTTTTCCTATTCGCGATGAATTAGGTAGAGTATATCGTTTAACTGGAATTGCTGAGGATATTACGGAACGTAAGCGCCATGAACTCAACGAGCGATTCCTCAACGAACTAGAACAACGGCTGCGACAACTTGCAGACGCTCAAGCAATGTTACGGGAAACCATCACTAGTCTGGGTGACTACCTGGGGGGGAACCGCTGCACCTTGGGCGAGATTGATTGGCAAAACAGTCTAATTACTATAGAGCAAGATTGGTGTCAAAATGTACCCAGTATGAGCGGTACTTATTCACTGTCAAATTATATTACCCCAGAATTTCAAGCTACTTTTGCGGCTGGTCAGTTTGCGGCGATTGATGACATAACTAAAGACCCCCGTACCGCGGCTTTTGCTAGCAATTATCAGCCATATCACGTCAGAGCCTTTGTCAGCGTTCCCGGTATTTATCAGGGTCAGTGGGTAGCCAGTCTGACAATTTATTCTGGAACACCACGACTGTGGCATGAGGATGAAGTGACACTGTTGCAAGCAACCTTGGCTCGCGTCTGGGCGCTGATTGAGCAAACCCGTGCAGTGCAAGCATTACGTGAAAGTGAAGCCCGCTTCCGCTTGGTAACTCAGGCTGTTAATGGATTGGTATTTGACTGGAATTTACAAACTAACGAAGTCTATCGTTCGGAAAAACTTTTCGATCTCGTGGGTTTTTACCCAGAAGATGTCCCAGCCAGCGCTGATTGGTGGCAAGAATTAGTTGATCCCGTAGATTTGGCGCGTCTGCAATCAACAGTACCCAAATTATTTGGCGATACCGAAAATCTTTATGAAGGCGAGTATCGCGTGCGTCATAAAAATGGGCATTGGGTGAATGTATGGGAACGGGGTAGTTTAATTCGCAACGAGCAAGGCCAGGTAATTCGGATAGTCGGCTCGACAGTGGATATTAGCGATCGCAAACAAGCAGAAGCAGCATTACGCCAAAGCGAAGAACGCTATCGTTGTTTAGCAGAATTAATTCCCCAATTGGTTTGGACAGCCAACGCCACAGGTACTTTACTTGATGCCAATCAACGGTGGCTGGAGTTCACAGGATTAACCCTAGAACAAGCCTGCGCAGCTAGCTGGGAACAAGTTGTGCATCCAGAAGATGTACCCATTTTGGCGCAAAAGTGGGCTGAATCTGTAAAAAATAATACTTCTTATCAAGCTCAAGGGCGGATGCGGCGGGCAGATAGGGTGTATCGCTGGTATTTACACCAAGCAGTTGGGCAAAAGAATGAGCAAGGCGAAACTATCAAATGGTTTGGGACAGCAACAGACATTGAAGCCCAAAAACAACTGGAAATTGAACGCGATCGCTTATTACAATTAGAGCAAACAGCTAGGGCAGAAGCCGAACGCGCCAACCGGATTAAAGATGAGTTTTTAGCGATTTTATCTCACGAATTGCGATCGCCCCTAAACCCGATTTTAGGCTGGGCAAAGCTTTTACAAACTCGCAAATTAGACGAAACCAAAACCCAAGAAGCCCTAGTCAGTATTGAACGCAACGCCAAACTCCAAACCCAATTAATTGATGACCTGCTGGATGTTGCCAAAATTCTCCGTGGTAAACTCAGCATGAATACAGATCCTGTCAATCTAGGATTTGTGATTGAAGCCGCCCTCGACACCATGCGCAACGCCGCCTTGGCTAAATCAATCAAACTCCATCCAGTGTTAACCCCAATCGGGCTGGTATCTGGCGATGCAGCGCGACTCCAGCAAGTTGTGTGGAATTTGCTATCTAACGCCATTAAATTTACCCCTAACAATGGAAAGGTAGAGATTCGCCTAGAACAAGTTGGTAAGCAAGCACAAATTACAGTCAGCGATACAGGTAAAGGTATCAACCCCAAATTTCTGCCCCATATTTTTGAGTCCTTCCGCCAAGAAGATGCTTCCACCACACGCAAATATGGTGGGCTAGGTTTAGGATTAGCGATCGTCCGTTCCCTGGTAGAATCACATGGAGGCACTATCAGCGCTGAAAGTAAAGGTGAAGGACAGGGCGCAACATTTACACTCCGATTACCCTTACTTGATACTCAGCCACAAAAAAGCCTGCCCCATCGATTAATCAAAGAACCACCAGATATTACAGGAGTTCGCATCTTGGCAGTGGATGATGAACCGGATACCCGTGAATTACTCACAGTCTTGCTCGCTCAATACGGCGCAGAAGTTCTCACTGTCACCTCTGCTGCTGAAGTTTTAGCCAATCTAGAATCTTTTCAACCCCATGTGTTAATTAGTGATATTGGGATGCCCAATGTCGATGGTTACACCCTAATCCAAAAGATTCGTACTCGCCCACCCGAACAAGGGGGACAAATTCCCGCGATCGCCCTCACAGCCTACGCGAGAATTGAAGATCGACAACGTTCCCTACTTGCAGGCTTCCAACACCACCTTTCTAAACCCATTGATATTCAGGAATTGATAAAAACCATCTTTGATATTATGGGCAATCGGGTTGACTGTTGACTGTTGACTGTTGACTGTTGACTGTTGATGGTTGACTGTTGTACGGGCGGGTTCACAGATATCCTCGTGGATCAACAATGATCTAAATAAACCCGCCCCTACAGACTGTTGCCCAATGCCCAATGACGCCAGTTCGCTCAAGTCGGGAAACCCGCCCACGTGACTGGCTCCCCAATGCCCAATGCCCAATGCCCATTAACCCAAAACTTGCTTTCCTAAAGCTAAACAAATCGCATCATTTTGTGGGGTATGAATGCGGCTGCAAAGTACATCACGGTAATGTCTTTCTAAGGGATTATGGCGTGATAAGCCTGGGTTACCAATTAGGGCTAATCCTGTTTCTACAGCACGAATGGCATGAGAGGTGGTGATATATTTAACGGTTTGTGCCTGTAAAGTTACGTTACTGTCATAATTAGCGCCATCGATATCATGAGCTAAACCATAAATTAGGCGATCGCTCGCATACAATAAAGCTTCAATTTCCCCCATTGCTGTTTGAAACCGGGGTAAAGTGGCTAAACTCGCGCCTAAATTACTAGGCGATCGCTCATTTAAATAACCTACTAACCAATCTCGCGCCGCTTTGGCTACCCCCTGATACAATGCACTCAACCATAAGCTATTAGCAGCTAATTGTAGTGCATCGGCAGGTGACCAAGCTGACAATGGGCGCACATCCAAAGCATACTCTACAGGAATTAAGACATTTTCTAAAATCAAGTCGTGGCTACCAGTCGCCCGCATTCCCAAGTGATCCCAAGTTTCTTCAATGCAGACACCAGCAACATTACGGGGTACGAGAAAATTACCTACTCGCGGTTGGGCTTCTGTAGTCCTTGCCCAAACTACAAAGTAACGCAAAATTGGGCTACCTGTAGTGTATTTCTTATGACCATTTAATACCCAACCATCAGCAGTATATTCCGCAGTCGTTGCTGGTAATCCTCCCCTCGCTGGTGTACCTAATTCCGGTTCCACACGCGCCGCATTTAATAAAGCAATCCCTGCTACCGATTCCTGACACAACCGTTGATAGATTGCTTCCGGCCAGCGGCGGTTACGTCCAGCATTAGCATGTTGTAAATAATGCATCGTCAAGACTAACGCCGTAGCCGCATCCCCAGCTGCAATAGTTTCAATCACTCGACAGACAGTAGCAAATCCCACACCTTGCCCGCCAAACTCTTGGGGAACAGTCAAATTCAGGAGTTGTGCTTGCTGGAGGGCTGTGAAATTTTCAAAAGGGAAAGAAGCATCGCGATCGTGAATTGCGGCGCGAGTCGCAAAATCAGCAGCTAAGGCGGCGACACGGGGAAATAAATCGGCGGTAGAGATTACTGGAGATGTATTAAGTTTGACCATATTTAATTCTTTTGTGTCGGCAAAGGATGGGTGATACCAATTCAAATAGCTAAAACACACCTAATTTAGCTGTGTCAATCCAGTAGACACTAAAAAATTAAGCTAATGTGCGTCTAAATTGCATAACTACTAATCAGCGCTGTCAACAGTCAACAGTCAGTAGGGGCGGGTTTATTGAGAATTATCGTTGATCAGTGAGGATATTTGTGAACCCGCCCGTACAACAGTCAACGGTCAACAGTTAACATCCCTCACGATAAATTGTGCAACTTAAAAGCAGAATAGCTGAGTATACAGCTTTCCTCTGTTTCTTTAATCATCGATAATGAAAAAGGTTTGACACTGCGCTTTCTGTCAAATGAAATCATGAAAAAGCTGATTAATAATCCAGAAGACTTTGTACGAGAAAGTTTACAAGGTATGGCGGCGGCTCATACTGATTTAATTCAGGTGAGTTACGATCCTACCTTTGTTTATCGAGCCGACGCACCCGTACAAGGAAAAGTAGCAATTATTTCTGGTGGTGGTAGCGGACATGAGCCGATGCACGCGGGTTTTGTGGGGCAGGGAATGTTGGATGCAGCTTGTCCGGGAGAGGTTTTCACTTCCCCTACACCCGACCAAATGCTTGCAGCCGCCCAGCAAGTTAATGGTGGGGCTGGTATCCTTTATATCGTCAAAAATTATAGCGGCGATGTGATGAACTTTGAAATGGCGACGGAATTAGCCCGCAGTGAGGGTATCCGGGTGCTGAATATTTTGATTGATGATGATGTCGCCGTCAAAGATAGCCTTTATACTCAGGGCAGGCGGGGTGTAGGCACAACAGTATTAGCAGAAAAAATTTGCGGTGCGGCAGCGGAACAGGGTTATGATTTGCCGCAAATTGCCGATTTATGCCGTCGGGTAAACTTGCACGGACGGAGTATGGGAATTGCGTTGAGTTCTTGTACAGTACCCGCTAAAGGTTCACCAACATTTACATTAAGCGATCGCGAATTAGAAATCGGCATCGGGATTCATGGTGAACCTGGTAGAGAACGCATCCCTGTACAATCCGCAGATGAGATTACCACAACTTTAACGCGATCGCTCATTGAAGATACAGGCTATCACCGCATAGTCAGGGAATGGGATGAAAACCAAGGCGAATGGGTAGATGTAGAATTAACAGATCCACCATTGCAAACAGGCGATCGCATCTTAGCTTTTGTTAATGGTATGGGTGGTACTCCCCTTTCAGAACTATATCTGGTCTATCGCCAACTAACACAAATCTGCGCACAGCACGGATTACAAATTGTCCGCAATCTCATCGGCTCCTACATGACATCTTTAGAAATGCAAGGATGCTCAATTACCCTATTAAAATTAGACGATGAAATGCTCCGGCTATGGGATGCACCAGTTAAAACACCAAGCCTACGCTGGGGAATATAGTTGTTATGGGGCATTGGGCATCAAAAGTCAAAAGTCAAAAATATTTCTGAACTTTGAATTTTGAATTTTGAATTGATTTTGTCCCCCTTGCTCCCTGCTCCCTGCTCCCTGCCCCCTGCCCCTGCCTTTGATTCCCTTCAACTAGTGTTACTTATCAAAGCCTGTATACAGCACCATAGCATGTCCGTTTGCAGTCATTCTACCAGGGATATCGTCTCTTTTGAGCATTTTGGTAGTATTACCGCGTGTTTCCTCAACCCAAATTTCATAAGTACTTTTATCAAAAACGGCTTCACCTACTCCAGCGAAACTAGCACTAGCATTAACGATGCGAAAAAGGGGAATTTTTGGGTCTTGTTTACCAGTCGCATAAATGAACGCACCCAAAAGTTCAGTAGAACCACCATCGGTGGTTTCAATTTTTGTTTTTACCCTCTCTGTTTTTAAACCTAGAATCCAAAGTTTGGCTCCTTTATTCACCACATTAGTTTCCGAACCTCCCTCTGGATTTAGCTGGCGTGCCCAAATGTGTTGCTTGGGGTTGAGAAATCTTAGCCGCATCATAGTAGCATCATCAATGAAGAGATCCCCACTACCTTCACTGTCCAAATCGAGGTGAGTGATACTACGAAAAACCACAGTGCGATTAGCTACAGTTCTCCATTTAAGTTTGGAGTTATATCCCACAAAAAAGTTCTCAACAATTAAAGTTGGTTCCTTACCGTTGTCTGCAACTATCTCACCATTACCGTCAAGGGTTCCTCCAGCACTGACAAATCTTTGCACCTGTCCTCTAAGTTTGAGGGAACCGTTAATTATAAACCTACCAGAGTTTGGCATGACGACTGTGGTTGCACCAGAATCGATTGCGGCTTGAAAAGCATCTGTATCATCCTTTTTATCTTTGGGAATCGCACCAAACTTCTCAACACTCACCCAAGCTTTTGGATCTTCCCACGCTAGTTTAGGAAATTGCTTCATCGGTAGTTGCAGAGAACCTTTTGCTGAAGAAAAGCTAGAAACAATGGGACGGGAAGTAAATTCAGCAATTGCAGCTTGACGTATAGTTTTGTCTGCTTTGCGTGCATTACTGGAAAACAAGTTTTTGTAGCCTGAAGATACCAGGTTTCTACCATAGATAAACCCGGCAGAAGAAATTGCTGAAGTATTTCTGGCTCTACCACGACCGATCATTTTGGCATTTACCAGAGTTAACATACTTCCTGGATCGTTACCTTTTTTCGGATTTTTGCCATTGATAATTGCTGGTACGGAATTAAAACTACTGAAACCTTCAAGGCTCATTACTTGTCCGCCATTGTAAATACCTGCTTGTCTTTGATCGCGGACTGTTATGTTCTGCAAAGTTATGCTGTTAATACCGTTATTCGTTCGTATCCCGTAATCGAATCCGACAATTTCCACATCTTCGACTAACAGCGGCCCAATTTCTCCATGAGTTAATGCTAGACCGGTTGTTCCTTGTCCGTCAGGTGAGATGATTTTAACACTGCGGACTGCACCTTGATTGTTGGCGACAAAATTCAGTCCTTCTGCTCCCGGATTTTTATTGCCGATATTAATAGTCAGATTCCGCACCGAATTACCAAAGCGTTGCGCTACCTTACTAGCCTTGAAATCTTCAGATTTAGGATTTAAATCTGGGTCAAAACCTGTGGAAATCATTGGTCTTGGCTGGTTAGGATTTTGGAAGTTGGGAGAGTTATCTTGGAGTTGGATAATCACCCCGTCTTTGCTTTGTCCTTGCAACACAGTTCGCTTGTAATCGGAGCGAAAGCGCTTACCTTTTGGCCAATGAAGGGAATTAGAGATGTTATACACTCCATTGGGTAAATAGATCACTCTACCCCCAGCCGGAAACCGACTGAGTGCCTTTTGGATCGCTTCCGTATCATCCTGGCTATCGTTGGGTATAGCACCATACTCTGGTGCAGTCACATCAACGACCTTTGCATTTTCTGGAAAGACAATATTTTCTTGAGGTGAGGCGATCGCTGCACCTAAAGCAACAATATTATTTTCACTAGTTCGGCTGGACTGAGCGCAAGTAGTAGTTAAAAAAGCTATTAAAAATAATAAAGGGAGTAGTTTTAAGAATAATGCCCGAGGACGAATCATAAATGCATACTCTCTTGGCTAATTGCTACTTCCTACTTTTACACGAACTTAATCAACATAGCCGTACAAATTCGGATATATTGCTGCGTTACCTTATTTAAAATTACCAAACTCAACAGAGGTGATAAATGGTCAGTAAGGAGCAGATTTTGCAATGGTTACAGCTATTTGCTACCGAAATAGAGCAAAATAAAGAATATTTAACCGAATTAGATGCGGCAATCGGTGATGCTGACCACGGTATTAATATGGAGCGCGGTTTTAAAAAAGCGATCGCTCAATTACCAACTGTCGCTGACAAAGATATCGGTAGCATTTTTAAAGCTGTAAGCATGACCTTAATTTCTACTGTTGGCGGTGCCAGCGGCCCCCTTTATGGCACTTGGTTTCTCCGTGCCAGTACAGAAGTTACAGGTAGGCAAGAACTGACTGAGCAAGATTTACTAAAATTATTTCAATCTGGTTTAAATGGTGTCCTAGCGCGTGGTAAAGCTCAATTAGGAGACAAGACAATGATAGATGTCTTATCTCCCGCAGCGATCGCTTTTGAAAAAGTTGTTGCTGAAGGTGGAGATACAGTTACAGCTTTACAGCAAGCAGTAGCCGCCGCCGAACAGGGAATGCAAGATACTACACCGATGTTAGCCAAAAAAGGACGGGCTAGTTATTTAGGAGAACGCAGTATTGGACACCAAGATCCCGGCGCTACTTCTGCCTATTTAATGTTGAACTGTTTGTTGGTAGTAGTCAGTAGTCAATAGTCAATGGGCATTGGACATTGCTTATTTCTCCCCTGCTCCCTGCCCCCTGCCCCCTGCCTCATCCCCCTGCTGTTCAACTAAAATATCCGGTGTTGCAAAGAAGGCATTTGCCTGCGGACTTGTTCTAAGCGGGTGGGTTTGATTTCCGCGATCGCAATTCCTGGTTGTTCGCCAGCATCAGCTAAAATTACACCCCAAGGGTCGATAATCATGGCGTGTCCGTGGGTTTGGCGTCTGGCGTAATGGGTGCCAGTTTGGGCGGGAGCAATGACGTAACAGGTATTTTCAATTGCTCTGGCTTGGAGTAATGTTTGCCAATGATCTTTCCCTGTAAAGGCAGTAAAAGCCGCTGGTATAAAAATCACATCTGCCCCTTTACTTGCTAGATGGCGATACAATTCGGGAAAGCGGACATCGTAGCAAATAGACAGTCCCAAATTACCCAATTTTTCTGAAGAATACACCGGTGGTAGTTGCTTTCCAGCCATGACCGTACTGGATTCTTGATAGGTGTTACCATCAGGTACATTTACATCAAATAAATGTACTTTATAATACCTAGAAACTTCCTGTCCACTGGGATCGACGAGGATAGTGGTGTTATAAAATTTGCCTGTATTGTCTACAAGCACGGGAAAGCTACCACCCAGGATGGTTACTTGAAAACGCTGGGCCATTTTCTTGAGAAATATTTCGCTTTCACGGGCGATCGCCTCTGCTTGGGCAAGTTTGTCTTTTTCCTCTCCCATAAAAGAAAAGTTTTCTGGCAAACTTACTAATTCAGCACCTCGACGCACGGCAAGTTCAATTAATTCTTCTGCTTGTGCCAAATTTTTTTGTAAATTCGGCACGCTAGTTAACTGGATAGCAGCTGCTAAATAAGGCTTCATAGCTTAGACAACAAACAATGAATTGTGCGAGGTAGATTCTCAACTATATCGTTACTTAAAGAACTGGGGAACTCCGTTAGACCAACATTAGCGTTGCTTTTCTTTAAGAAGCTGATTATACTCATCATCTGGGATCGATATTGCTATGGGTTATGGGAATTTGCACGCATTTCAAGCTAGGTTGTTATCAAACCTTGATAAATGCGATCTGCTGTGGATACCTCTGCTCTCGTTCAAACATTTATAGCTGTATTTGTCCTAGCGGATGCTATCGGCAATATCCCGATAGTGCTGATTTTAACCAAAGGGATGACGCCAGAGGAAAGAAACAAAGTCATAGATAAGGCGATGATTGTGGCGATCGCAGTTCTATTACTCTTTGCTTTTTCTGGTCAACTGATATTGAATTATTTAGAAATCAGCATGGCATCTTTGCGAGTAGCTGGGGGGCTATTATTGCTGTTAATTTCTTTGCAAATGTTGCGCGGTGAATTAGATACACCGATTACCGAAGAAGGAAGGGATGTTGCAATTACTCCCTTGGCTTTGCCCTTGTTAGCCGGGCCTGGTACATTGACGACAGTTATGTTGTTAATGTCAGAATCCCCCAGTCCACATATCGGTGTATTGTTAGGTATCGTCGCCGCAATGGTTATGAGTTGGGTAATTTTGCGCTTGGGAACCTACATTGACAAATGGATTGGTGCGGAAGGTGCAGTAATTGTCACTCAGCTTTTTGGGTTTCTGTTGGCGGCGCTAGCGATAGAAATTGGTAGTAAGGGAATTCGCGAGTTGTTCTTTCCATAGCCAACCTAGGGAACTCCAAACCATAAATTATTTGGGTGCATATACCTGCGCCCTTCTCAAACAACGGCGACTTTGCAACGACGCGCTAAATCCTCATCCCTAGCCCCTAGCCTCTAGTCTCTAGTCCCTAGTCCCTCATCCCTATTTTGCCCAATTGCGTAAAATCATCCGGTAACTATGGCAATATAGCTGCAATTCGTCAGAGTGAGGAGTAAAATTTCAGGATGAATCCAGTGCGATCGCTGCTACAAGTATTTGGTAGCCGCAAGATGGCGGCTTTATTATTTCTTGGCTTTTCATCGGGGTTACCGTTACTGTTAATCGGTAATACCTTAAAAGCTTGGATGACAGTAGAACAGGTAGATTTAGCGGCTATTGGCTGGTTTAGCCTCGCTAGTTTACCTTATTCATTAAAGTTTCTCTGGTCACCGTTTCTTGATCGCTTTACTATCCCCTTTTTGGGACGGCGGAGGGGTTGGTTAATTCTGACTCAGCTAGCGTTAGTTGTGGCGATCGCGATTATGGCATTCCAGCAACCCAAACAAGCCTTACAGCTACTAGCCATTAACGCCATAGTCATTGCTTTTTTCAGCGCTACTCAAGATATTGCTGTTGATGCTTACCGCACCGACGTTTTAGAAAAACTGGAAATGGGTGCGGGCGCAGCGGTGTTTATTTTGGGTTATCGCATCGCCTTGTTAGTCGCAGGTGCTTTAGCATTAATCCTAGCCGATAGATTACCCTGGTCATCGGTTTATTTATTGATGGCAGGTACAATGGGATTGGGGATTTTTGCCACGTTGTTTGCACCAGAACCAGCAGAAATTAGCTCGCCCGCCTCGTTAACGGAAGCTGTCGTTTTACCCTTTGGTGAATTCTTCCAACGCCAGGGAGTCATCCAAGCATTTTTGGTGCTGGTATTTATTACCCTCTACAAACTGGGTGACGCTTTACTGAGTAATATGACCACGCCGTTTTTGCTACAAGTTGGTTTTACCAAAACCGACATCGGCGCGATTCAAGTAGGGATGGGACTAATTGCTACCATAGTTGGGGCGTTGGCTGGTGGGGCAATTTTGAGTAAAATCGGCATTAATCGCTCGCTCTGGGTATTTGGAATTCTCCAAGCTGTGAGTAATCTTGCTTACTTATCTTTAGCTTATACAGGTAAAAACTATCAAGCTATGGTTCTGGCTATTAATATAGAACAGTTCTGTGGTGGTTTAGGAACAGCAGCCTTTGTGGCATTTCTCATGAGTTTGTGTAACCAGAAATTTTCCGCCACCCAGTACGCTTTACTTTCTAGCTTGATGGCTGTTAGCCGCGATATTCTCGCCTCTCCCGGTGGTGCGATCGCCCAAAGCACGGGATGGCCGTTATTTTTTATCATTACCATTGTGGCCGCTGTCCCCGGACTGTTGCTATTACCAATCTTTGCCCCCTGGAACCCAAAACCAGTAGGAATTACTAGACCAGGACTTGAGGAAGAAGAAGAGGATCTATGGGGAACCAAGTAGTGATTATTGTCGGCACGTTTATTCTTTTGCTGACTGGTTTACTATTAGGCTACGTTCTCTCCCAATTAGTATTAGGATTTTTGGGCTTTAACCTCCTAACTCTCTTGGGAACGCTCAGTCTAATTTTGATTTTTGGCACGCTGTATTACGTTTTATTTTGGCAACTGCGCCGAGAACAAATACAGTCACAAGCATTCAATCCCGGAGTATCAAATCAGACGGGCGAATTTTCCTATGAGAACGATCTCAAAAATAGATTAATTGCCCGCTTAGATGGTGACATAGATACTGCTGAACAGTTAATTGAGCAAGCTAGGCAAAATAATCCGGGGATGTCTGAAGATTGGTATATTCAGAAAGCAATTGATGATTTTGAAGGCGATCGCGAATAACTGCTGTTTGTAACTCCCAGAACATCGCTAAAATAAATCAAGAAAACGTTACAAATCTACAACTAGTAGATTGTTCGCTGTTAACGGTTCACAGTCAACAGTCAACAGTCAACAACTTTAGGCGGAATAATTGATTTTTTGCAGTTCCCCTAATGAAATGCACTACTAGTTGCAGACAACATCCTTAGCTCCTTCCAATTCAAATTATGGCTATTTTTCGTCAATACATTGCCCCATTGCTGGTAGTGCTAGTATTCATTCTGGCTTTAGTAGCCGTCAGCGCCCGCATCTTTTTACCTTCCGATATGGCAGCACCAGCACCCATTGAAGAAGTCGGGGTAATTGTTAATCAAAATCACTCATTGAGCTAAATAAAAATCAGTCAATCACAAAAATTTTTCTTCTCTAGCCCCCATTCTCAAAATGCCTGAACAATTGCTACCAGGGTATAGTATTCGCCTTGGCTCCGCCTTGGATCGGGCACTACTAGTCAAATTTATGCAACGGAGCTACCAGGATATATTTCCTCCTGGCGATTTTTCTCACCTCGCGCAAACCGTCGAGCAATACTTCTCCAGTAAAACCCCCTTGTGGTGGGTAGATGAAGAAAAGGGAACAGGGGAGCCACGGAGCGGGGGAGAATTTTCTTCCTTGTCTTCTCCACCACCCCCCTCATCCCCCGTCGCTTGTCTATGGATAGGAAATGCCATCGATCAAATCAGTGGTAGCCGCCATGCCCATGTGTTTTTGTTGTATGTTGTTCCAGAATATCGACGGCGGGGTATTGGGACAGCTTTGATGAAATATTTAGAAAAATGGGCAACTCAAAGAGGCGATCGCCAAATTGGGTTACAAGTATTTCAATCTAACCAAGCCGCATTGAATCTTTACGATCAACTTGGTTATCAAACCCAATCCCTGTGGATGGTAAAATCGCTCAATATAGAAAAATAATCTAGTGCAGCATGGCAGGAATACTTAGGCGGTTAAAATGTGACTAAAAAGTAGCTTTTATAGACATACAGTCTTCTGCTTACTGCCTGACTTCGACTTGCTTCGGCTGTGCTCAGCAATCAACGCTCAGTAGTCGCCCAGCAGATTCGAGGTATTACCATCTGCCTACTGCCTTCTTGCACTATTATGTATGACGAAGAAGACCTAAGCCTACTCGATCTCGATGTCGAGCTAGAAAGCCCCCTAGATCGCATGGAGCCGCTAACTGCTGAAACAGAAGTGGCAAAACCCGATCCGGAGGCGATGCTAGCTCTATTAGACAATCCCCAACCGCAGCAGCGAATGCTAGCGGCCCGGGCCTTTTGTGACCTTGAAGATAAACGTGCTATCCCCCATCTCATCCGTCTGTTAACCGATACCTGTCCCTTAGTGCGGGTAAGTGCAGCCTATGCCATAGGACGCAATCCCAGTCTCGATGCTGTAGAGCCATTAATTACTCAACTCAACCGCGATTGGAACGGCTATGTGCGTAAAGGTGTAGTTTGGGCTTTAGGAAATTGTCGTGATAGCCGTTCTTTAGCACCCCTAGCTGACGCTTTAAGAACTGATATTTCCGCAGTGCGGTTATGGGCTGCTAGCGCCTTAGCCCAAATGGCAGAAGTCAATTATGAATCAGTGATTGGAGCCATACCACCACTAATTGAAGCCTTAGTCAAAGACCCCATAGCCGCAGTGCGCAGTAACAGTGCTTGGGCTATTGGGCAATTATGCCGCGAACTACCATCTAATGTAATTTATGCCACAGCTATCGACGCTTTAATTGAAGCCTTTGCTGAAGACAAAGACTTAGGCGTGCGAGAAGACGCTAAAGCTTCATTATTAGGTGTTGGCGATCCTCGCGGTTTACAGCTAATTGAAACCTTAGAACAAGAAGGATTTTTCTAGTTTTTGGTGTATTGAATTATATCTGTTCGTACTCAGCACCTTAGTGCTACAAAATTTAACTAATAAGCTCTTGAACAACATCCTAGCCTTGCACCTCCCCGTGCAAGGCTAATAGTTTTTACGAATCTTGTCACCAAGAGTGAGTATTTATTCATGAAATAGTTAATTATTAAAAAATAATTAAAAAATTTGCATATTACTTCTTCTAAGTGCTGATAAATAAATGGTTCAACTAAAAGTATTGGCACAGTCATCAAGTGTCTAGTCAGTTACGACAGGATTACAGTATGCTTCAATACACGGAAAAGCCCTGCTTTGTTTGCAAAAAGATGATTCGTTACCGCATGGAAGTAGAGATGACCGCAAGCGGAACTAGTAAAATTTATTGGCAACCCATCGCTGGGACACCAGATCAACCAGATATCAATAAATGTCCCATATGTCGTTGCCAGGTTTCTAGAATCTTCGGTTATTCATTGAAAGCTTCTTTAGGATTAACTTAAGGGAACGCCAAAAAATAAATTATTCCGCTTTATGTTGTTGGTTGTATGTTGTTGAGTGTTGACTGTAAACTGTGAACCGTCAACACTCAACACTCAACAATACCAACTGAACTTTTTTAACCTTCCTTAACTTGCACCCCTGCCTGAACTAAGTCAAAATTGCTAGGAAAATGGGTATTGCGATCGCAATCTGCTTTTTCTAATTTTGCTCCTGTTAAATCAGCAGAGCGCAGATTCGCAGAAAATAACAAAGCTCCCCTTAAATCAGTATCTCTAAGATTAGCCTGACTCAGATCGGCAAAACTTAAGTCAGAGCCTCGAAGATTAGCACCACTCAAGTTAGCTTGACTTAAATCAGCGTAGCTCAAATCAGAACCTTTAAGGTCAGCACCTTGTAAATCGGCATCACCGAGTTCCGCCCTACTAAAACTGCGGTGTCCTAATGCGTAGCTCTCTAGGATATTCGCTACAGTATTAATGGGTTGTTGAGTATTTTTTTCAGTCATTTCCTCACGAGTTCCTCAAGTTTATTTTCTAGTTGCAAAACAATAGCCATCGTTACAGTTTCATAAAAATTTTTAGGAGGGCTAACTCATGCCATCCCTTAATTTGTTAACTGTTTTTAATCCCTCAAATTATTGGCGAAGCGGTATTTGTACTATACCCTGGCAAGCGATGTCTTCGACGGGCTACGCCAACGCTCAACAATTTGCTATTACACCAGATGAACTCATTTTAAGTGACCTCCGCGACTGATCACAGCAACCGCTAAGTGCCCAAATTGACCGCATTGACCCAGAATATCCTAAACGCGATACTCTCGTGTTCCAATTAAATCAGCCAATTTCCCCAGGTACGGAAGATGATATTTTAGCTTCCACTTTCATCCGCTTAGACCTAGGTAAGCCAATGCAAACAGCAATCGATCAGCCATACTTAGAAATAGTTTATGGCTCGGATAGACGCGAACGAGGATTTAGGTTTGTTAATAATCGCCTAATTGTCTGGTTTAATTTAATACCATCACCTGAAGATCATCAACACAACTGGTTTTCTGGCTCAGCTAGCAGCGTACAATTAGATTGCCAAGAAATGCTCGATCCTTTCCGCGCTGCGCTCGGTGAATGGCTGGATCAAGATCCGGAAAACGTTGTATGCAGGTAAGTAAACTGTAATTACCCGGACTTTCCTCTCCCCAATCACCTTATTATCAAAATCAGAGATTAGTTACTGTTTGATACTGGGTAATAATTTTTAATTGAATTCTTGAACAAATTAAAACTTCGTAGAGTGGGCATTATCCACCTTACTAATTAAAATTTTGTGCTTTAAAGAACAACCCCACAGTTATGTGAGGTTGCTAGATACATTCAAGTTCAGTTTTTGTAAGTAAAGGCTGGAGCTAGGACTTTTTCTAACCTTCTTGTATCTTATAGTACCGTAATAGTTATTACCTCAGACTGGGGAATCAGCCAGTTTATAATGTGTCCAATTGGGTGAGTGTCTTTACCTAACTATGGAAAAGCTCTTTAGCTTTCAATGGCGAAACTTCAACAGGTACTTCGGCAATTTCCGGTTCAACAACTGTTAAATGTTGCTCTAAAATTGCTAAATTGCGAATATTTGATTTATAGAAAGCATCAAACAAATCACCAACTAAAGGCACAGTACCAACAACCGTTTCCAAACCCACATTAAATATCATTTTGGCTAAATCTTGGCGTGGTAGACCGAAGCGTGTGGCTAAAAATATGATATAAGCGGAAAACCCTGTACTAATTAAATCACCGGCACCAGGAACTAAACCAATTATTGGGTCTATTCCTATACGAAAACCTATGCCAGGAATGCGTATAGATGTATCCATGAGGCGACTGAGTTTGCGGATGCGGTTGAGAGTAGCAAGGCGTTTAGCTGCGTCCATAATTTCAGATATTTCTACTACTCTTAGGTTGCCTTAATTGGAAATTGCTTGTCCTGTATCGTGAGAAAGAACAAAGTACTGGGGTGAAGGAGAAATAACTGTTGACGGTTGACGGTTGACTGTTTACGGTTGACGGTTGACTGTAATTTTATGTTGTAGGCGATTTGCTGCTATCCCTGATTTCATCGTACTTGGCACGTACATTCTGTATATCTTGCCACATGAGCCATTTCGGGCCGCCTACTTCTCTAGTAGGGTTACGTAATAAATAGGAAGGATGGAAAATCGGCATACACAAACGCCCTTGCCACTCCATCCACTGTCCGCGAATTTTAGTAATCCCACGTTTATCACCAGTTAAACCTTTAACAGCAGTTGCACCAGTTAACAGAATAATTTTTGGATCTACTAGGCGAATTTGTTCTAATAGGTAGGGCAAACAAGCTGTCATTTCTTCGGTGGTAGGAACTCGATTTTCCGGCGGGCGACATTTATTGATGTTGCAGATGTATACATCTTGCTCAGTACTAAGATGGACAGATGCTAAGATTTTCTCTAATAATTGCCCAGACTTACCGACAAATGGTAGACCTGTTTCGTCTTCATTTTGACCTGGTGCTTCCCCAACAACCATAATTAGTGCTTTGAGGTTTCCCCGCCCTACGACTGCATGGGTGCGGTTGTCTCCTAATCCGCAACGGTGGCACTGATTGCAGTGTTGTGCCAATTCCGTCATATCGGAATAAGTATGAGGAGGTATGGGAATTTTGGCGTCTGTAGGAATCAGATCCCGTTGGTTAAAGCTGGAGTCGTCAAATAGGCTGAGTTGGGTTTCGCTGCTCATGACAATCTGAAACTTGGGGTAAGTAGCACCTGTTAAATTTACGGGCAATACTTTTACTAAAAGAGATGTTTAGGAGTCAACTTTGATTGACCAAACCTTTATTGTATCAGTTGTCTAACTTGATTTCAGTCGCAATCAGTCCAGTTCCATTGTTTGGTATTGCATGGCTCTAGCATAATCACCTAAGGCGTAACAAGCAAGTTTAAGACTAGCAAGTGCTTGTTCTTGAGTGCGAATGTCTTGAAGTGCTTGGGCTAAAAACAAACGTTGTTCGTGGTATGCGATCGCTTTGTTATAATCACCCAAGGCTTCACAAGCCACGCCTAAACTTGCTAAAGACTGTTCTTCACTTCGCTTGTCTTGAAGTTCTCTAGCCATTTGCAATCGTTCTTCATAATAAATAATCGCTTTGGCATAATCACCTAAGGCATAGCAAGCATTACCTAGATTTTTCAGAACATGCACAGCACTACGCAGATTTTTTAGGGTACGGCATAAGATTACACACTGTTCATAATAAGCGATCGCTTTGGCGTAATCATCCAACGCATACCAAGCATTACCTAAATTCTTGAGTACTTGTTCCTCACCCCAATGATCTTGCAGTTCCTGAACAATTGCTAAACTTTGTTCTTGATACTTAATAGCCTGTTCAAAATTACCCGCAGCTTTATACACCAAACCCAGATTATTCAAAGCTGCGACTTGATTGCGCTTATCTTGCTGCTGCTGGGTAATTTGCAAACTATCTTCTAAAAATTTAATAGCTTTGCCATATTCATTGAGATGACGGTACGCATTTCCTAGATGAGAAAGCACTTGTATCCGCACTGATATATCTGATTTCTCCCCCATCAGTGACAAACACTGTTCGCAATAAGAGATAGTTTTTTGGTAATCTCCTAATGTATAAGCTATTAATGCTAATAAAGAAAAAACTTGTTCTTGCCTAGCAAAATTATCTACTGCTTGAAATATTACTAGAGATGCTTCTAAACTCTTAATTGCAGCAGTTAAATCACCAGCTTGTTGCAGTTGGACTCCTTGACGCATTAGTTTGGATGCTTCGGATAACTGGTCGTTACTTTCTTGAGTAAGAATTAGTTCTGCTGATGAAGCTTGGTCAAAATTATGGGTAATGGTATTACGCTTCCTTAATTTTCCATATTTTTTTGGAACATTTAAAGGATCGGTATTCTTCAAATTGGGATTCCATCCGCCTGTAGACATCGACCAAGTCCTGTTAAGTTTGGTGATATCTTGTATTATTCCCAGAATTTTCAGTAAATCGTCAGTCTGTCTGTTTTTTCCTGACTCAGCGGAGTTTTTCTCTCACCTCCATTAAAATTATTCCTAACATATTTTTACCACTACCATCAGCACCACATCCCCAATAAAAATCAATAGGAGAGTTTTCCACAATTTCTTCACTACCTGTGGAGAGTAAAATTTCTCTAATATCTGCATGGGTTGCAAATTTACATAGCACAGCTTTTCTCATCACATCATCTTTAACCTGTTCCCAGTCTTGACGCAGAGGACGGCTGCGTTCGCGCCCCATTTTTGCTGCATCTTTAGGACTTTTAACTAATCGGATTTGTTCGACATGGAAAGTACCAATAAATTTTTGTGCTTGAAAGTAATGTTCGCTAGTCGGCCAGTACAACCCATCTAACTCAAACCCGTGGGGTGAAAAGTTGGAGAAACAACCATATTCTTCGCGAACAGTGTAAAAATAAATTGTCATATTGTAAATGTTTCTTTGGGTAGTAGAGCGAGTGCCTAAAAAAGCAAGATTGTTAACGCTTAACACTCAACAGTCAACCATCAACATTATTATCAAGTTAGCCATTTACGCTAGGTTTTTGCACAACCAAGCATGAAATTCTTTCTCCCCTAGTCCCTAGCCCCTAGCTCCTAGCCCCTATTTTCAAGACAGCTTAAGTTCCCAACATTTGTAACTGATGTAATGTGGCATACATACCCCCTTGATGGACTAATTCTTCATGGCTTCCTTGTTCGATGAGTTCGCCTCGCTTTAAAACAAAAATGCGATCGACGTTGCGAATTGTGGATAATCGGTGAGCGATAATAATCGCTGTACGTCCTACTAAAAGCTTGTTTAATGCTTGTTGAATTAAGGCTTCTGTGCCTACATCTAAGCTAGCGGTTGCTTCATCTAATACCAAAATTTGCGGATTGCGAATGGCAGCACGGGCAAAGGCTAAAAGTTGCTTTTGTCCGCTAGAAATATTTGTACCTCTTTCTCTAAGTTGGGTATCATACCCTTGGGGTAATAGTTCAATAAACTGATCGATATTGGTTTGTTGTGCTGCTTGTTGAATTTCTGCAAAGTTGTAATTATCGCCCAGGCTGATATTACTTTTGACATCACCAGCAAATAAAAATCCTTCTTGTAAAATTACTGCTAAATAACGGCGTAATTCTGCTTGTGGTAAGTCACGAATATCTATACCATCAACAAGAATGCGTCCTTCTGTGGGTTCGTAAAGACGACATAATAGGCGAATAATTGAACTTTTACCTGCACCTGTAGGGCCGACTAAGGCAATTTTTTCTCCCGGACGAATGGTAAAATCTAAGTCTTTAATGACGTAATCATTATCTTTATAGGCAAACCAAACATGCTCAAACCGAATTTCGCCTAATTCAGTTGTGGGCTTAGCATTGGGAGATTCGAGATTAGCAACTACTTCATCTATATAACCAAATTTGGCATCATAAATGGAGATACGAGAATTATAGGGATCGCGAATTTCTATCGGTTCATCTAAAATATTGGTAACTCGCTCTATAGCGGTAAAACCTGCTTGAATTACAGTGAATTTTTCGGCAAAATTTCTTAATGGGTCAAATAATTGTTGTGCATATAACACAAATGACGATAAAATCCCAAAGGTAATACTTTTGCCTAGCAACAACCAACCACCTAATACTAAAACTCCCGCGATCGCTACTAAGCTAATCCACTCTAAAATCGCGGAAACTGCGGAATCATAAAAAATTGTTCTATCGATTTGCTGTTTGTAACGTTCGTTAGTTTTGCGAAACAATTGACCATTAAATCTTTCGCGGCGGAATAGCTGGACTACATTAATCCCTACAATATTTTCCTGTAGTTGAGAATTCAGCATCGAAAGTTCTTCTCTGGCTTTGTAATTTGCTTGGCGATACTGCTTTTGCAAATAAACAATTACCAAGCTGATGGGTAACAAAATTACCAATAACAAAGATGCTAATTCCCATTGCAGAGAAAACATTAACCCGATAATCACCAACATAGAAAATAAATCGGAGATAATCCCTACTGCTCCTGTAGAAAAGACATCTCCCAAAGCTTCTACATCACTGGTGAGTCTAGTAATTAGTTTACCAATTGGCGTGCGGTCAAAAAAACGTACAGATAAAGATGTCACATGATGAAATAAGTCTTCGCGAATCACCGCTGTGATTTTTTGTCCTAGCATCTGTACGAGATACCCTTGATAACCAGTTAATATCAATCTGATAATAATAGCTATCAGTAATAAACCTTCTAAAATATTTAGCCCTTCCATCAAAGGGCGATTTTTCAGAAATTCGTAAACGCTAGGTTCCTGACGAATTAAGGAAATTGCCTGTCCAATTATGAGTGGCTGTACCGCATTAGCGATAGCGATGGGTACAAGTAAAAACATTGACAGCGCTAGCAATTTTTGATTACGACGGGCGTAAGGTACTAAGCGCAAAAATAACCGCCAGTCATTGTCACGCCGACGGTATTGTGTGTCAGATTTTTTGAGGGATGGGTAGGTGCTCATAGTACAAGCATTATAATGAACTACCTACGCACTTTGCTACCTTTCTAAAGAGATATGGGCATTGGGCATTGTATTTCTTCTCCCTCATCTCCCCTAGGCCTGATTCAATTCTCCTTTGTGGTCTTTGCGCCCAAAGGTTGTTTCAAAACTGCACCTTATACAAATTAAATAATTCTCCTGATTGACGCGACAAAATTTTAGCGCCAGTGGCTTTGATTGTTTTTTCCCACTCAGCTAGGGATTCTAAAAATACTTCTGCACCTAAATAAGTTTCCAGAACCGCCCAATCTTCTGCTAGGGGCTGTTCGGGGTTGAGGATGTCAAAGACAAATATTCCACCGGGTTTGAGGACTCGCTTGGCTTCCAGCAATACAGCAGTCCAATATTCTAGGGGAAAATAACAGCTAAATCCTGTGGCGATCGCTAAATCAAATTGATCTGCGGCATAGTTTAAGTGATGGGCTGGTCCTAATTCCACTCCTTTAAATAGCTTAGAGTTGAACTGCGAACCACGAGAATTAAGGGTATCTCTGGCAAAGATACTAATTTCTTGACCGTAAAAGTATGCTTGCCAATCGCGCCAAGGATAAATTAAAAAGCTGACACCACAGCCAATATCTAAACAATGTTGATTTTTTTGTGGTTTGGCAATTTCCCAGAAGCTAGAAGCAATTTTTCCTGGTAAAGTCCCAGTAATCCAATCTCGAAAGATTGGCATTTCTTGTACTTCTGTTGGTAAGTCAAAGGGTTGATTTTGATATTGTCGGTTAAATCTAAATGCAACTTGTGCTGTCCTTTCTTGCCATTTGTCTGAGTGATGGCTGGGAGTGTTATGAGGTGTTGAAGAAGGCTTTTTAGACATTAGGGCTGTACTACTTTTTCGGGACTTGAGTCAAGTTCTAGTTTAGACAAAGTCTGAAAAGTTAGTAGGCATACAAAAACTTTCTTCCAGTCAACCGTCAACCGTCAACATAATTTTCAAATCAGCTTTATACAGGTAAATCTTCTTGTTTCAACGCCCGTCGCGCTAACTTAACGTAGGTTTTCACCGTAGTATAGGGCATTTCTAAATCTTGGGCGATCGCTTGTAATGATTCCCCCATTTCCCGACGAGCGAGAATAGTTGCCCATGTTGCAGCTATTTTATCAGCGCGATCGCCTCCCGTGCGTTTGCGTTGGGCAGTAAATATCGCCGTCAATTCTGCAATCCGTTCCCCCAACAGATTTGTTAATACCTGGGTAGATGTATTAACTTCTGGTTCCACCCATTCCAAGCGCGTTTGTCCTAAGCCAAACGTTGTTTTATGTCCCGTACCGCAGTATGGTGCGAGTTTGACTAGAGCATAAAATAATTTAGTAAATTCTGTATTAGCTAAAGCAGTTTTACTCAAACCACAAGAGATAGCCCCAACAAACCCAGTCACCGAACCCCGTTTACCCGCCGCTACTTTCACCGACTCGATGCGGTGCTGATGGATAATCACGCTTTCGTCTATCCAGTCGAGAAAAGCTTCTGTTTCTACAGCCATTCCCGAAAAGTCATTCCAGCGCCGCAAATAACTGTGGAACAAATTCACCGGCACTGGGAGGGGGAAATGATGACCTTTGCGGCGAAAGCTGGTAGGGGAAACAAAGCTAAGACTCACGTTAGTTTGTTTGTCTAAAGCCGACTCTAACAATTGGGCGTAGGTGGTGGGGGGATGGGCGAGACTCACCTGTTTAATTTGCAAAGGTGCATCTCGTAAAGCTAAAGTTTGGGGCAATTGGGTCAACCATTGCACGAGAAACTGTGCCACTCTGGGAGAAAGGGCGTTAACATGCCAATGGTAAATTTGCTTGGCTTCTAGATGCAGTTGTCTACCACTAGGGAGGAGTTGACCTTCCAGCGCCGAAATATTGAAGGGCTTTTCTGACTCCCCATCATGGAGATAAGCCGAAAGTTCCGGATTAAATTGTCTGACTTGGTCGAGAAACCAAGCATGAAGTCCAATTGTGTACTGGGAATAGAGGGAAGTCGAACTAGTCGCCTCTAGGTCAAACACCAATCCCACCAATTCTGTATTATCTGCCCACTTGGGAATTGTGGGAGACAGGGTTTTAGACTTGGCTTTGCGATTGGTAGATGTAGCTGATCTTGCCATCGCTGCTTGCTATGCAAATAATTTTACTGTTTAGGGCATGGGGCATGGGGCATTGGGCATTATCCCCTTGTGTTTACTGAGTGATTTACCCTGCGTTTCCTGAGTCTGTGGAACAGAGGGGAAGTGTGGGTAGAGTTTTTTATGAAATTAAGAATAATCACATTACATAGATTGAATTAAAAATAAATGGGGATCAATTTCAACATAATTGCTAATTAGTAATTAACTCTACAAATGTTGAGTTTTGTAAAGCAGAAATTGCGTTTTTACCCAGACTTTAATTGCTGAACTTGCTGATTTAGCAGGTGTTTAGCAACATATTACAAATTGTAAAAAAATCAATTTATGTTGTTGCAAATATTTTTATTTGAAGGGAAAAATATTTTATTGTTAGGAGGTAATTTGGATTTATTTATGCTTATATTAGCATATTTAGGGTTTAAATTCGCTTTATGCGCCAGTTTTCCCCAATTGCATCGCCAATTCCCCATACTGTAGCGATTAGCTACTTGAGAATTACTGTAGTGTAGTCTGCGGAATTTATTACAAAAATTACTAAGTGGTAAAAGCGATCGCTCTTTTGCCGGTTAAATTAGCAAATTATGGGTTTCTACAATCAATTAGAAAATAGCAAAGAAAAGCGATCGCTCTTTTTCAGCCTAAGTTTATAGGCTAACAATCTGAATAAATAGAATACCTAGCTTTTAATCCCCTTGCGGGGAAGTAGTGAACTCTGATATAACAGTTGTTTCACCTTATAGAAACCTGTTTCAATCCCTTTGCAGGGGGAATTTATAAATGAAACAAAGGTTTCTATAGTAGCTAATATTAGCGGCAATCCAAATTTAAATCAAGCTGTCGCAACGTGAAACAAGCAAAATCTTTCTGTTGAAGAATACTAATTTACTGGCTCATCTTCGTCATCATTGTCTAATTCTTCAAGCAGTTCATCTAGTGTCTGAGGTTTAAGTGTGCCTGAGTCTACTTCCTCCAATGCAGCAAATAGACGAATTGCATTTTCAGGAGAACTAAGTAGATAAAGAGTTTCTTTCATACTAATTAACTCATCAGCAGCAATCAGAGCAACATTTTCGCTACCTTCTCTTTCAATAATCACAGGATCGCGGCTTAAGACTACTTGATTGCAAAGTTCATCTAAATTAGCTTGAGCTTCGGGATAATTAATTTTTTGACCAACGTTCAACATTTTCTTAAATACCTTAAACAGTTATGCTCTCTTCTACTAAAGATCATAGTTAAAATTATCTAATGAGTGAAAGCCTCTAACAAGGAAACCAACCAGAACCGAGAGTAAACATGCTCTGGTTGGTAATAACCGCTCTAATTTTTAGCTACTTGTTGTACCTGCTAGCGTATTTGTCCTTGTTTTCTAATAATGGAAACGAGCTTGAAGAAAATAAATTGTATCCTTAGATACTGCGTATACAAGACGGTGTGTACCGTTTATTTCACGCGAGCGTTTTTTGTATCCTTGATAATACTCATGTATTAGAATTTCCGGATTACCTTTACCGACGCGCTCGAAAGGCTTTGTTTGTATTTCACGTATAAGTTCCTGAATGCGGTTATACTTTGCTGGACAGTGCTTCTTCCAATATTTTAGGTCGGCTTTAAATTGCTTTGTGAAGACGTTAGAGTATTCTGTCATACCTGCATAACCTTCTTTCAAACAGGAACTATACGGTGAATTAACTGTTAAATCAGAGTCAGGGATCATTCCTGGTGGATGATGAAAGTTTGTAGCGGCTTCCAGAGGTGGAGCAGCTACATTTGAATATTTTCGTTTAGCCATTTTTTCCTTTGAAATAGCAAAAAGGCACAATATTGTATATGTGCCTTATCTTCTATATTAAAGATGAAATAAAAAAATATGGTAAAAAAATGATTTAATTTACCCAACTAATTTTAATTTTTTGATACTTCCGTCTTCCTTAATGTCCACAATCTCTACTTTTACTATTTGTCCCTCAGAAAGAGATTGTGCTTTTTTAGGTTCCTTCTCAGTTAACTTAATAGTCCCCAAAATTTCATAGGTGACTTTATTCCCATTGATTTTGGTAACCTTCGCTTCAATAACTTGCTCAACTTGAAAATCTTGCGATCGCGCTACTTTCGCAATTTCCGCTTGACGCGCTGACTCTACAGGTAGCGCTTTGGGAGTCGCAATTTCCCCAATTGGGACACCAGCATCTCTGTAATAACGCATCAGACGCGATACCCAACCTAAAATTTGCAGCATCGTATCAGCATCGCTTACGCCTTTGAGATAATCGCTACAAGCTTTCTCAATACTGCGGTAATAATCGGTAGTTTTACCACTGTGTCCAATTTGTCTACCATTACTGACGAGGGTTTTCAGATATTGGAAGAACCGAGAGGTAGCATTTGGCTGGTTTACAGAAGCGCGGAGATAAGCGACAGCTTTACCCAACTCGTTGACATCTGTATTGTCTTTAACTAAAATTTGGGCGATCGCATGAGCAATTTCCCACTGTGCATCTGTGAGAGATTCGGAAGATAACTCAGCTATTGTCATAATTTAATACATTCCCAATGGTGGTTCGCGGTCGGTGGGATAGCGTAAAATTGCAGCCAGTTCTTCTAATTGCGGTTTTTGAATCAAGCGTGAATGTGCTGCTTGAATATTTTTTTGGATAAATTGTTGTAATTTTTCCCCAATCAACTCATCAGATTGGTTGAGATTATAAGATGAATAACGCTGTTTGAGGTTTTGCGGTTGGTGGATTTTATCGATATTAACAGTCATTGTTCCCATCCCTATCGGTTTACCACCGCCAACTTTTAAAGCCATCGGATATTTAGCATCTTGTCCTAAGACAATTAATAAAGTACCTAACTCTTCGGCTGTCAAATTTTTAAAATTTAATTTAGTCGTAAAAATATATTCTCTACCAGCTTGTTGTACAGGAATTCCTAAATTTTGACCTTTATCAATAGCCTTGATAGTATTATCATAAAACTTGCGTCCGGCAACTTTACCGCGAATAAAATATGCCCCACGTTCATCAGGACGAGGACGATATAATGAAGGCATAAACCCTGTAGAAAAGCTGATATTTTCACACTTCGCATCATTAAAATCTAGCAAACCTTGCCAATCTAAAGCACCAAAAACTCTACTCGCTGGACAAAGTTGTTCTTTCTGGCGACAAGGTAAGCGTTCTGGGGGGATTTTATCTCTATATCTATTAGTAATAACTGCTAAAGTACTATTAGTAATCGCCTCATATACAGACCGAATACAACCTTTCAGTGAACTACCTTGAATCGAGAGTTTTTGGTCAATACCCTGTACCATAGTTTTAATGAGGGGAATTTTTTGACCAATATCGCTACCCATAACCACCACCCCAGTAGAGACATGGAGAGGAGTCTGCACTTTTAGGGTAAGATACAAAGTACCGTGCAGGCGATCGCTAAAATATTTATGATGTCCAGCCGGACGCTGTAAATTAGGGCGTTCACTGGGAAAGGAAACAAATTCATAAGGTTTGGGGACAAATTCTGAAGATGAACCCCCATCGCTAGGGCGATTAGGTGGTTGAGGTCTTGATGGACGATTTACTGTCATAATTATGGTTTAATTGTCAAAGCGACAAAGTGAACTGTAGAAGTTTGTTTATCGATAAAATAACGCTGGGCGATATTTGCTGCTTTCTCAGGAAATCCTTTAGGAAAACGAGTTTCAGTAGATCCATATAAATGAGCATTTCTATCTTGAATATCCCAATCTTTACCCACAGGGCTAAAATCAGCATATTCACCAGCAACACTTAAAAGCAGCACTTCATAACTATCTTTACGTTTATACTTCCACCGCAATTCACAATTTTTATTAAACATTTGTCCTTCCAGCATCGGGAAGTCATTTTCTGTGGGTACTTGTTTCCAATTATCGCTAACTTTATGAGTCCATCTCAGGAAGTAGTAACTAGGTTCAATTGCAAATTGTTGAATTAAATCAAGTAATTCTGCAACTGATAAAAGTTTTTCTTTTACACCAACAAAAGCCATCATCTTGATACCCCTAATAAACTACTCCAAGATTTAACAGCACGTTCAAATAAATCTGTAACCGTACCATCTCGCCAAGTAAGTTGCACACCAAAACCTAAATTCATCTCTTGTGCTGCTACAGGAGTATCTTGATAATCGGGTTTAGAAAAACCATATAATTGTGCGTCTTCATCTGCTAAAAATTCTCCCGCACCTAAGAGAAAAGTATGATTCCATTGTTTTTGACTACCCATAGCCTGAATTTGACGTTTATCTTCCGATAAAACACAACCAGGATATTGCACAACTGCTTGATTCAATTTCACCTGTACAGTACCCAAACCGCGAGATTTCGCAAAACCCAAACCAAACCAACCGTCATCTAAATCGCGCAAAACTAAACCAAGTAAACCTAATTGGGATAGAGTAAAGTTTTTGAGGTGAATTTTAGTTTTAAATTCCCCCGCAGTACAAACTTGATAATTAAAAGGCCCTACCGCTACCGAACCAAAAACTCTATCAATTGCAACACCATTCCGTTCTTCAATTTTGAGAGGCTGAGATTTATCTGGATAAGCATCTTCAATTCTCAATCTACTAGCAATAGAAGTATTACCAAATATTTGGTCAGTAAAACTAGATAATTTGTAAATATCTGGTGCTGATTTATTCTCCAGATAAGTGTATTTATCGCTTAACGGATCGTTAGCCCAAGGTAATTTTTTAGAGTTAGGTTTATCTTCACCTACAGTCCTAACAATTCTTTCAGCATGGGCGCGAATTGCTCCTTTTAAACTACTTCCAGGTAAATATATAGAACGCCCACCAGCGTGATATGTTTCCACAAATTCCATATCCGGCTTAGTCGGATCGGCTCCTTCCTTACCCGATTTAATCAGCATCGGCCCGTCAGTAATTAGGGTTAAATCAATAGTACAATGGTTAACAAATCTTTTGTGCATAGCTATATTTAGTTGAGAAAGTTTGTTTAGGCTGCAACTAAATTATTTAGTTGCAATTCACATTGTTGAAATACAAAATTAACAGTAGAAAAAAGTTTATCCAGTTCATAAATAGTATAAGGAGTGATATTTCTAGTAAAAATATCACTTTCTAGTTTCCCAAATTGCCATGTCGCACCATTAGATACAATGCCATAAATTACTATTTGATATTCTCCATTTAGTCTTTGGGCTGCAATCATTTCTGCTAAACATTGCGCCCAACCAGTTTCAAAGTTATCTTGCTTGGCTTCTACTAAAATGAAGTATGGTTTATCAAAGACAACTTTCCCTAATGGCGAACGTTTAGCCAAAATATATTCAGGAAAACCAGATAATTTTTCGTCATAGTTTAGAGAATAATGACTCCACAAAATAAACTTGCTGCTATATAGTTTCCAAACCTGTTTTAAGACTGGAGATATCAAATTTTCACATATAGCAAATTCAGAACAGTTAACTGCACCTTCTCGCATCGTAAATTCTAAATCTTCCCGGAAGTAATCAGGAATATTGAATTGAACTTCACTGACAAAATTAGCTTCGCTATAGGTGACTTGAAATTCTTTGAGAACTTCCTCAATAGTTTTGAAACTGCTGAAAGCCATATTTACCTCCTCAATAATTTGGCGTGACTTCAGTTGTTTGAGTCTTAGCTTGATTTTTTCGTAAATAATGAATCAGCGAATTTGTCCAATCTTGCTTTAAATTGGACTCTTTGACATCTTGATAGCTGGGTAGTTTTTCCGATGAATTACTATTTACCAATTCTTGCAAGTATGTCAGTAATTTTTCTGGGTTGTTGCTGACATCTAACCAGTACATTTTGTCAATATCTAGTTTAACCACACCCAAGCCACGCGATCGCCCTCCACCCAGAGGTATTTGTTCTGTCTCAAACTGATGTAACCCAATCATCAACAGTCCCAGTTCATAATCCTCAGCGTTTTCTACCACCGCTTTAAACTCAAACTGCGTCCCTGCTGGTACAACTTGGAAATCGTAGAGTTTCCCATCTGCTGCGGTTTCCGTGTCTCTATCAATAGCTACCCCGTCTCTTTCTTGGTACTGTCCAAACCAAGTATCAGGGACTACAGTTAAATCTCGGACTTGGAATTTGCTCGCAATCCAAGGTGAACCAAATAGCAGAGATGGTAAGTCAGTATGTTGGAGAATAGCTTCAGTTAAAGCTTGGTCATCATCGTAAGCGTCTTTTAACTGCTTCATTTCCTGGGATGTAATTGACCATTCATCCTCAATAGCTGGATTTGCCACAAGTTGACGATTATTACCTACAATACCTCTGAGGAAACTTTCTAAGCGCGATCGCATTGCACCCTTAAAGCTAGATCCTGGTATTAATGGATTACCCAAACTGTCTTTAATTACAGGTAAATCCGAACCTATGGGTTCACTCGAACGTCCTGCGCTAATGCGTAGTGCTGTTTTTGTGGTGATTGTACCTGTAATTTCTAAGCGATTTTTGAATGTGTCAAACATAGTTTAGGACATTTAAGGATTATTGTTTACTTCAGGTTCTTTGCCATATCGACGAAGATTTAACACACCAGATGCAGCAGTACAACTGACTCTAATACCTTGAGTGACTCGAAAATGAGCAATACTACCTTTATTTTGATAAACTTCATACAATACTCCACCATCACCTTTTAATGGAGCAGTATCACCATTACTTTTAATCAATAGATGAGATACTTTCGCTAAAGTCTCTTGTAATTTTATTCTCTCACTTCTGTCTTTTCTACTTTCATAGTCTCTGGTGAAAGCAGGTTCATATTTAATATGTGGTAATACCAGTAAGTCACCATTAAGGAAGTTATTCTTACTTCTGTTCCATATCAGCCTTCCCCAGTTACTTAATATTGCTTTATCTCCGACAATATATAATAAAGTTTCTGGCACGCCTGTGAGTTGTTTTAAATCAATCCATGCTCCTTGTGACATTAATGCAAATGCTACAGGTTTAATTACCTCTGTATCTATCTTGATAGGTAAACGCGGAATAGTGATAATTTCTGAATTACGTCCTTCAAATATATAAATTATCTTGTCAGCATAGAACATACCAATAGTATTCACAAATCCCTGTATAGCTTTAAAACCTCCTACTAAATTAAACTGAATTTCATAACCGCTATCTTTATAACCAGGAATTATGTCTTCAAACCAGTTTAATAACTCATCAATACCTTGTGTAAAAGCCTCATTGCTACCTAATGTAAAATCTTTGGGAGTATAAATACTAATGTTAAGTCCTTTCTGACTGAGAAATGATTGTAAGAGTTCTGCTGAAACTTGATCTTGAGCAGTATCACTAGCAATTAACCAATGGATATCTTGTTCACTTTGATGGATTTTATTTTCATATAAACCATAAATTCCATTTAGTTCTGCACTAGCATCTCGAATCTCATCAATATTACTACCTAGTTTTTCCTCGGCTCTTTCTTTCAATATCTTAATTATATCTGTCACATCCTCATGGTATTTTTCAATCTCGACAGAACTACAATTAGCTGTATCTCTTAATCTGTCATAATAGTTATCTTCATAGGCTCTATCAATCTGATTAGTGAGTAAACTGGTTCCTACTGTGGAAATAACTAAGCGTCCCATAAATTAATACTCCGATAACTTAATTAATTTATATTTTCTCCTTTGAGCTTGTATGTCAAATAACGTGCGCCATACCCTAAGTAACGGCGAGTTAATTCTAAGAGGATAGAATTAATATCTTCTGATTTGGCTTCTTTAGCTATATCTTTAGCTTTCTCTTTAATTCTGGTATTAATATCTATGATGATTTTTTCAGCTAAAGAATCCTTACCTCTTCCCCATTTATCCTCTCGACCTACTTGATAACGTAAAAAATTTTTAATCACTTCCGTACTTTCAGTAGTATCTGCAACTCTGAGTAAGTTACGAAATTGAGATTCTTCTAGTTTTCCGTAGGATTTGCGATTATCTAAAGCATCTTGAATCCAAGTCACTAAAAAATCTTCCGCTTGGCGGATACCCTTCTGAATTTTAAGTTGTTGTTTTTGTTCAGAAAAATCATTCATTTTGCAATCTCCCTAAATACATTATGAAATTCATTACAAATTTGTATTTTTCCAAAGCCTTCGCAGGTGCGATCGCCTACTCCATATATTTCTAAATTCTCCCAAGCTTTCTCCCATAAATCCTCTGATTTTACACTGAATAAATATACAGAACCTTTATTAGTAATCAATTCCACATCTTTCATTAAACCCCAAGCGGAATTCCAACCGGAACGATAGTCATAGCTGCTATAAGCTGCATGAAGTTCCAAAAAATTATTAATACCTGTCAAATTCTGAAGCATCTTTTCCGAAATTAAAGTAGTGCGTTGCCAGTTTTCAGTTAAGATGGCATCTGCTTGCAGGTCTACGGTAAAATAAATACTATTTTCAGGTGAATCTTGCATGGAAATGCCAAATATATTTTTCCATTCTTCCCAACGTTGGCGTAATTTTTGATTAAATTCTTTAACTCTATTGTTAACACTTGATTTGATTTCACAAGGTAGATTAACTGCAATTTTAACTCTTCCCAAGCCCCGTGAAGCTGCACCACCTAAACGTAAATCTTCTGGATGATTGTTCAGAAAATTGTATAAAGGTTCTGCTAAATCATCTGCAACGAAGATTGTCCCTCTATATATGACTGGTTTTTCTTGATAATCTTGAGATTCATTTAAGACTTCTATACTATAAAGCACCTGTTCTTCAGAAGTCGCTCGGCGGCGATTAATACCTACTCTAGTTAATAAACGGCTAGTTGTCGAATTACGATAATATCTATTCTGCACTTGATAAAAGCCAGTAAAAGCATCGACTCTACCACCATCAACAGGACAATTAGGATCGTAAATATGACCAAAGCTTTCAGCACAGAAACGGTCTATTAATGTATCAAAAACACCATTATGTTTAGGATCGTTAGGTTGTGATTTAAAACCTGGCTTATTTTTGGAACTTAAAGCCGTATTAGGTAATACTCTGACCTCCGATTTAATTTTAAAATCAGCAGGATAGGCATTGTGGAAAATGGCTGGATTTTCACCTAAAAATAGCTCGTGAAAATCGTCGCCATGCGTGATGGATGTATTAGCTCGTTTTAATATTACAGATGCGATCGCCCCACGAATCACAGAACCAGGAATATAAGTTTCCGCCTCACTTATAGAACCCCCAGGCTTTTGTCGTCCAATAGCTAAAGGAGACAGTGCTTTAATTTCTAAATTTATTTGTTTCATTGCTCAAACCCTTTTGCCAAAAAATCCCACGCGGCTTGTTCTAGAGGTAATTTTGGTAATTCCCAATGTAACCATCCCAAACCTGTTGACTTACTAGCACCCAAAGCATGAATATGTTGCAGTCCCGCTAAAATTAATGCTCCTGCATAACTTGGAGCGCCTGATAGATGAATCTGTCCTGTAAATCTTAATTGAGTGTTAGCTGGTGAAGTTTCTAAAAAGTAAAGTTTATTTTCTTCGGCGGTACGTCGGCGGCGGTTAATTGTCACGCCTGGACGCAATACTTCTGGTAAATTATCAGGGTCTTCTGTACAAATTAAATCATCAAAAATAACACGAGAAGCTAAAACCGGATTCCCAAATATTTGACAAATTAAACAATGATAATTTCCCTCATCACTTGAGACTTGATATTCTGGACGCTCAAAATTTCCAATTAATCCTGCTCGTTGAGGACACATAGTTTGAGGATTAGGAGAATCACAAATTGACCAATGTAATCCCCTGGCAATTTTTTCACATTCATGACGTAGCCGACCTTTAATTTGAGAAGCGGGTATAAGTAAATTTCCTTCAGAGTTACGCACAATTGGTTTATCTGCGAGGGAACCTGATGAACCCCCTGCACCAACACATAAAGCTGATTCAATTACAGCTGTAATTTGGTAGGAAGTAATAGGGTTAGATAATTGCTGGAGATAGATCATAATTCAGTTTTGCTAGTCAAAATATTTATTTCATGGATATCACTATCATCATCTGATGCAGCGATGAAATCATATAGGTCAACAACATCTCGCCAAATTGTTTCAAACAAAGGATAATCTGATTTATCATCTTCCAGCGAGCCATCATCATACATCCAAGGTGCTAGATTTCCATTATTTTTTGCATCTTTAGGCTGACACCAAGCTTCTTCAAAGTATTCTTGTAAATTTGGTTTTCCTTGTCTGAGCCGTACACGGAAGTAACGATAATTGAGAATAGCTGTTTGCTTACCTCTTTCTAGTAAACTGCGTATTTGATAAAGTTGTGATTTGGGAAATTTAGCTTCTTTCAAAGCTTTTATAACCTTGATCAAACCTCCTAATTCATGAAAAGTATAGGGAGCAGCATACAATTTTAGCTTTGGTTTTAAATTTTTTAGTAATGCTTGTTTACGAAACTCTTTGATGTCGGAAGAAATCATAGTAACTGATTTCATAGCCAAAAAATCTACTGTTCCGCCACAATATCCAGCTTTTCTTAATTTTTTAGCACGTTCTTTAGCTGATTTAAGTAACTGTTCTGTTAAGTCTCTAGCATAGTAAATAGGTGTATTATATGCGGTAATTAGTACACCAATAGAAGTGCTGAGTTGACATTTAGATATTGTAGCCTCTATAGGTTTATAACGGTGTATTTTTTTTTGTTCTATTGGCTTATTGTCTGACTGAGTTTCATAAGAGCCAATGATAGTCTCACTTCCTGCTATTTCTGTCAAAGGTACTTCCTTGAGGAGAATCCTTTCAAACTGTTCACCAATAGTTTTGGCAATATTTAATGCTTGATTAGCTGGAACAATGAGGATAATATCATCACCACCAATGGTAATAATTTCAAATGGATGAACTATATCACCATTCTGTAAACCTGACTCTGATTCTTCCTCATTAAGATTTTTGAGTTCATGAGGATGAAGGTGATCTGCTAGTGCTTGATAAACTGCATATTCTGTAGCTAATTCTACATCTCTACTAAAAGTCTGATGTTGCTTTGGAGTGCGAATTTTCTGAATGTAACCACCCATATTATTGCCATCAGCATAGATATAGGCTATAAAACCTTTACTAGCATTGGCAATATGGCTAAGGTTTTGAGATATTTCAATGTCTTCAGGTTCAATACCTGTATAGTATTTTTGAGCTAAATTGGGATTATTTGTGAGAAATAACTTAAATTTATCCACCCAGCCTTCAATGATAGGACTTTTCCATGTTAATTGAGAATTTTGATACCATCCGGGGATTCTGGGTTTTCCTTTTTTTGCTTTGTAACCGACTAAATGTTTACGAGCAGAAGCCTCAGAAAAATGAGATTCTTTAGGTAGTTCTGGCGGGTGAACAATTACTAAAGCTGTTCTCCGTTCTCCCTCATCACGTATCAAATAAGGATGAGTTTCAAACATAGGAGGATAACGTCGTTTAGGACGATTAAAATAGTCATGTCCACTGCGACGTTGATGAAATAAAATTGCTAATTTTGTAGTTATTTCATTGAAACTTTTACGGTCAGCAAAAGCCTCTTCAACAGCAACAGCTAAATTAGAGCATCGTTCTGTTTGCGAATTTTTGATATTTTTTGCCAAATTTCCAAAGTAAGCTTGTACTAGCGGTTGCTGATAATTTTGACGATACCAATCTAACCATAATGTATTTTCAATAGGCTCTCGGAGCAAACCAAAGCGAATTTCTAATAGTTTAAATTTATCTCCAACTGCACAAGAATTTGCTGTTAAAGTTTCTTCTGTATAGCGTTTTTCAATCGCATTGGCTAAATCATCAACAAATGCAGCCGGACAAAAAGCCAGAATATTACCGCCTGTAGAATAAATAATTAGTTCTGGGATAAGAACTTCAGATAAATTAATATCTTTGTTGAAGTTTTTATTTAGCCATGCTCTAACTTCATTACATTCAGCATTATAACGATTAGGATTATCTGCAGTGGCATAATTATGATTAAAGAATGCAGGTAAATCAATCAGGTTTATTCTATCTAATAAGGCAGATGCACCGCGAATATCTTGAATTTTTGAAGATTCAAATACATATTGTTTAATCTTCGTTGCACCACCATAGACTAAGCCAATTTGTGTATTCCAATGCTCTGGATACTTCTCAGGTAATGCTTTTAATTTCTCTAGAGAATCAGGAAATTCTTCTAGCTGTAATTTCTGTACCTGCCTCATCAATTCTTGAAATTTTTCTGGTAATTCTTTCCTCTGATTTAACGCTTGACGAGTTTGTGTGACTAATTCATTAGGTTCGCGCTTATCGCCCCAAGCCAAACACCAAGCGATCGCAATTGTTATAGAATTTGTCTTATCCATCTGTGTTGTCATTTGTACATACTCCAGCAATTCTCAACCACACCCCACCAAGAAACGCAAGCATACATCTCATGGGTGAATTTGCTTAAATGCGACTACTCCCCCTGTATCATCACCGTAAATCCCCAAATTTATGCAACAGCAGAGAGTTGAATTGGCTACTCAATCAACCAAGTCTCCTAATTTATACGCGGGATTGTGTGTGATAGAAATCACATATTTACCAATCTTAGGATCGAAAAAACCAACTGCACCGTAAATATGGGCAAGTTTATGTGCTAAAACAAACGCCACAGGTATGGAGATGGGCCCGTTAATTTTTAATAATGAACCTCCCTGCAATTCCCCAGCGTTAGCCATTTCCTCTAGTCGCGCAGCTGCATCTTTGACAATTTCGTCATTTTGGGAGGGTTCGCCAAAATTAACTCGTAAAACTCCATCTTGGAAGTTGATTTTGTAAGTAGTCATGTTGTTTTCCCGGTGATGAGTTGTTTTCATCATACAGGTAGCTGGAAGAAGCTTATTCCGATTTTGGTTGAAGATTTGTCTGTTAACTGCTTACATCCCCTAGTGGGGAATAAAACTATAGCAGCGTGCGATCGCACTTTTTATTTATTGCTAAATAATCCTATCGTCAGATATATTATTTCTCTACAGGTTGCTATAAATTATAAAAGCCTAAATTTATCAATAGCTATCCTCCCTTATCAAATCCTATAATCACCTGCATTTGCAGAGTTTCCCCTCAGTTATAATCAAAATATACTGCTGATTTATTTCCACAAATTAATTGAGATAATTTAGTCTCTTGCAAAAATTTTGTACTCAAAATCACAAATTAATAATATTAGATTGTGAGCAATTTAACCAAAATTTTCAGGTTCCATTTAAGTTTTATAAAGCTGCTAGTTGCGCTACATATCACAAAACAACTTTTTGATAAAAAAACTACTCCTAAATTTTTTATTTTCACTCTTTTGACAACTACTAAAAAAATCCTTAAGCTAATAGATAGGTTTAATTAATCAAAGAGAAAACGGCGATTTTCTTTGGTGAACACTAAGAGCCGTTATCTCAAAAAATCCCCATGAACCAATGAATCAAGACTAAAGTCCTAAACTCACGATTGAACTCCAGCACTCAGTTCCTCTACCACTAACCTAATATTTAAACAACCGGATATCGCCCCAAATATATGTATTTCTATATTCCGGTAATGGTAGAAAAATTGTGGTGAAAGCTCTTGAGTGTCAATCGCGCGAGTTTGTTTGAGGTTAAGCAGATATGCCTAGGAGAATACCGTGTTTGATTATCTAACAAATTTGAATGACCACAATTTACCCTATCCGGATACGCTCCATCCCATCGTGGTTCACTTTGTCATTGCGATGGTGCTATTTGCCTTTTGTTGTGATGTAATTGGTTATTTTACGCGCAACTTTCGCCTATTTGAGGTAAGTTGGTGGAATATGTTCATTGCTACAATTTCCATCTTTGTTGCCATCATTTTTGGTCAATTTGAAGCTGGTTTAGCCCATCCTTATGAAGCAGCTAAATCAGTCCTCAACGTCCATACACTCATTGGCTGGTCACTATCAGGAATTATTGCCGCCATTACCGCTTGGCGCTACGTAATTCGTGCCCGCGACCCTCAGAGATTAACAATTTATTATCTCGGTGCCGGAGCGATTTTAACTGCAATAGTTGGCTTGCAAGTATACCTAGGAGATGAACTGGTTTGGGTATATGGACTGCATACAGTACCAGTTGTTGAAGCACTCAGAGACGGTCTTTTGCCATGAACTCAGAACTAATAAACCAATTAAGCGGGCAACTCGGCCCAAACGGCTTACCTTACAGCATTCCAGTTCATCCCAACTTAGTCCATCTAACTTTAGGTTTATTCATCATTGGGATTACCTTTGATATCGTTGGGGCGCTGTTTCCCTTTCAAAAATGGGTCTTCAAATTTTTCGCCATTTCTGTTGAACGTAACAACCTATTTGATGTTGGCTGGTACAACATGGTAGCTGCATCTACCATTACCTTTTTTACAGTCGCCGCTGGCTTTTACGAAATGTTGCTAGCACAACCACCAGCTGATGTTAAAAGCGCTTGGGGATTACCCGCAATGGATACCATGATTTGGCATGGTGTTGGTGGCGTGTTTTTACTAGCAATTATGATTGGGATGACAGTCTGGAGAGGATACCAGCGCTTTATTACTCGCCGGGATGAAGAGAAACAAGTGCAATGGCGCTATCTCTTCACAGGTGTCGTAGTCATGTTTATCTTGTATCTCCACGGTACTTTAGGCGCACAACTAGCCGCCGAATTTGGTGTCCACAACACAGCAGATAACTTGTTGCGATTAGGCCAAGACCTGAACACAGTGTTTAAGTAGTTAATTGTCATTTGTCATTTGTTCTTTGTCACCAACAATAACCAATGACTAATGACTAATGACTAATGACCAATGTCCAACGCTCAATAGACCATGAAATCCCAAAACACATTCAATATTTTCCCACTGATAGCAGGAGCGATCGCTATTGCCATCATCACTGCTATCAGTTTCTGGATTGGACAGCAGGCTTATACCTGGCTTCCTCCACAAGCTGCGGCTGAATCTGTCCTCATTGATGATTTAATTAGCTTCTTAGTCACCTTAGGTGCATTCATCTTTTTGGGAGTGACTGGTACTCTCATGTATTCGATTCTTTTCCATCGGGCACCCAAGGGTGATTACAGCGACGGCCCGCCAATTGAAGGTAATATTGCCCTAGAAGTAATTTGGACAGGTATCCCCATCCTCTTAGTATTTTGGATTGCTGGGTATAGCTACCAAATTTATGAACAAATGGGTATTCAAGGGCCAATGGCATTGGTACACCTGCATAATCCCGTAGGTATGGAATCAGCCTATGCAGCACCTAAAGATAAAAATGCACCAGTAAAGGCTGTAACCGCACCAGTGGAAAAAATTGACGTAATTGCCAAACAATGGGCATGGGTCTTCCACTATCCAGAAACAGATGTTACCAGTAGCGAATTACATCTGCCAAGCGATCGCCGTATCCGTTTGGCATTAAAATCCGAAGATGTCCTCCACGGCTTCTACATTCCTGCATTTCGCCTCAAGCAAGACATCATTCCCAACCACAACATTGACTTTGAATTTACACCCATTCGCCCAGGTAAGTACCAACTCACCGATTCTCAATACAGCGGTACATACTTTGCAACCATGTACGCAGATGTGGTAGTTGAATCTCCCGAACAATACCACCAATGGCTAGCCCAAGCTGCAACCAACAAACTTGTACCCGCAAAAAATCAAGCAGCTTACGAGTATGCCCAAGCCGCTAGTCAATCAGTTAAAACTGGTTGGGCTACTGTCGCACCTGGGTCAGCCCCACTAGTCAACTATCCTGGTTGAAAGGACAAGAACCGATGACAAATATCTCAATTGAAGGCGTCACCCTTCCTAGTGGAAAGCCTCAACACGAATCCCCAGGTGATTGGAAGCGATACTTTAGCTTTAGTACAGACCATAAAGTTATTGGTATCCAGTACCTTGTAACCGCATTTATCTTCTTTCTCGTGGGCGGTATCTTTGCAATGGTGATTCGCGGCGAATTAATTACCCCCGAATCAGACCTCATCGACCGCACAGTATATAACGGCATGTTCACCATGCACGGCACAGTCATGCTGTTTTTGTGGACATTCCCCTCTCTTGTGGGATTTGCTAACTATTTAGTGCCCTTGATGATTGGCGCGCGAGACATGGCCTTTCCCCGCCTCAATGCCGTTGCCTTTTGGATGGTGCCAGTAGTCGGCATTCTCTTGATGGGTAGTTTTTTTGCTCCTGGCGGCCCCGCCCAAGCAGGTTGGTGGGCTTATCCTCCAGTCAGTCTGCAAAACCCCACAGGTCATTTGATTAACGGTCAAGTCATTTGGTTATTAGCAGTTGCCATATCCGGCGTTTCCTCGATTATGGGGGCAGTTAACTTTGTCACCACAATCGTCAAAATGCGGGCCCCAGGCATGACCTTTTTCCGGATGCCCCTCTTCGTTTGGGCCGTATTAAGCGCCCAAATCATCCAACTTTTTGGTCTACCCGCCTTGACTGCTGGTGCAGTCATGCTCCTACTCGACCTCACTGCTGGTACAGCCTTTTTCGACCCCAGCAAAGGTGGGAACCCAGTTATGTTCCAGCATTACTTCTGGTTCTACTCTCACCCAGCCGTGTATGTGATTATTCTGCCTATCTTTGGTATTTTCTCGGAAATCTTCCCTGTTTATAGCCGTAAACCTTTATTCGGTTATAAAGTAGTTGCTGTTTCCTCACTCTTAATTGCCGTAGTTAGTGCCATTGTTTGGGTACACCATTTATATGTCAGTGGTACACCTGCTTGGATGCGGATGCTATTCATGTTGACGACGATGTTAGTATCCGTACCCACTGGTATCAAAGTCTTTGCTTGGGTAGCAACCATTTGGGGTGGTAAATTGCGACTCACCACACCCATGCTCTTTGCCCTTGGTGGATTAATTTTGTTCGTCTTTGCAGGTATCGTTGGCATTATGCTTTCCTCCGTACCTGTGGATGTCCATGTGAACAACACCTATTTTGTTGTTGGTCACTTCCACTATGTACTCTTTGGTACCGTGACAATGGGCTTGTATGCAGCCTTTTACCACTGGTTCCCCAAAATGACCGGTCGGATGTATTACGAAAGCTGGGGTAAATTGCACTTCTGGTTAACATTCATCGGTGTGAACCTCAACTTTTTACCCATGCACCCCTTAGGATTGCAAGGGATGTTACGCCGGGTTTCCTCCTATGCCCCAGAATATGAATTCTGGAACATCATCGCTAGCCTTGGTTCCTTCCTCTTAGGTATGTCTACTTTGCCCTTCATCTTCAACATGATAGTTTCTTGGATGCATGGCCCGAAAGCACTCAGCAATCCCTGGCGGGCAATTGGATTGGAATGGTTAGTTTCTTCACCACCCCCAGTAGAAAACTTTGAAGAAATTCCCATCGTCATTAGTGAACCTTACGGCTACGGTAAGTCTGAACCCTTGACTCTTCAGTCTCATCAACAGCCTCATTCATAAGTAATGCAATAGGGGCTAGAGACTAGAGGCTAGGGACTAGGTAAGAGAAATTTGTATGTTTGCTTGTGAGTTTCATGAGGAGCTAGAGGGCTAGAGGAGTAATATTTTCATTCTGATTTTTGGTATTTTCGCGCTCATAACCGGAAATCAACCTAATTAACCTAATTAACCAGAATCAAGAAATACTCTGTTTCCTAGCCCCTAGGGCGTGTCTTCAAAGTATCGAATGCAATTACATAAGGCTGACAACGGGACAATGGGACGCGGCGACGCGGTGAAAATTTGTTCAAAAAGCTCTAAAGTACCGCGTCTCCCCCTCCTCCCCTGATTCAAGAAATGAGTTTGAAAACACGCCCTAGCCCCTAGACCCTAGACCCTAGCCCCTAGCGCCTAGCCCCTAAATCCCGTAGTCTGCAAGGTCAAGGAGAACTTAACCAATGGATAGTTATATTACTTCTGAGGACTTGCATCACCCAGCTGGTGAGCATACTCACGACGAAGAAGGCAATAAGATGTTTGGCTTTATTGTCTTCTTAATCTCAGAAAGCGTCATTTTCTTGAGTTTTTTCGCTGGTTATATAGTTTACAAAATCACAACGCCTAACTGGTTACCAGCTGGGGTTTCTGGTCTAGAAATCAAAGACCCAGCAATCAACACAATCATTCTGGTTTCTAGTAGCTTTGTGATTTACCTAGCAGAACGTGCCCTGCAACGCCACGATTTATTAAAATTTCGTCTGTTTCTCGCAGCCACGATGGCTATGGGTAGCTACTTTTTGCTAGGACAGGCGATTGAATGGCACGGACTCGCCTTTGGCTTCACATCCGGGACGTTTGGTGGAATGTTCTATCTACTTACAGGCTTCCACGGTTTGCACGTATTCACTGGTATTTTATTGCAGCTAATCATTTTGATTCGCTCTTTTCTTCCTGGTAATTACGACAATGGCCACTTTGGTGTAAATGCAACTTCACTGTTTTGGCACTTTGTTGATGTTATCTGGATTGTTTTGTTCATTTTGATTTATATCTGGCAATAAGCTTTACCTACAACACAAATCTTTCCTAAAGCCACTCCTCTCAATGCTTTTAAGCTAAATACGAGGGTGGTTTTTACCTTTTCTTAATCAAAAGATAAGCTTTATATAACTTTATCGAGATGCTTTTATTTTTTAAAGTAAACAAACATTCTCTATGTTTTTTTGATAAAGATAACCAGATAATCCTTGTTTTTGTATTGCTTACTAAACGTGGCATCTAAAAAATAATGTATAAAAGTAAGAGTTGCTCTACCGAAATATCACTTTGATTTGTTTCGGTAATCTGGTCTAGTTCATTTCGTGGAATCGATATTTTATAAGCAGTAATTTTCTGTCTGATGGCGATTACTGCAACGAAATGCAATCTGTATTTTTTGCCCAAATGTTATCAGAGTGCTGATTTCTGTTGTCAACAATTACCATTTTGGAGAAATTAAATTATGTTGAAACCCGCTGTATTCCTGCAAGCTTTGGGTGCAGGTATCATAGTCATGTTCACTGCTGCCTCAGCTAATGCAGCTACTATCACCTTAACAGGCACAATTCGCGACTTTAACGATACCCATGAAGATTTTGAATATAAAATTAAGACTGATAAAGGTATTGTGCAATCTACTCTAGGTGGTGACGGTAAGCCAGTGTATGCTGGAAATCCATTTACTCCAACTACTACTGGTAAAGATAACTTTGACCAATGGTATCGAGATGTTCCAGGTGTGAATCTCAGCAAACAGTATAGTATTACGTTAGACGATACTGGTAATCCTCCTGGTATTTACTCGTATACTAACAACAATTTCTTCCCCATTGATGGTGAGCTATTGGGTAATCAGGGACGTAAGCACAACTATCACTTTACTTACGAAATTGCTTCTAAGTTTACTTATCAACCTGGACAAATCTTTAAATTTAGTGGAGATGACGATCTGTGGGTTTTCATTAATAAGAAATTAGCCATAGATCTTGGTGGCGTTCACCAAACACAGACAGGAATTGTGAATCTTGATGATCTAGGTCTGACTGCTGGGAAAACTTATGATTTCAACCTCTTCTTTGCAGAACGACACACAAATAAATCTAATTTCTCAATTACTACTTCGATCGCGCTAGAACCGCCATCGGTTCCTGAGCCTCTAACCATTGGTAGTACTGTAGTTGCAGCTGGTTTGGGTTTGTGGATGAAGCGCAAGCAAAAAACTGCGCACCTAGCATAGTTGCGTAGTTGTTCTCACTTTCGTCAATTATTTTAATTTAATGCCCTTGTGTTCTCCCCAAGGGCATTAAATTTCTTTGCTTCAAGATAGTTTTTGTGCCTGAATTACCTGTAAACTGCCACCTGCATACAACTTGGGTGTAGGGACTGTAAACCCTATTTCTGCTAATAAGCTAGGTAAATCAGTTTTTAATAGTTGCCAAGCTGTCTCTGTTTCAAACAACAACAAAAATAGTGATAACCCAGGCCAAAATAGAGGATTAGTAGGAGGATGAAAATCTACTAAGGTAAATATACCCCCTGGTTTGAGTACTCGATAAACTTCGCTAAGAATATTACGCAATTGTTCGCTTTCCATCTCATGTAGCGCCACACTTGTATGCACTACATCAAAGTCACCATCTGTAAAGGGCATATTTTCTGCAAAAGCTTCTACATAAACTGCACTAGGTACATTTTGCTGGGCCCGATTTAAAGATAAGGGAGAGGCATCTAATCCTGTTACATTTTGTGAATATTTCACTAAAAATTGCGTTGCTTGACCGCTGCCACAACATAAATCTACAATCTGTGTCTGTGAGTTGATTGTTAAACCTTGCAAAGCTAGTTGGCGAAACCGAGTTTCACCGCCTACACTTAACGCCGCTAAACGAGAAATGCCATCATAGAACCATTGATAGCGGTAACTCCAGTCCCTTAAAATTGTTGCCATGACATCATTGCGTCCTGTTAACCTTTATATTTAATAAAGATATATTGTTAACATTAGTAAAAAAACTGAAAAGGTTAGGGGAAAATAACTGCTATGGGTCGTGTAGGCGTCTTATTACTCAATCTCGGTGGGCCAGATAAGCTAGAAGATGTTGGGCCATTTTTGTTTAACCTGTTTTCCGATCCGGAAATTATTCGCCTACCATTTCGTTGGCTGCAAAAACCCCTAGCTTGGTTCATTGCTTCACGACGGACAAAGACATCGCAAGAAAACTACAAGCATATCGGGGGTGGTTCGCCACTGCGCCGGATTACAGAAGCGCAAGGCGAAGCGCTCAAAGAACAACTGAAAGATTTGGGGCAAGAAGCTAATATCTATGTGGGAATGCGTTATTGGCATCCCTATACCGAAGAAGCGATCGCACTTTTAAGTCAAGATAAAATTGAAAAGTTGGTAATTTTACCTCTGTATCCCCAATTTTCCATTAGTACTAGTGGTTCTAGCTTCCGACTATTAGAAAGACTTTGGCAAGAAAATCCCAAACTTCAGCCTGCTGAATACACTGTCATTCCTTCTTGGTATAAACAAAGTAGTTATCTCCAAGCAATGGCAGAACTCATTGCTCAAGAACTCGATCAATTTCCTAATCCTGATGAAGTTCACATCTTCTTCAGCGCGCATGGTGTACCAAAAAGCTATGTTGAAGAAGCTGGCGATCCTTACCAGCAAGAAATTGAGGAATGTACAGTTCTGATTATGCGTACCCTCAATCGTCCTAATGCCCATACTTTAGCTTATCAAAGTCGTGTCGGCCCGGTAGAGTGGTTGCAGCCATACACAGAAGATGCGTTGAAAGAGTTAGGAGCCAAAGGCGTTCAGGATATAGTTGTCGTACCTATCAGTTTTGTCTCAGAACATATTGAGACACTCCAGGAAATTGACATTGAGTATCGGGAAATTGCCGAAGAAGCTGGAATTCACAACTTCCGCCGCGCACCTGCTCCTAATACCCATCCAGTATTTATTAGAGCACTGGCAGATTTGGTGATTGATTCCTTGAACCAACCCAGCCTCAAGCTGTCCCAAGTCACTCAAATGAAGAAAAAGGTGAAAATGTATCCCCAAGAGCGTTGGGAATGGGGTATCACCACCAGCGCCGAAGTCTGGAATGGCCGGATTGCAATGCTCGGATTTATTGCCTTAATTATCGAGCTAGTTACCGGGCGCGGACTACTGCACATGATTGGACTTTTGTAACTCTTAAGCACAGTCAACGTAACAACGGAACAGTGTGTTGTGGAATAAGTCGAGTCATATACAATCCTTGAGGTGCAAACCTACAATGACTCGCAACCAAATCTTAGGGAAAGTACTCACAGTATGGACTCTTACCTTAGTCACTACTGCTGTTTGCGGTTGCACTGCATTGACTGCTAAATTTCAGGACTCAGTTAGCCAATCTTCCCAAAATAGTCAACCGCTCCGCAAGCTCTCAACAGAATCAGATTCAGGTTATTCTGTTGCTTATTCTCCAGAAGTATCGAAAGCAAACAATGCTGTTGCTTCTACTCTTCTGGCCAGTGCTGGTACTAAAACCGTTAAACTTTGGCATCCCAGCACTGGAAAACTTATCCGTACCATTAGCGGACAGGCTTGGGCTGTTAACTTTAGCCCAGATGGTAAAATTCTGGCTAGTGGTGGTCAGAATGGAAATCTAAATTTATGGAATGTTGACACAGGAGAACTAATCCGTACCCTTCAGCATTCCCAACCAGTAATTGATATAGTATTTAGCTCCGATGGGCAGACACTAGCTAGTGGTCTTGACCAAGGCGCTAACATGAGGTTGTGGAATTGGCGCACCGGAAAAATCATTCCTATCCCTGATGATTCTCATGCTGCCACAAAGGGATTTGATAACTTCAAATCTGTACCCATCGTTTTTAGCCCAGATAGTCAGACTTTATTTGCGAGAAATGCTTCAGCTAACGCTATTCAGTTGTGGAATATTAATACTGGTAAATTTCTTCGCAGTTTCGATGCCCAATCATTAATTAACGATGTCGCCATCAGTGCAGATGGAAAAATTTTAGCTATTGGCATTCGTGACAAGGCTATTAAGCTATGGAATGTTAATACTGGCAAACTCATCAATACTTTAACTGGTCATACAGGTGAAGTGAGAGCGGTTGCTTTCAGTCCAGATGGAAAAACTCTCGCTAGTGGTAGCCAAGATGGAAGTATCAAGCTATGGAATGTTAGTACTGGCAAACTGATGAGTACGTTCATGGCGCAAAAAGAACAAGTTTGGTCTGTTGCTTTCAATCCAGATGGCAAAACTCTTGCTAGTGGGAGTCAAGATGGCATCATCAAGATTTGGCAGGTATTACCATAGTCTTTAGCCTATCTTGTGAAATTCTCCAGATTTCAGTTAAAAGGTGAATCTAAAATTATTTCCTAGCTTTTTGACTGCCGATGGCGATATTGCCAATACCAGTCATACCATTGTTTAGCACTGTGAATTGCGAACCAAAGGAGGATAAAAGTAATTAATCCTCCTGGCCAAGGGGCATGAAAAGCAAATATGATTAAAACAACACACAAAAAATCTTGCAGAAATGTTGCCCACAAAGGTAAACCACGCAAGCGATAAAACCAGCCAACTTGCACGAGTTGCAATACCAATGCCAACAAACCACCAATCAAAGCAATTAGCCAATGGGGTGATATAGCTGTTGAAGCAGCGGCTAAACCCAGAATTGCTCCGACAATCGGGGACAATAGCAATTCAAATATTTGTAGTACTCTTTGCCCCAAGCGTCTTTTGGAAGCTACCAGTTCGACCAAAGACCAGATACTAAACAAGCCTAGCAACACTGGTGGCGAAATATAAGACAAAATTGGGACTTTTGACCACAGTTGAACTCCGTGCAACAATCCCATAATTAGTAGGGGTAAACCTATTCTGATGCCTGCTGCCGCAGAAGCAGAAAGTGCGGCTAGGATTTCAATCATCACGGCACTGGAAGCCTTATTCAATAGGCTTTTAAGGAAATTAATCGACTTGGCAGATGCGATTGGGTAAGTATGTCAGCTATATAATATTTTACAACAAAAAATTTTGTTTGTGGGTAGGAGGGGGAAGGGGACAAGGGGACAAGGAGGACAAGTTAGTGACTCTTGCCCAATGCCCAATGCCCCATACCCCATACCCCATACCCCATTCCTAAATCCCTAGTCGTTGATAAACTTGTTCTAAATGCCGCAGATGTTGTTGAGGGTCAAAACATAACTCAATTTCTGCTGAGGTTAACTTTTCGGTGACGCGGGGGTCTTTAGTAATTAAGTCGTGGAAGTTTCCTTCTGGTTTATTCCAGGCGGCGTGGGCATTTGATTGCACGATCGCATAAGCTTCTTCCCGGTTAACTCCCTTTTCTACTAAGGCTAGTAGCACTTTCTGGCTAAATACTACCCCGCCATAGCAGTTGAGGTTACGTTGCATGTTTTCTGGGTATACCAGTAGGTTGGTTACCAAGTCAGTAATTTCATGCAGCATAAAATGAGTCAAAATGCAAGCATCTGGCAGAACTACCCGTTCTACAGAACTGTGGGAAATATCTCTTTCGTGCCATAGTGCTACATCTTCTAAAGCTGCACCTGCATGGCTTCTGACTAAGCGCGCCATTCCTGTTAGCCGTTCAGAACGGATGGGATTGCGCTTGTGGGGCATAGCTGAGGAACCTTTTTGCCCTTTAGCGAAGAATTCTTCCACTTCCAGAACGTCGGTTTTTTGCAGGTTACGAATTTCCACTGCAAACCGTTCGATAGATGCGGCGACTAAGGCTAATTGCTGTACATAGTCGGCGTGAATATCGCGGGAGATCACTTGTGTAGAGGCGGTATCTGGTTTGAGTCCGAGTTTTTGACAAGCGATCGCTTCTACACGGGGTTCAATATTTGCATAGGTTCCCACTGCGCCAGAAATCTTGCCTACAGCAATTGTTTTACGCAGAGTCTGTAACCGTTCTTGGTGGCGCAATACCTCGGCTAACCACCCAGCTAGTTTAAAACCAAAGGTGATGGGTTCTGCGTGAATACCGTGAGAACGACCAATCATCACTGTATAACGGTGTTCTTTGGCTTTATTGCGAATAGCTTGAATTAAATCTTCTAGACGTTGCAGCAACACATCTAAACTGGCTACCAATTGCAATGCTAAAGCTGTATCTAGCACATCCGAACTTGTTAAGCCCAGGTGAATATAACGTCCAGCATCACCAACATATTCATTGACATTTGTTAAAAAAGCAATCACATCGTGGCGGACTTCAGCCTCAATTTCTAACACCCGCTTAGGATCAAAATTCGCCTTGGCTTTAATTTCTGCAACCGCCTCAGCGGGAATGTAACCCAACTCAGCTTGTGCCTCACAAACAGCAATTTCTACTTGTAACCAAGTTTCTAGCTTATAGGCTTCACTCCAAAGATTACCCATTTCGGGCAAGGTATAACGATCAATCACAATCCGCCACAGAATACAACCGTCATATTTTACATTTTTATTAGGACAGATCGCTTTTTGATTTACTTTCTTCTGGAGGCATCAAGTTAGTTTTGCTGTCGGAGGTGATGACACTAATGCTACCGTCAGCTTCCATAAATGCTAACTTCACATCTTCCAGATATTCGATACTTTGCTGGCGTAACTTACTCATCAACTCTTCTTCTGTAATTAATTCCCGTTCTAGATGTCGGTGAATCATTCGGCCATTTTTTACCAACAGCAAAGGTGGGGGATTAAGCAAGCGCTGAAACTGCGGAAGTTTGTAACCTAACCAGTTAAGCAAATAGCTCCAAAAAATCACAGTTCCTACCAGAATACCCCCTTCAGTAATCGATGTATAATTACTGGCCATTGCGTTTTGAGCAGCTTCAGCAAACAACACAACTACAAGTAAATCGGTAATTCCTAGAGTTCCCATTTGTCGGTTAGGTAGCCAGCGCAGTACTGAGAACAACGCTAGGTAGACTAGAGAACCGCGAATTACCAATTCCAGCACGCTGATACTAGGTACAAAAATTGCGTGCCAATTAATCACCAACCATTTGTCCATTAGTATAAAATCCCTCTATTTTCCAAGCAGCAATTATATGTATAGGATTTATATTACTTGTATTTAATTTCTGACATTATCTGTAGGGTGTTCCCTTAACGATAAAACTGTGCATAGTAATCAATGCTACAAATATTCCAGTCAACCAAGTGGCTATTTTTATCTGCATTAGCGAACAGACAATTTAATCCTAAAAATAGTAAATTCACTGATGAATGTGAATTTTTGATAGGGAATTTTGTCCTTAAACAGGGGGATAAATCATGATTGTGCAAAGATATAGTAATTCTACTAGCACGGAAACACCTTTATAGTTAAATTAAAGGCTATAAAGAGTAGCCTTTGTTGAGAATGAATCGATTTCCTCCACAATTAACACAGCTGCACGAGTGGATTTTGCAGGAAACTCGACTTGGTCGCATGTGTGGCTCTCCCGAAAGATTTCGCGATCGCTATGAAATTCTCCAAGTTTTGGGTAGAGGTGGCTTTGGGATTACCTTTTTAGCTAAAAATGCTGTATTACCTGGTAAGCCCTTGTGTGTAATTAAACAACTTTGCCCCAAGGTTACTAGTATCAAAAGTTGGGAAAGAGCCTGTCAGAGGTTTAAAAAAGAAGCAAAAGCTTTGGGTGAACTAGGTAATCATCCTCAAATCCCCATGTTATTAGACTACTTTGAAGTCAAAGGAGAGTTTTATTTAGTTCAAGAATATGTGCGTGGTTCTACTTTGGCGCGTGAGATAAAAAAAACTGGCCTCAAAAATGAAGCCACAGTTAGAAAATTTTTGCAGGAATTATTACCAGTCTTAAAATATATTCATCAACATGGCACGATCCATCGCGATATCAAGCCACATAACTTGTTGCGTTGTGAAGACGATGGGCGAATTGTACTGATTGATTTCGGTGCAGTGAAACAGGAATTAGTTAACGCTGGTCAAAACTCAATCCATCGCCATGCTACGACTAATTTTGTCGGCACAATGGGATATGCACCACCAGAACAGTTTTCTTTAAATTCAGTCTATGCAAGTGATATTTATGCTTTGGGGGTGACTTGTCTTTACTTACTGACTGGTAAAAGCCCTTTAGAATTTTCTTACGATCAGAATACTGGTGAGATTTGTTGGCAACAGGAAGTAAATGTGAGTGAGAGTTTTGCCCTGATTTTGGGCAAAATGGTGAAAATTCCTGTAAAAGAGCGGTTTAAGTCGGCGCAGGATGTGCTGAGAGCATTGGAAATAGAAAGCTATGTACCGACTTTGACTAACTGTTTAACTACCCAACCACCTAGAAGTCATACTCACAAAAAACCAGAACTTGCTCAAGGCTACCTGACACCAGCGCAAAAAACTGCGATCGCAATTCGCGAATGGAAAGCGAAACTTAATAAGAAATAAGGGCATGGGGCATGGGTGATGGGACATTTAACCCGGGTGTGGCTACAGATACTAAGTCTGCCTGTAGGAATTATGAAAAAGCAAGCTTTTTAGCCCACGCAGGTGGGCTTTGTTCATATAGTCTCAAGCATTGGTTCCTGAAGGCTTTTAGGATTTGAAAATACGCCATATTCCCTATTTTCCAGCCATCACCGTATAGGCATCATTAATTTCTTCCCCATGCCCAATGCCCAATGCCCAATGCCCAATGCCCCATGCCCCATGCCCTTTAGTTACATTTTTCACAGATTTGAAAATCTGATTATTATATCATCAAGAAATAATTATTTTAGCTCTTGTAATTTTCCTCAATTAGGGGAAAATTGACTATAATCTACAAACGCTGACTATCTTAAGTAAATCCCCGTTTCCAACACAGGGATAATCTACCATCAGTAAACAAGAGCTAGTTTAAAACTAGGGAAATTGCGGATAAAACTTAGCATAATTTGTCATGCAGTAGCGCCTATCATCTCATGATCTGCTGCTTAAATCCTGATTGCTCAAATCCACTAAATTCCGATGAAAATAAGTTTTGCCAAGCCTGTAATACCCCACTCTCAGGACTGTTAAGAAATCGCTTCCGTGTTATTCGCGTCCTTTCGGATGAGGGGGGATTTGGTAGAACTTATTTATCACAAGATGTAGATAAACTACACGAACGCTGCGTAGTCAAACAATTAGCTCCAAAGTTTCAAGGAACTTGGTCGCAAAAAAAGGCGATGGAGTTATTTGCTGAAGAAGCTAAACGACTACAACAACTCGGAGAACATCCGCAAATTCCGACTTTATTAGCTTATTTTGAACAAGACCATTGTCTGTATTTAGTACAACAATTTATCAATGGTCAGAATTTGTTAATGGAGTTGCAGCATGGTAAAACCTATAAGGATAAGGATATTCACGCACTGTTGCTGGATTTATTACCTATCCTCAAATTTATTCACGATCGCGGCGTGATTCACCGAGATCTTAAGCCAGAAAATATTATCCGCCGTCACAGTGATGGACGTTTATGTTTAATTGATTTTGGTTCTTCTAAGCAATTAACAGCCAGAGTCCAAAATAAAATTGGTACTTCGATTGGTTCTCATGGTTACTCCCCTATTGAACAAATTCGCGATGGTAAAGCTTATCCAGCTAGCGATTTGTTTGGTTTGGGAACTACTTGCTTTCATTTACTGACGGGAATTTCTCCATTTCAGTTGTGGACAGAACATGGCTATTCTTGGGTAACAAATTGGCGGCAATATTTGCGTAAACCTTTAAATTCAGAATTGGATCGGGTCATGGATAAGCTGTTACAAAAAGATATCCATAAGCGTTATCAATCTACTGATGAAGTTATCCAAAATTTGTCACAAAAACCACAAAGACGGGTGTTACCTGTAGTTAAATTTTCGGCTAAAACACCAAAAACCCAGACACAATATTTACCTAAGAAATATAATTTCTTGAGACTACTGATTTTGACTTCTTCTGTACTTTTGTTATTTGGATTTGGTGACTTTTGGTATAAACCATTTCTCGAACTGCACAGTAGTTTATTGTCTCGCCTGAGTCAACAACATAATCGTCCTCGGAATACGGAGGCTGTTTTGACTCAGCAGTCAAAAACATCTAGATCATTAGAGAAAATTTCTTTAGCCAATACCCTATCAGGACAGGAAAATGGGGTTTTATCTGTGGCGATTAGTCGTGATGGTCGGTTGTTAGCTAGTAATAGCGATCGCATAATTAAAGTTTGGCATCTCGCCACAGGTAAAGTAATCTCTAACTTCAAGGGTCATTCCCAAAGAGTGAATGCAGTCATTATCAGCCCCAATGGCAAAAAATTAGTCAGTGGTAGTGATGACAGTACCATCAAAGTTTGGAATTTGGCGACAGGTAAAGTAATTCGCACCTTAACGGGACATTCTGACTCAATTCATGCTTTAACTATTAGCCCCGATGGTAAAACCTTGATCAGTGGTAGTGATGACAACACTATCAAAGTTTGGAATTTAACTACAGGAAGAGAAATTTATACATTGCAGGGACATAAATTCTGGGTGCGTTCCATAGCTATTAGTCCAGATGGGAAAATTCTGGCTAGCGGTAGTTTTGATAAAACTATCAAATTGTGGAATTTAGATAAAGGATACATAATTCGCACCCTCAGAGGAGATAACAAAACGATTACCTCTTTAGCTATGAGTCCTGATGGTCAAACTTTAGCTAGTGCAAACCGCGATCTGACAATTAAACTGTGGAATATCACTACAGGTATGGAAATTCGGACACTAGTAGGTCATGATAATACAGTCACGTCTTTAGCCATTAGCCCAGATGGAAAAAGCCTTGCTAGCGGTAGCCGCGATCGCACAATTAAAGTATGGAATTTAACTACAGGCGCAGAAATTGCCACTTTAGTTGCCCATAGCAATACAGTAACATCTCTTAACTTTAGCCCAGATGGTAAAACCCTCATCAGTGGTAGTGAGGACAACACTATTAAGATTTGGCAACTGTCGAGATAGATAAAGTTGAGTAACTATATATAATAATAATTTAATATAATATTCAGTAATTTTATCGATGTGCTTGCTATGTTATTGTGCAGCATTCAGGCAGTACTACTGGGAGATCTGCGATGTCTGTAAATCTCACTAACTCAAAACTTAAAGTCTTAACAACCACAGCTTTCCTGGTGTTAGGATTTGGCATGTCTTCGCAAGTTCCCTTAGCTGCCAGCAGTGGTAATGCGGATACCAATGAACGAGTATCAGAAATCTTAAATCTCAATGAGAATTCTGGTTCAGTCAAAGATGTAGCCATTAGTCCCGATGGTAACACGCTTGCTAGCGTCAGCACAGATAACACAATCAAATTGTGGAATTTGAATACTGGGCAAAAACTCCGTACATTAACAGGTCACAGCAATTGGGTGAATTCTATAGCTTTTAGCCCGGATGGCAGTATCCTCGCTAGCGGCAGTATAGACAAAACTATCAAACTGTGGAATCTATCTACAGGAAAAGAAATTCATACCCTCAAAGGTCATAAACTTTCGGTACAGTCTGTAGCCTTCAGCCCCGATGGCAATACTCTAGCTAGTGGTGGTTGGGATCAGACAATCAAATTATGGAATGTGACCACAGGAGAAACCATCAACACCATAGAGGGGGAATGTGATATTATCAATTCCCTAGCCTTTAGCCCAGACGGCAATACTCTTGTTAGCACTAATCATTTTGAAAAGAAAATAAAAATCTGGGATTTATCTAATGGCACAGTTATACATAGCCTGGGAGGCCATAGTGATGTCGTTAATGCGATCGCTATCAGTCCCAATGGCAAAACCATCGCCAGTGCAAGCTGGGATGGCACGATTAAACTTTGGAACTTGCGCACAGGGCGAGAACTCAGTACCCTCAAGGCAGATGCCAAAAGAGTTTGGTCTATAGCTTTCAGTCCTGATGGTCAAACCCTTGTCAGTGGTGGTTGGGATAACACTGTCAAACTTTGGAATGTCCCGCAAAGAAAAGAAATCCGCACTTTCACAGGACATACCAATAAAATTTGGGCTGTCGCCTTCAACCCCAATGGCAAAACCATTGTCAGTGCAGGTAAGGATCGCAATATTAAAGTTTGGCCAGTTGTGCAGTGAAATTTAGATGAGGGACAAGGAAGACAAGGGAGATAAATAATATATTTTCCCATGCCCCATGCCCCATGCCCCATGCCCAATGCCCAAATTAATACAAAGTCAATCTGTATCTACCCTTTTCTTGCGGATTAGCAGAGGTCACTACCACATAATAAGTATCATCTTCTGGTAATCTAGCGCGATCAATCAGGGCACTGAATTTACCATCATTAGCATTATCCGCAGCAATAATTTTACCTTGAGAATTTAATAAGACTACGTAAGGAGAAAATTCTTCAAATACACTGTCTGCACGAATACTAACTAGCTGATTTTTTTTGCCCTCAAACCTGGAAATATCGTAAGGGCTTTTATTTTGTTTTAAAGTCAGACTTTGGGCAGTTAGTTCGGCAGATTCGTCTAAAGCATAGCTGGCGCGATCGTTTCTCAGTGCTAAACTATAGCGACCTGTATCGCCGGGATTGCGACTAGTGACGGCGATGGTATAAGTGCCGTCAACAGGTAGTCTGACAAAAACAAATGCATCTTTAATTCCATTGGTTGCCTGTGTACTGCCTCGCTTGACAATGACGTTATTATCAGGGTCAAGCAGAAACATATAAGGATTGAGACTGAGATTATTTGATCGACGTGTATCAGTACTCCCACCAAGCCTAATTTGCACTAGTTGATTTGCTCTGCCCTCAAATTGGTAGAAGTGATGATATCTACCTTGAGATTGGAAATCGCCTTTGCTGAGAATACCGAAGGCAAAATCTACAAAATTTATTGGCTTGTAATTCAGATTTGCAGGTACAGAGATAGGTGAACCTGGACGAGTTGGCTGGTTACCTGTACGTGGTGTAGTTCTTGGTTGATACCGTCCTGACTCTGGACGAGGAGAAGCATTATTTACAGGTTGGGATGGTGCGGCTGGTTTCGGTTGGGGTGCTGTATTTACAGGTTGTGATGGTGCTGCGGGTTTTGGTTGGGGTGCTGTATTTACAGGTTGGGATGGTGCTGCGGGTTTTGGTTGGGGTGCTGTATTTACAGGTTGGGATGGCGCTGCGGGTTTTGGTTGGGGTGCTGCATTTGTAGTTGTAGGCGGTACACGGGGCGGTAGAGGTGAATCTATTGATTCGCGGCGTTGCGGTGCTACAGGTGTTTGAGATGTGGGAATTTGCTCAATTCCTTGTTCTACAGCTTCTGGTTGTCTTTCATCAGGTGGTTTGGCAATGATGAATTTTCGCAGGTTAGGCATTTCTAAAGCATTGATAGGCAGAGAATAAGTACCTATCAAAAAACTGTTAGTAATTGCCAACACGATCGCTAATTTAGCCCGAAAGCTGGGTTTTTGAGATTTTTTTACTAGCATCATCTCACTCCTCTAAATATATATCTACAGCAAGATGCGATCGCTGTGCCAAAGTCTTAAACTTACGCAGTTTTTTTACCCTGAATTATTAAAAGTACATAGTTAATTCTCAATTAACACCATAAGCATGGAAGATGCTATCAGCGATCGCTCTTTTAGGAAGTTATTTTTAATTTTAAATTGTTGAGTTACCTATAGATTAATTTACGAATGCAAAATAATCATTATCGGCAACTTTATAGCAAAATTATGTGTCATGAATTAATATATACACAAACTGCATATGGATTCCCAGTATGCGCTGCTGTCTGAATCCCGATTGTCTTAGCCCTGTAAACCCTGACAATAAAAAGGTTTGCCAAAGTTGCAATACACCATTGATAGAACTTTTACGAGGTCGCTATCGTGTCATAAAAGTTATTTCTGATGAAGGCGGATTTGGTAGAACCTATCTAGCGGAAGATGTGGATAAACTTAATGAATGGTGTGTAGTTAAACAATTTGCACCCAAAATTCAGGGAACTTCCGCATTAAAAAAAGCTGTAGAACTTTTCCAAGAAGAAGCTAAACAACTGCAAAAGTTAGGAGAACATCCACAAATTCCCACGCTTTTAGCTTACTTTGAACAAGACAATTATTTGTTTTTAGTACAGCAATATATTGATGGTCAAAATTTGCTTCAAGAATTACGCCGAGGTGTAATTTATGATGAAAATAAAATCATCCAACTTTTGTTAGATTTACTTCCCATTCTCAAATTTATCCACGAGCGCGGAGTCATTCACCGCGATATCAAGCCCCAAAATATTATTCGCCGTCAAAGCGATGGGCGATTAGTTTTAATTGATTTTGGCTCTTCTAAGCAGCTCACAGCAACCGTACATACGCAAATCGGCACAACTATAGGTTCGCATGGTTATACTCCGATGGAACAAATGCAAGATGGAAAAGCTTTTCCATCGAGCGATTTATTTAGTTTAGGTGCAACTTGCTTTCATTTATTGACGAAGATTCGCCCATCCCAACTATTGATGCAAAAAGGCTATGCTTGGGTCAACTCTTGGCAACAATATGTCAATAACGAGCGCAGCCATGAAGTCCGCACCGATGTCAATTTAGATCGGGTACTCAACAAACTATTAACTACAGATATTCAGAAACGCTATCAATCTGCGGATGAAGTCATCAAAGATTTGACACCGCAAAATCTATTAGCAGCATCTCTACCTACGGTAATTTCTGGCTCCTCAATTACCCAAAAACCAAATTTGCAAAAATCTTGGTTAATTGGTGCAGGAATTTTATTAATCCTATTAGGAGGAATTGGTTATTTACACTCGCGCTCACAACCAGCGATTAGATTTTCCGATCCTCGTCAACCAATAAATACCACAGATAATTCCCAGCAACCCAACACCCTTAAAGGACATGCTAGCGATGTCAATTCTGTCGCCTTTGCCAAGGATGGGAAAATATTAGCAAGTGGTAGTGATGACAATACAATCAAACTGTGGAATTTAGCATCGAAAACAGAAATCCGCACTCTCAAAGGACATTCTCAATGGATTTGGACTGTCGCCTTTAGTCCTGATGGCAAAACCTTAGCTAGTGGTAGTGCAGATAGAAATATCAAATTATGGAATGTCTCAACTGGGGAGGAAATTCGGACATTAAAAGGACATAAAGATGGAATCGCATCTGTAGCTTTTAGTCCTGATGGCAATATTTTAGCCACTGCTAGCTTAGACAAAACAATTAAACTTTGGGATATCTCAACCGGACAAGTAATTCGCACATTAACGGGACATAATAAGGCAGTTTCTGCTATTACTTTCAGCCCCGATGGGCAGACCATAGCTAGTGGAAGTTGGGATAATAAAATTAAACTGTGGAATGTAGCAACCGGAAAAGAAATTCGTACTTTTAGCGGCCATGCTCAATTAATTTTGACTGTGGCTTTTAGCCCCGATGGTATGACTATTGCTAGTGGTAGTAAAGATAAAACTATTAAATTGTGGAATTTGGTAACAGGAGAAACAATGCGGACGTTACAAGGTCATGATGACAAAGTTAATTCTGTTGTCTATTTACCTAAAGTAATAGCTAGCAAAACATTAAATAATGTCAGTCTTGTCAGTGGTAGTAATGATAATACAATTAAACTTTGGGATACAAAAACTGGAAAAGAAATTCGGACTTTAAAGCGAGATTCTGGTTATATTTATGCTGTAGCTACTAGTCCTGATGGTCAGACTATTGCTAGTGGTGGTAGTGCGGAGAATATTATCAAGATTTGGCATTTATCGGATTAAAAGCAAATAATTTTATAGGGGCACAAACATGTTGTGCCCCTATAATTATCTGTACCTCACCCAGTAGCAATCTGCTGTATTAATGTGAACTATAGCTATAAGCTGTGTACACATCACGACGGGTGCTATGAGATGGATCTAACCCTTCATTGCGAGAACGACGACGCAAATCGCCAACATCTGGTGTAATGTTAAAAGCATCTTCAATACTAATTTGACCAGTTAGCATCAATTCACAAAGGGCATCATTCATAACTTTCATACCCTCTCTGCTGCTAGCTTCCATCAAGTCATAGGCTTCTGCTTCTTCACCTTTGAGCAGGTAATCTTGCATTGTCGGTGTATTGAGCAAAATTTCCATTGCGGCTGTACGTCCACCATCGGTTGTGGTGAGCAAATTTTGATTAATCACAGCCACTAAGGAATCGACAATTTGCACCCGCATGATTGGTTGTTCATCAGGCTGATAGAGGTTGAGTAAGCGATTAATTGAGCGAATACTGTCTTGCGAGTGGAGAGTACCCAATACTAAGTGACCAGTTTGTGCGGCTTTGAGGGCAGTATCGACAGTCACGCGATCGCGCATTTCTCCGATTAAAATTACATCTGGATCTTCCCGTAATACTGACCGCAAAGCTTCATGAAATTCATTGGTATGCAAACCAACTTCCCGCTGGCTAATTAAGCAATTTTGGGATGTATGCACGTATTCAATGGGGTCTTCAATCGTGACAATATGTTTTTGGGCTGTTTCATTTAGATAGCGAATCATTGCCGCTATTGTCGTAGATTTTCCTGAGCCTGTCGGGCCTGTAACTAATACTAATCCTTGTTTTTTATTAATAATATTTTTCAGGATAGACGGTAAACCCAAGCTATCGATACTAGGAACATGCAAGGTAATTAACCGTAGTACTATGGCACCGCCAGTTAAGGTTTCAAAACAGTTGACGCGACAACGCAGAAATCCTGGATAAACTATTGCCGTATCCAGTTCTTTGGTGTTAGCAAACTGCTGTTTTCCTAAGGGAGTGAGAATCTCGTCTAAATATGCGGCAAAGATTTTTGGGGTGATTAATTCTCCTAATTCATATACTTCCATCTGTCCCCGAATCCGAAATCGCGGTAATTCTCCCACGCGAATGTGAATATCAGAGGCTTGCTGAATATAGGCATCGCGAACCATTTGCTGAATCGAGACTACCTTTTTTTGCGATTTGTATGGCACAGGTGGTGGTGGTGGTGGTGGTAGTTGCAGTGCGTTGTCCATATAATTTTTGCCATAGCAAGTATTAGCTAATAAGCAACGGTTAAACTTAGCTTGGACGATAAATTTTAAATTGCTGATGTTGAGATTTTTTTACTGCTGTTTCACGTTTTATATATGAGAAAAATCCAAGATATAAGATTGTTGCTGCAACAAACTATCCAGTTAATCCCAAACGAATAGATTAACTGATTTGCTTTAAGTCAACCGTAGACTTACTTAGATGATCTAATCTACTACCTGGGGAGAAAATATTTTTATTTTTGAAATTATCTTCATCAATTCTTTAGGTAAATACGGAAGTTTTATAAATTTTCGATATGGGTAAGCTAAAAAGGAAATTATGAAACTTACCACATCGATGATTAATTGGTTACAAAACCGCGCTTGTGCACCTGCATATAGCGGTGGGGTATTAGCAGGAGTTGCTATTTGTTTTTTTGGGGCTGCTGTTAACACAATGGCTGGGTGGTTGTACGCCATCAGCGGTATCAGTTTTGCTTTGTTGATTGTCGCTGCTATTTTACCGCCGCGATCGCTTATGGGTTTAACTGTCAAACGCCGTCGGATTAAGCCGATATCCGCAGGTGATGAATTAACTGTCGAAATAGAAATTCACAATCAAACTCAGCAGCCAGTGAACATGCTCAAAGTTGAGGATATATTACCTTTTGTTTTAAGTAAACCAGTCACCACAGCCATAGAAACTATTCCTCCCCAAAGCCATTATCGTTGGGTATACTATCAACCCACACAACGCCGGGGCGTCTATCGCTGGCAAAATGTTGAATTAGTTACTGGTGCGCCTTTAGGATTGTTTTGGTGTCGCCGTCAGCGTGAATGTCCAGCCACAGCAATTGTCTATCCTAGTGTGTTACCTCTGTCCTACTGCCCCCTAGTCGATGAAATGGGGCAAGAAGAAAGCTATACTAACCATCTGCGGGGTAAGCCTTTGCAAACAGAAACTAGTGGATTAGTGCGATCGCTACGTCCTTACCGAGTCGGCGATCCCATTCGTCTGATTCACTGGCGTAGCAGCGCCCGTTACGGGGAATTACGGGTACGAGAATTAGAAATAGTCACTAGCGGACAGGAAATAGTTATTGCCCTAGACAGTGCATCGCAATGGGAAACAGAAAACTTTGAACAAGCGGTAATTGCTGCCGCTTCATTATATTTTTATGCCCAACGCCAAAACATGCAAGTAAATCTATGGACAGCATTTACAGGTTTAATCAATGGCGATCTGACAGTTCAAGAAGCCTTAGCCGCTACCACAACCCAAGAAGATAGCAAAACTCCTTTACCTGAAGGCTACCCGGTAATTTGGTTGACACAAAATCCTGATAGTATTTCTGCTCTCAGTTCCGGAAGTCGCTGGATTTTGTGGCAAAATACTTCTTTACCCGCACAACCAGTAGCAGTCAATCAAAACTTCTCTGGCATTATGGTGCAAAGCGACCAAGCACTACAACCCCAATTACAAAAACCATTGGTTTGATGAAAGATTTACAGTTGAATGTGTGCGATATTTCAATATGTTTCTAAAAATTAACTCTTGTTGATAACTGCAATTTTTTTTGTTCCCAGTAATCCAGACATATCAGCCTTTAAGCAAACCTAAGACAAATTTCCTGTCTGAGGTTGGGGAAATATCCCAGCAATAGCCCTCTAAGGCTGATGTACAATGCAAAGAAATGTTTAAATTATGAGCAGCCGATTCCATGATCTCACCAGAAGTTAACACAATATCCAGCGATAAAAGCCTAGAGGCAATGCGGCATTTTTCCGAACAATACGCTAAGCGTACTGGAACATACTTCTGTTCTGAACCTTCTGTGACAGCAGTAGTGATCGAAGGGCTAGCCAAACATAAAGATGAACTGGGATCACCATTATGTCCCTGTCGTCACTACGAAGATAAAGAAGCTGAGGTCAATGCTGCGTATTGGAACTGTCCTTGTGTACCGATGCGAGAACGTAAAGAATGCCATTGTATGCTGTTTTTAACTCCAGATAACGAGTTTGCCGGTGAAAAACAAGAAATCACCATAGAAACAATCAAAGAAGTACGAGAAAGTATGGCATGAGTGAGACCATGCCCCAAGAGTTTTGGCTAGGTGTAGAACAGTTCAATTCTGCACAGTTCTATGCCTGTCACGATACTCTAGAAGCTTTGTGGATTGAAGCCAGCGAACCAGAAAAAAGCTTCTATCAAGGGATTTTACAAATTGCTGTAGCGCTTTATCATTTAAGTAATCAAAACTGGCGAGGTGCTGTAATTCTCCTAGGAGAAGGCAGTAACCGTCTGCGTCGCTATCCAGGGAATTATGCAGGCATTGATTTAGAAGCGCTATTAACCCAGACTGTAGACTTATTACAAGCATTACAGAAAACCGGCCCGGGTAAGACTGGTGCTGATGACTCAGGTGAAGCTGACACCTTACCCTTACCCAGAATTGAACTAATTAATGACCAGTAATTAGCCTTAGGGGTGCAGGCTGACTATGATATCAACTTGCAAAACAATCCCCCGAATTTATTCGGGGGATTAAATATCATGATTAATAAGTAGTCAGTAGCTCAACTACTGACTAAACTAATGCCCATCTAAAATTGCATCAATAAGCTAATGCGCATCTAAATTGCACAACTACTAATAAGGGCTGTTAACTGTTGTACGGGCGGGTGTAGGGGCGGGTTCACCGATATCCGCGTTGAGCAACAAAGATCTAAATAAACCCGCCCCTACTGTCAACGCTCAACAGCCTTTACGACGGATTGTGCAACTTAAAAGCAGAATAGCTTACTAATAAAGGCTGTCAACGGTCAACTGTCAACGGTCAACAGCCGAATGGCACTAAGATAACGCCAAACCCATTACCTATAAGGCTTTTGGGTGTGGGGTGTCGGGTGTCGGGTGTAGTGTTCGCGTAGCGTGCCGTAGGCAAGAAGGAAAATATTTATGTTCGTACTCGATATTTGGTTTTCTTAATTTCCCCCTACACCCAACACCCTGCCCCCAACACCCTACCCAGACGAGCTTTCAGCTTTTCTTAGTGCCATTCGGTCAACAACCCTCAAAGGATAGCTTTACCGCCCTAGTGTCATCTTTTGCGCCATTTCTAAGTGCTGTTTCACAACCGGTGCAATTCCACTGGCAAAAACTCTCAAATCAGCATCTAATCCTGTTTGTAAATAATTTTGATATTCAGCCAAAGTTTTTTGGTGTGCTTGAGTCTGTAATTGCATGTAAGCTTGGTCAAAATTACTACCAGATAAACCTTGGAGCTTGGTTAATAAAGCTTGATTTTGGGAATCCAGTTCTGTTGGGAGAGTCACACCTTTAGCTTGCGCGATCGCAGCTAGTTTTTGGCTGGAAGCTGTATGATGTTTAATCATTTGCTGGGCAAAGTTACGCACAGCTGTGTTTTGTGATTTTTGTAGTGCTAGCTGACTGGTTTGAATCTCAGTTAAATCACTTTGCGCTGCTTGGTTAATGAATTCTACATCCGTTGTGGTTAATGGAGTATTAGAATTCATGGGTTGTGGGCTAGCTGTGGGATTTGCAGTCGGCGTACTATTTTGATTCAAAACATTGCGATTTGAATTGTTTTGACCCTGATGATTGCAGTTAGCTTGGGCTAATACTGGCAGACTCAAGAAGGCGCTGGCGCTAGCTATTCCAACAAAGGTGGTAATAACCTTTTTCAAACTTTTTGTTTGATATAGCATATTCATTGATTGATATTGTTTGGTTTGAATCTGGAAACAATCTTGGCGATCCCCAATCAAACCTGCCTGGGGTAAATTTGGGAAAAAATTTTTGGCAGTATTTGCGGCAGGTGCAATTTATGTTGATTTCTGATGACAAAGGTAGCTACTGAAGCGAGGGCAAAACTTCTACCAGAGGAATAGGCTTTAATTCTCTCTGGGGAGAGACTGTAAAGTTACAAAGAATATTTCTGAAAAACTTGACTAGATTTGACCATACAGCTAATTATGGAAAAATAGCCTTGACCCATGCCTTCGGCAAAGGATAGCCTTGTGTACAAAGAATATTAATATACTGAAAATTAATAAAGTATTTTTGTGCTGACTGATTAAATATTACCTATGCTAAAAACAAAACCATTTCAGACTGAACCTGTAGTCATTGCGGCGGTGGCTGAGTATTTCAAGGTGCTATCCGAGGTAAGTAGGTTACAGATATTGATCTGTCTCAAGTCAGGCCCGATGAATGTGATGGAAATTGCGGATGCAACTGGTTTAGGACAGGCAAATTTATCTAAGCATCTAAAAGTGTTGACTCAAGCTGGAGTTTTATCTCGTCAGCCCAAAGGGACTAGTGCTTTTTACGAGATTACCGATCCGATGATTTTTGAACTTTGTGAGATAGCTTGTAACCGGATTAGCGATCGCATTCTACAACAGGCAGAAAGCTTAAAAGCTATACGTAGCAATACAGCAGTATTTTAATAAAAAAGCACCCTCACAAAAAGGGTGCGATCGCTATGAACCAGAGGAGAGATCGAGAAGTTACCAACTAGCTGGCGATGGTTGGTGCTGTCAGCGCAATTGGTTGAGCCTCACCACAGGCTAAATCTAAAGGGAAGTTGTGCGCATTACGTTCATGCATCACCTCAATTCCTAAGTTGGCTCGATTGAGTAAGTCAGCCCAGGTGGGAATTGTCCGTCCTTCGCTATCCAACACAGAGTTATTGAAGTTAAAGCCATTCAAGTTAAATGACATGGTGCTAACACCCAAGGCTGCAAACCAAATCCCAATTACAGGCCAAGCCGCAAGGAAGAAATGCAACGCCCGGGAGTTATTAAAGCTGGCATATTGGAAGATTAACCGTCCAAAATAACCATGTGCGGCGATGATGTTATAGGTTTCTTCTTCTTGTCCAAATTGATATCCAGTATTTGCAGATTCAATTTCTGTTGTTTCCCGCACCAGGGTAGAAGTAACTAGAGAACCGTGCATTGCGGAAAATAAAGCACCGCCAAATACCCCTGCAACACCCAGCATGTGGAACGGATGCATGAGAATGTTATGTTCTGGTGAGAACACAATCATAAAGTTAAAGGTTCCGGAAATCCCCAGCATCATCCCATCAGAAAAGCTACCTTGCCCAATCGGATAGATTAACAATACAGCTGTGGCTGCTGCCGCTGGTGCAGAAAATGCCACAGGAATCCAAGGACGCATTCCTAAGCGATAGCTGAGTTCCCATTGCCGACCCATATAGGCATAGACGGCAATGAGAAAGTGGAAAATAATCATTTCGTAAGGGCCGCCATTGTAAAGCCATTCATCTAAAGAAGCGGCTTCCCAAATCGGGTAGAAGTGCAAGCCAATGGCGGCTGAAGTTGGAACTACAGTTGCAGTAATAATGTTATTGCCATAGAGCAATGAACCGGTTACAGGTTCCCGAATACCATCAACATCAACTGGAGGTGCAGCAACAAACGCCAAAACGAAAACAATCGCGGCTGTCAAAGCTGTGGGAATTAAAATGACTCCAAACCAGCCCACATATAACCGATTTTCCGTACTGGTGACCCAGTTACAAAACCGATCCCATAACCCAGCGCTTCTGCGCTTTTCAAGAATTGTTGTCATTGTTTAATGAGTGCAAATGTATTGGTTAAATATTGCGCCGCAAGTTACCCTGCGCATAAACAATATATAACCATAAAGTTATATAGCTTGCAAGCTTATAAACAGTAATTTCCTGGATATTTTTTTGAGAGGTGCGATCGCAGTCTGGAAAAGATTGTTAATTGTAGCCTTGCAGCCTGGATTTCAACGACACATTGCCAAACCAATTGAACCCGAACAATTAGTGAAAGTCATTGTTCAGGTTTCAGAAAAAAGCTAAGGCTATGGAGGTTAGCGGACTCGAACCGCTGACATCCTGCTTGCAAAGCAGGCGCTCTACCAACTGAGCTAAACCCCCGTAAAATTAAAGATGTAGGTAATTAAGCTATCTCTACAATACTACCTGAATATAGTCACTTTAGAAACGGAATGAAGCAAGAAAATCTCTTAGTGGTGGCAACACTTTATAAATTCGTCAGTTTGCCAGATTTTGCACAAATGCGAGACCCTTGGTTGTCTTACTGTCAACAGCAAGGTATTAAGGGCACAATTTTGTTAGCCCAAGAAGGCATTAACGGTACAATTGTTGGTTCTCGTCAAGCTGTTGACTCAGTTTTAGAATTTCTGCGTTCCGATTCTCGTTTGGCAGACTTAGAACACAAAGAGTCTTATACGGAAACTCCGCCGTTTGAGCGGATGAAGGTGCGGTTGAAGTCAGAAATTGTCACTTTAGGTTTGCCGGAAGTTGACCCAAATCAACAAGTGGGTACTTATGTCAGCCCAAAAGAATGGAATAAGTTAATTTCCGATCCAGAAGTAATTGTGATTGACACCCGCAATGATTATGAGGTGAATATTGGTACTTTCAAGAAAGCACAAAATCCTCAAACGCACTCATTTCGCGAATTTCCCGATTATATCAGCCAAAACCTTGACCCCAGTAAACACAAAAAGATAGCCATGTTTTGTACTGGTGGTATCCGCTGTGAAAAAGCCTCATCTTATATGCTTTCACAAGGCTTTGCCGAAGTTTATCACCTCAAAGGAGGTATTCTCAAATATTTAGAAGAAGTTCCCGCCGCAGAAAGCTTATGGGAAGGAGAATGCTTTGTCTTTGATGAACGAGTGGCTGTGCGTCACGGTTTAGAAGCCGGTAGCTATGAGATGTGTCAAGGTTGTGGTCGCCCAATTTCTGCGGCAGATAAAGCTTCACCTCAGTATGAGTCAGGTATTTCTTGCCCCTACTGTTTTGACAGCCTTACTGAAGAAAAAAGAGTACGTCAGCAGGAAAAAAGGCGACAGTTTCTCCTTAAAAGTAACCGCAAAAATAAATAATTACAAGGGATGGGGAATTGGGTATTGGGCATGGGGCGTGGGGCATTGGGCATGGGGCATTGGGCATGGGGCACTTGTACTGAGCGAAGTCGAAGTATTGGGCATTGGTTATTTCTTCCTTGTCCCCCTTCCTTTGTCCCTAGTTATACCAATTCACAAAATTATTGATACAAATCTTCCTCTGCTCCTCTGCTTCCTCTGCTTGCCCATATGTATCATTTTTAAAATGAAATGGTATTACTAGGCTGCTTGGGGATTGAGGTTAATCATCTTCCAGGTGGTATAAGTACCGATGGGACTCCAAAGCAGGTAGGGAACTAATAATAAAGCTGCCCAACCAGAAGTAGTCAAAACTGCAAGTGTTAGTAATAAACCAATAATGAAACCTGTACCGCCGAGAATTGTACCTATTTTGAGACTACGGAGGCGAAACATTACAGGTGTATAGGCAATAGTAACAATCTCTAGAAGTAGGTATAAAGCCATCATTACCCAAGTTGCGTCACTGCCTGGGTTTTTTTCCCAAATAATATAAGCTGACCAAGCACCACAGATAAAAATTACAGTCCAGATAATGGGAATGGCTCCTTCAAAGGTTAACCACCTGGGTCTTTGCAAGCGCTCAAACCACTTGCGATCGCTTGGCGTAATCAAATTAGCTGCTAAAGCAACTACGAAAGCTACGCCGCCAATTACCATCCAAGATCTAATCATGCTGCCCTATCCTTTGCGATCGCTAGCAACTATCAAAATTTCACACATTCAAGTCCAATATTGGCAATTTAGCCCTTTTATCTCATCATCCTTGAGTTTGATTACTCGCCTCATTCAGAGATATTTCCTCAGTCTATAAATGTTTAATTTTTCATCATCTTCCTTTGCTTGTGTTCATCCCACCCCTTGAAGAAGTGGGCAATCGAGCGCCGATTTTATGTAATTACCGCGTGGCAATTGTCACAAAAACCACATTTATTGTCAAGCGTAATTCGGCATAGTTGCGCATCATTTCTAGACAAGACCGCAAAATATTGCAGCTATGATTGCGGCTGGCGGTTAGTATCTAGTTGCGATTGTATTTCTCTGGATGTGGTAGTGGTTCTGTCTGGGGATGGGGGTATGGGACAAGCTAGTAGACATATTCTTAGGGATTAGGGGAGGAGCTAATCACATGGAAAGTAATATGCAAACTCAATCAGAAACGAGAGCGATCGCACCAGGAATTCAAAGCATCGCTAATAATATTCGCTTCACAGGCTGGATCGCCTTTTGGATACAGTTGGGATTGGCTGTGGTTTCTGGCTTAACTTTGTTGTTTGCTGCTACTGGTCGAGGTTTTGCTGAGCAACAAATTGCAGGTCTTGGGGTGGGCGTGTTTTGGGCTGGATGTGGAATTCTCGTACTATTATTTAGCGTATATTGGGATTTTCGTTATACTCGCATCGGTAAGCGTTTAGGAAATCTCAATCCTGCCCTTCACCCTAGTAAAGCAGATACTGTTAAAGCAATTCGCTGGGGAATTATCGCCGCTTTAATTGGCATACTTTTAAATCTCTTAGGCGCTGGTTTTACGATAGGAGTGTTAGTCGCAAAATCTATATCCCAGCCTCCCGGCGTAGCTTTCACCGATCCTTATAAAATTATTCGTGCCCTTGATGTATTTGTAGCAGTAGCAAACATCAATGGAATTGCGGCTCATTTTGTTGGTACAGTTTCTTCGCTATGGCTACTTGAGCGGGTAAATCAACATTAAAAAAGGGTTTGAAACAATCCCCAAAAATCAATTCTTCTCTTCTACCCTTTACCACTGAGCAAAGTCGAACACTAAGCGAAGTCGAAGTGTTCCCTCTGCTTTTCTTCAGCCTTAGTATAAGAAATGCTCTTTCAGGAACTTGTAGTTACAATTAATCATCCTAAAAATCACAGTTCCTGAGAAAATCAACACTCATGCCAGCGCCTAAGCCTGAATATAAATTACCTGCATTTATCTGCTTATTTTTATTAGGAGTAACTCTAACTCAAGCATTCAGACCGGGAATTTTTAACTCTAATGGTAAAAGTAATACTTCTCAAGTAGTTGCCCAAACTTCACCCAAACCAGCACCTCAAGTAATTGTGCAAGCTGGGGAAGTACGTCCTTTACCTGGAAAGCTGGATAATATTCCTGTATTTAATAGCAATAGCCCAGAATGGGTCAAAAATGAGGGGATTTTACTTTCCACATTTCCCCCAAATGGCAAAAAAGTCCCAGCAGCACATCTGAATTTTCCGTTTCAGGGACGCTTTGATTTATTTGCGCACCACTATACCCATACCCCTAAGGATTTACAGACTCTTTACTTGGGCGTAATGTTGCATAATCCTGGTAAAAAACCTGTGACAGTGGATGTTTTACAAGCAGCGAGTTATTTACTCAAGGATGCGCCTTTTGTCACCTTAGCGCCCTACATCGAAAATAATGATGGGAAAGCTTTCTCTGGGCCTGGTGCGCGTGCTGTGAGTGATGTGTTGCGGGGAGTTCGTCAAGCTGAGTTTCCTGCAAAATTGATTATTCCACCGGGACAAAGCCGATTATTACTCAATCATGGCATTGAGGTGAGAAATTTAGAAAAACCTGTCAATGGTCGCTCTACTTTTATGCGGTTGCGTAGTAGTAATAAAGTTTATGCCGCTAGTTTAGCAATGTATGCCAAGAAAAATCCTGATGGGAGCGAACGCTCTCCCACTTTAGCCGAATGGCAAGCTTTACTCAATAATGGTAACTTCGCTGGCCCTAGAGATAAAACTCCTACTCCGCCCAATGCTACCAGCGGTGCGCTAATTTATGGGCGTGTAGCAGGTGTTTCTAGTGGTTCGCAATGGCAAGCTTTACTTACAGATAATGCCAAAGCGCAAACTCTGACTATTCCCCAGCGCGGTCAGGCGATTTCTTATGCTATAGATACTTTACGCGGCGGTCAATTGGGTAGCGGACAAATCCAAACGGCAAAGATGTTAGTACGCTATCCAGATACAGCCTATGAAGCTCATGGTAATTATGGGGTGGAATATAATCTCAGCTTACCTTTAAATAATCCCAGCAAAGAAACACAGACAGTCACCGTCACCTTGGAAACACCGTTAAAAGAAGATAAATTATCCCAAGGTGGTATCCGCTTTCGCAAACCATCCTTAGATTTTCCCTTTTTCCGTGGTACTGTGCGGCTGCGCTATACTGACGAGCGCGGGCAACAAAAAACGCGCTATGTACATTTATGGCACAGGACAGGTCAGGTTTTAGAGCCTTTGTTAAAGCTAACGCTACCACCTGGAAGTCAACGCAGGGTGCAGGTAGATTTGATTTATCCACCAGATTCCACACCACCACAGGTGTTAAGTGTTAGAACTGTTGAATGAATCTCTGGCGCAGCTGAATTAAGGGATTTCCAAATAAAAAATATACCAATTATTAACTTACCAAGCCAGTAATTCTCAGGGACGGGGACACCCCGCCCCTACAATTTGGGATAATTCATTTTTTGGAGTTACCCAAAACAGGTATTGTTTTATAAATTAAATCAAATTCCTATATATTATTGTCCAGAAATTGCTTTTATTCTTATTGTGAAACTTAATATTTATATAAAGAGTTAAAAATAAAACTAAGCGATTTTTAATTAATGCAAAAAACAATTATTATTTTGACGAAATATCAACAATTCAAATTTTCGTTAACACACAACAATATTGCACCGCTAAGCTGGTACTTGATTTACCGAAAATAAGCTGTATCTTTAATCTAGGCGACTTTTGAGTGTTAGCCTAGAGCTAGTATCAATTTAAAATAATTGCTATAGCTTTTAGGTTTTAGATTGAATACCAAAATACCAATCCTCAATACCGACGATTTCTGAAGTCAGGGATGAGAATCGCTTAGTGCCGATACGGGAGGTAACCAAAATCATAATGCGCTCCTGGTTCAATAGTATACTCTTATCTAGCCTGCGGACTCGTCTGGTACTACTCGTCCTTCTAGCCGTGGTGCCGGCATTAGGGCTAATTCTTTACACGGCTTCGGAACAAAGACGCAGCGCTATATTAGAGACGCAAGAAAATACATTACGGTTAGTGAGATTAGCAGCTACTAACCAAAAGCAGGTAGTTGATACAACTCGTCAGATTCTCACAATATTGGGGCAATTACCTGTGATCCGTCAGGGTAAATCAGTAGAGTGCGATCGCTTACTTGCAGATCTGTTACAGCAGTATCCTACCTACGCCAACTTTGCTGTAATTGATGTCCAAGGCAACAAGATTTGTAGTGCCCTTTATAACACAGATTCTGTTAACTTAGCAGATCGCCCTTATTTCCAAAATGTGTTGCAAACTCGCAAATTTGAAATTGGTGAATATCAAATCGATCGCTTTACGAAAAAAGCAACGGTTAACTTTGCTTACCCGATTTTAGACCAGAAGCAACGAGTTCAAAATGTAGTCATCGCAGTTGTCGATTTAGATCAGTTGAATAAGTTAGCAGCACAAGTAAAGTTACCTCCCGAAGCATTACTGAGTGTAGTTGATGACCAGGGTAAGCTTTTAGTTCGCTATCCCGAACCGCAGAATTGGGTAGGGAAATCTTTACCAGAAGCAGCTTTTTATGAAATGAAACAGGCTCAAGGTGAGGGGACATACGAATCGATTAGCTTGGATGGTATCCCTCGCCTCTTTGCTTTTACCCCACTAGGTGATAATCCACTCAAGCCAGATGCTTACATTAGAGTTGGTATTCCCCTATCTACTATTTTGGCGCAGCAAGATAGGCTGTTAGTTCGCAATTTGCTGGGGTTAGGTGCTGTTACTACCTTGGCGTTAATTGCGGCTTGGGTAGGTGGCGATGTTTTTTTGATTCGCCAGGTGAAATTGCTCGTGCAAACAGCCGAGAAATTGGGTAAAGGTGAACTGAATACACGCACCAGACTATCCCATAAGATGGGGGAAATCGGTCAACTTGGCCGTGCTATTGACGAGATGGCAGCAGCATTAGAAACTCGTGAAGTAGCGATCGCTTCTTTGAACCAAGACTTGAAAACTCTGTTTGAGCTAACTCCTATCAGTATTCTCATCGCTCAAGATCCAGAATTTAAACAAGTAAAAGCCAACCCAGCATTCGCTCAAATTTTAGGTATATCCCCGGAAATTAATGTTTCCTACACCCCAGTTAATATACAGCCTCCAGCTTACAAAGTATTACGGGATGGACAGGAACTGACAGCAGACGAATTTCCCCTGCGTTATGCAGCCATTCATAAAGTAGAAATCAAAGGTACAGAGCTGGATATCGTCCGTGCTGATGGTACTATATTTAACTTGTTTGGTTATGCAGCTCCCTTACTGGATGAGCAAGGTAACGCGAGAGGTTCGGTAGCTGCGTTTTTAGATATTAGCGATCGCAAGCGGACAGAGGAACATACCAATCAGTTAATGCTGCAAATCCAGAACCAGGCGAATGTATTACAAGCCATTCTCTCTGCTTCCGTCGATCATATTTATATTTTCGATTTGCTTGGTCGCTATCAATATGTTAGTGATGGTGGTGCAGCTATCATGGGCTGCAAACCTGAGGATCTTGTGGGTAAGATTTGGCAAGAACTTAGTTTACCCCTAACCGTTGCGGAAACGATGAATCGGCTGGATACTCAACGTGCAGTAGTTATGAGGACAGGACAACCCCTCACCGCTGAGGCTGAATATCCGACACCAGACGGAATACATTACTATGAATACATTCTGGCTCCTCTGCAAACTCCAAAGCAGATAATTGCGGGTGTAATTGCAGTTTCTCGCGATATTACCGATCGCCAGCGGACAGATCAAGCACTCAGAGAGAGCGAGCAAAGGCTAAGATTGGCGCAGAGAGCAGCCAAAATTGGCACCTGGGAATGGAATGTGAGAACGGGAAAAATATCATGGTCAGAGGGGATCTGGGATATTTTGGGCTTAGAGCGCAATATTGAAGAACCTAGCATCAAGTCTTGGACAGATTTTATTCATCCTGACGATCGCCAACGCACATTGCAAACTGTGGAAAATTTGTTTGCTCAAGGTGATGAATACTACGACGAATTCCGCATCGTCCGCAATGATGGTGCTATGGTCTGGCTGTCATCTAAAGGGCGAATTATCCGGAGTGTAGATGGGGAAGTCGAGCGGTTTTTAGGTGTCAATATTGATATCAGCGAACGCAAGCAAGCAGAACAGGAGCGCGAACAATTATTACTGCGGGAGCAGAGAGCTAGGGAAGCAGCAGAATCCGCAAACCGAATTAAAGATGAATTTCTCGCAGTCTTGTCTCATGAACTGCGTACGCCTTTAAATCCAATTCTGGGCTGGACAAAGCTGCTGCGGAATGGCAAATTGGATGATGCTAAAAAAGCGATCGCCCTAGAGACAATCGAGCGCAATGCTAAATTGCAAACTCAACTAATTGGCGACTTATTAGATATTTCCCGGATTCTGCAAGGGAAATTGACACTAAATATTTGTCCGGTTGATTTAGCAGCCACCATTGAGGCGGCGAAGGAAACAGTACGTTTGGCGGCGGAAGCTAAATCAATTCAACTTCATACAGAAATTGTTTCCCCTGTCAAGCATTTCCTGGGTGATTCTAGTCGTTTGCAACAGGTAGTGTGGAATTTGCTCTCCAATGCAGTTAAGTTCACCCCCCCAGGTGGACAAGTGAACATCAAACTAGAGTCTGTTGGTAGCGAAGCTCAAATTCAAGTCAGCGATTCTGGTAAAGGAATTAGCCGAGAGTTTCTACCTTACGTATTTGAGACATTTCGTCAAGCAGATAGCGCCACCACCCGCCAGTTTGGTGGTTTAGGGTTAGGATTAGCGATCGTGCGTCACATTGTCGAAATGCATGGTGGTACAGTTCATGCAGACAGTCCTGGAGAAGGACAGGGAGCTACCTTTACAGTCAAATTACCGCTTTTAGTAGCCACAACAGCCCAAAAACCCCAGGAAATTCCACCAGAAAATACATTAGATTTTACTGGAGTCCGCATACTAGTAGTGGATGACGATGTAGATACCAGGGATTTACTGAGTTTTATTCTGCAACAACATGGTGCTGAAGTCACCGCAGCAGCATCAGCAGCCGCAGCCTTAGCAGAGTTGAAACATTCACAACCCCACATTCTGCTGTGCGACATCGCCATGCCGGAAATAGATGGGTATACATTGATACGAGAAATTAGAACTATGGCAATAGAGCAAGGCGGTAAAATTCCCGCGATCGCGCTGACAGCATTTGCAGGTGAGTTGAACCAACAACAGGCTTTAGCGGCGGGTTTTCAAAAGCACCTAGCCAAACCAGTAGAATCTGATGAATTAGTGCAAGCGATCGCCAGACTTCTGAAAAAATAATTAGTAACTAATGAATCGGCCAGCCACCCCCTTCAAAACCATGTCGAGCTTTGGTATAAATAGGGCCGCCATGTTCAGATTTAATTCGAGAAACTACAGGTGGCTTAGGAGTTGGACGAGGATTACCACCTGTTTCGCTTCCTGGACATGGAGCAGATATACACTGGATATCACCACCTTCTTCCCCTAAAGCCTTAGTAGTAAAATTTCCACCTTCTTCACCTAAAGCCAAAGTAGTTACATCAGTTCCACCTTCTTCACCTAAAGCCAAGGTAGTTACATCAATTCTACCTTGAGTTCCACCTTGAACTTGTTCAGCTTCCGCTTCTGCTAGCTGTTCTTCAAAATCTAGTTCTAGCAATTCTAAATCAGAAAGATTGAGTCCAAAAGGGTGATGCATAAAATTTTTTCCTGAACCTACAACACAATTAATCAACAAAATATCGCCAACAGAAAGTTTGACAATCATGAGGGATGTTAACAGTTAACACCTTGATTAGTAGTTATGCAATTTAGACGTGCATTAGCTTACTTTTAGCTATATTTATTTAGCTATTTTTTAGCCTAATCCAGCTTGACGTTTTGTTCTAGCCATTTTGGCTTATTTGCCTAAAAAAGTTGCCAAAATGGCTATGATTAACTTTCAAAAATAATTTTATTTTTTATTTAGTTCATACCAATTAAAAAAATATAACCACCTGTAGGGGAGGGGTCTCTCTGCCGACAAAAATGGCTCTTACTTGTGGGTGGCTGTATTTAATTTTTAATTAAAAATTAATTCATTAATGCATCAGCAACTTCAACAATTGTTCTGTAATCGGAAAACCAGTTTGTTTTTCAAAATGCAAAAACATCGGGCTAGGATTAGCTTCTAAAAATATATATTCGCCCGTAGGTTTTAATCGCCAATCAATTGCTGTCCACTGTAACTTTAATGCTTGAGTAATCGCTAAACATTGCTGTTTGACAAATTCAGGTACTTCTTTTGGAATTAACTCAGCTTCCATATCTTCGCGAAAATCTAAAGCAGCGCTGCGAATTTCCGCAGAGTAGACGGAATCAGCAATTACATAACTACGAATATTTGTACCGACAATATATTCTTGTAAAGTCACAGGAGAAATTTTTACAGCCAAATTCAAGCGTTTGGGATCTAAATGAAACTCTGTGACTAACTGGGTATGTGCGCCGCCATACACAGGCTTAAAAATAACTTTTTCGTGCGACTGTGCAAACTCTGTAATTGCTTGGGGATCGTTAGCAATCAAAGTTGCAGGAATATTTACTCCCAGTTGTTTAACAGCTTTTAGTTGTAAAGGTTTTTCTTTATGAAATTCGTAAGCTTCCCAGGAATTTACCCATCGACAAGGACAAGCTTGCAGGAGCGATCGCAAAGTACTCATTGAATCATTCAAGGCGATTCTTCTTTGTTCATCATCCTGTAACTCAGGAATATAAACTCCAGAAAACTGTCGCCAAAATACACTTTTAATATCTGTAAAATTTAAGCGGCGTTCGCCTAGGATTAATCCCCCTATTTGTGTATCAGGTTGCCAAAACATTTTTATCTGGGAAGGAAATAAAGCAGTATCTAAATAATCTGCTGTGACACCTGCTTGGGTTAAGGCTTGTTTAATATGTGCAGCATGTGAATCCTCTGCATTACCCAAAATTAAAATATTCATCTTTGTTGCAATCAGACTCTCCATTGAAGAAATCAATAATTAAGCATTAATATTCATTAATACATTTATGATTGCTACAGCAATTATTCTCAGCCAAATATATCAAGGTTATCTGTAAATGGATAATTTAAAATTTAACTGTTTTGCTGACAGTTTTGTAGCCATTTTGGCGAGAAAATTTTGCATAGGGAATTAATTTTGAATTAAGATGTAGTGTATATTAAGATTCCTATCTATTTTCAAAAATATACGTATTTATGTTGATGTCTGACATATCCAAGCTTGGGTAAGCAATACCTCAGCGAAGTAGCCGATACAGAAACCGATGCAAAAAAAATTCATGCAAACATATTTCAGTGTCAGCATACTGATGAGCAATATTGAAAAAACCTGGTTATCTGGGCTATGCACGCATCAGGGCGGAACCTAGCATATAGTTACAAAAAGATATCTCAAAGCGATCTCCTCAGCTCCTTGGCAGGAGATTATGCCATCTTGTCTTCAATTAGATACTATTGATGCTAGATAATGGGAAGGCTTTGACATTTACTTGCCCATCTAGAGCGGAAGAACAGAATTAACTACTATGCGAACTCACTATTGCGGCGAACTCCGAAAAGAAGATATTGGAGAAACTGTTACCTTGTACGGATGGGTAGACCGTCGCCGCGATCATGGGGGCGTGATATTTTTAGATTTACGCGATCGCTCTGGTATTGTCCAGATTGTCAGCGATCCGCAACGCACCCCAGATTCCTATGAGCAGGCGAATGCTCTGCGGAATGAATACGTTGTCGCAATCACTGGTAGGGTGACACAACGTCCCGACGAATCTCTCAATCCTCGCCTACCTACAGGTGAAATCGAAATCTACGCGGATAAAATTGAACTACTCAATGGTGTGCGCAAACAGTTACCATTCCAGGTTTCCACGGCTGACACTGAGTCAGTGCGCGAAGAATTGCGACTGAAGTATCGTTACTTAGATTTGCGACGCGATCGCATGGCGCGAAATATCCAATTGCGTCATCAAGTTGTAAAAGCTATGCGCCGCTACTTAGAAGACGTAGAAGGTTTTATTGAAATTGAAACCCCAATACTGACTCGTTCTACCCCAGAAGGCGCTAGAGATTACATTCTCCCCAGTCGCGTTAACCCCGGCGAGTGGTTTGCTTTACCCCAATCACCGCAATTATTTAAACAATTGCTGATGGTATCGGGTATGGACAGATACTATCAGGTGGCGCGTTGCTTCCGCGATGAAGATTTACGCGCCGACAGACAACCAGAATTTACGCAGTTAGACATGGAAATGAGTTTCATGTCCCAAGAAGAAATTATCCAACTCAACGAGAAGTTAGTTGCTTATATCTTCAAAAGCGTCAAAGGAATTGAGTTACCACATCCTTTCCCCCGTCTTACCTATGCTGAGGCGATGGAACGCTATGGTAGTGATAAACCAGATACCCGTTATGGTTTAGAACTAGTTGATGTTTCTGATGTTTTAAAAGATTCTGGTTTCAAAGTCTTCCGCGATGCGATCGCTCATGGTGGGATCGTCAAAATTTTACCCATTCCCAACGGTAACGATGCTATTTCTAATGTCCGCATCAAACCAGGCGGTGATATGTTCAAAGAAGCCGCTGAAGCAGGTGCGAAAGGTTTAGCTTATATTCGCGTTCGCGAAGATGGTGAAATTGACACAATTGGGGCGATTAAAGACAACCTCAGCCCCGAACAAAAAGCGGAAATTTTACGCCGTACAGGTGCAAAAGCCGGTCATTTATTATTATTTGGGGCGGGTGATGTTGCTACAGTTAATAAAACTTTAGATCGATTGCGGCAATTTGTTGCTAAGGAATTTCGGTTAATCGATCCAGAAAAAATTAACTTGCTCTGGATTACCGATTTCCCCATGTTCGAGTGGAATGCAGATGAAAAACGCTTAGAAGCATTACACCACCCCTTCACAGCCCCCCATCCCGATGATTTACATGACTTAAAAACCGCTCGCGCCCAAGCTTATGATTTAGTATTTAACGGCTTTGAAGTTGGCGGTGGTAGTCGGCGGATTTATCAGCGAGATGTGCAAGAACAGGTGTTTGAAGCTATAGGTTTATCGCCAGAAGAAGCCCAAAATAAATTTGGCTTTTTGTTAGAAGCTTTTGAATATGGAACACCGCCTCATGGTGGTATCGCTTACGGTTTAGATCGATTAGTGATGCTATTAGCTGGGGAAGAATCCATTCGCGATGTCATCGCTTTTCCGAAGACACAACAAGCCCGTTGTGTGTTAACAGATGCACCTTCTGGAGTTGATGCGAAGCAGTTAAAAGAATTGCACGTTGCTTCAACTTTCAAACCAAAAACTTAGGCGATAATTCGTAATTCGTAATTCGTAGTAAGGACTTTAGTCCTTTGTTGGGAAGCACTGAAGTGCTTACTACGAATTAATCATCGTCAAGAACGGGAAAATCTCGCCCTGAAATTTTCCTTGTGTGAAGTGATGCATCTTCCTTCAGCCAGATGAACTCAACTGACAACTAACAACTGTACGGGCGGGTTCACAGATATCCTCAAATATTCATAACGATCTCCCATAAACCCGCCCCTACTGACAACTGACAACTGACAATTCCCAAACAAAAACCCGCCTGAGCGGGCTGACACACAACAAAACTACGCAGAATAAAAGCTTTATTTAGCCAAAATAACGCATTTCCGCTTCTAATTGACGGATTAGCTTTTCGTCACCTTGGGATCTAGCTACTTGCAAACGGCGCTCAATGTTGCGTTGAATGTTTTGTTTGTGCGCTTCTTTAGCTCTGTTAGCAGCTTGTAATCTATTTGTATTCATAAGGATTACCTGGTTAAGTTTTCACTTTTTTATTTTGTTTTCCTAATATAGCATAAATTCCGTAGCCTTTGTTACAGAAATAATTACTTTTTTGCATGTGTATAGATATACTTCTACTATGACTATAGAGCCAGCAAGTATCTGTAATGCATCCTCACCCCAGGAGCAAAAGTTACCACAACCCGGTATTGTGACGTTATTGAGCGATTTTGGCGATCGCGATATTTATGTAGGAGTGATGAAAGGTGCGATCGCGCAAATCAACCCCAACCTCAAAGTCATCGATTTAACCCACCAGATTCCGCCGCAAAATATTGTTGCTGCTAGGTTTTGTTTAATGAATGCTTATCCTTATTTTCCTACAGGGACAGTACATATAGCGGTGGTAGATCCCGGTGTGGGCAGTAGTCGCAGAGCGATCGCGCTACAATTTGCTGGAGGATTTTTAGTAGGGCCAGATAATGGGCTATTTAGTGGCATACTCAGTCAAAATATAGCGATCGCCGCCGTTGAGTTAACAAATTGTAACTATTGGCGGACTCCCCAACCAAGTAACACATTTCACGGGAGAGATATCTTTGCACCAGTGGGAGCTAATCTAGCTAGTGGTGTACCAATTCAAGAATTAGGAACAGCTATCGATCCCGCAACTTTGGTACAGCTAAATATCAGTGAGTGTCAGCAAACTCCAAGTGGTGTCCTCGGTTGTATTCAATATATTGACCATTTTGGTAACTTAGTAAGTAACATTCCTGGAAGTTACGTACAAGGTAAAAACTGGTGCGTACAAGTGGGTGGTTTGACTATCCCTGGTGCGGAAACTTACAGTCATGTGAAGAGAGGAGAAGCGATCGCTTTAGTGGAAAGTAATGGCTGGGTAGAAATTGCTATAAATAACGGAAATGCACATTTACAATTACAGTTAAACTTGCAAGATAGTCTAGAAATTATTAATTATTAGACTAGTGACTACTACAGATGCTCAATCCAAATTGATTAATTATGACTACACAAACATTATCCACACCAGCAGTTTATCAAGGTCAGTTTGGGGAATTTACAATTACTCAGAGCGATCGCATCGGTGTTATCATCTACCGTGCGGGATTAACGGGAGCAGCAGTTAGTTTGGCAATTGGTAGTGCTTTAGTATTATTCAACAATCAGCCAATAAATTATCACATCCTCACTCTGCTATACGCCTGTTTTACTCTGGCTCTCGGCGTGAGTTTATTCACCATTCATATATATATGGTGATACTGCACAGATTGTTACAGGTTTTTTGGGCAATTGGCACCATTGCTGCAATCGGATTGGCACTATGGAGTCAGGAACCTTTAGCTGTTACCGTTTACAATCATCCGCTTACCTTATTCGGAATTGGCTTTACCTTTGTTGCGCTCACAGGTATTTATTTCAAAGAAGCTTTTTGCTTTAATCGCCTAGAAACCAAATTCTTAACTTTTATCGTACCTCTATTATTACTCGGTCATTTAGTCGGAATTTTACCTGCTCAGGCGGAACAAGTTATATTAGGAGCTTGGGCAATTTTATTTTTAATATTTGCCTTGCGTAAAACGGTGCAAGCAATTCCTGCGGATATTGGAGATAAATCTGTCTTTGCTTATTTGAAACAACAGCGTTCAGCAAAGGTTTAATGCAGAAGAGAAGAAATCGTCGGTGGCTGAAACTTCCCAAAATTACCTTAATCAAACGCCAAGAAATCTGGACATTAACGGCTCAGGGATGGATAATTGCGATCGCTCTCATCGCTAGTTGGGTAATTTTCATAATTACTCATATACATCCATTTCTAGCCGTTACTTCTCCTCTGAAATCAGCAGAATTTATGGTTGTGGAAGGATGGCTACCAGACTACGCATTGCAAGAAGCTGTCACTGAATTTCAAAATGGTAATTATCGGCAAATAATTACTACAGGAAGTCCCTTAGAAGTAGGAAATTATTTAACTGAATATCATAGTTTTGCAGATGTATCAGCAGCCACTTTGCAAAAATTAGGTTTACCACCAGATAAAGTGATAGCTGTACCTACACCTATGGTAACTAAGGATCGTAGCTATGCATCTGTAGCGGAATTTAAGCGTTGGCTATCCCAAGCAAATCTACAGCCAGCATCAATTAATCTGGTATCCTTAGATGCCCATACTCGCAGGAGTTGGTTAGTTTTTAAAAGATTACTGGCTCCGGAAATTCAAGTCGGTGCGATCGCTACTAAAACCAGAAATTACGAGCCTCAGCAATGGTGGCGTTATAGCGAAGGGGTGCGCACAGTAATTTATGAAGCGATCGCTTATATTTATGCCTTATTATTTAATTGAACAGTACTTAGGGACTTCCAAGTAAAAAAATATTCCATTACTATTGTTCACTGTTGACGGTTGACAGTTCACAGTTAACAGTCAACTGTCAACCGTCAACGACTTGAACGGAATAATTTATTTTTTGGAGTTCCCTTAGGCAACTTGCATATTATTTTCAGATCGTAGTCAGGATTTCAGTCCTAACATACGAAATGAATTGATAAATTTTTATCTACTCAATTTTAATTGCCATAAATAAGGATTCATACTGCTTTGTTGCTTCTGGAGGTAAGGGCAGTAAAAATTCACTTTTAGCTAAAACTTCTTGGTTATTTACTAACAGATTCCTTAATTGCGCAGGAATTTCTGAAGCAACAATATTGGGAGCAATTGGCGAATTAGTTTTGCTGAGTACAGAAATATCCTTGGCGATCGCACTTTGCAAACAAAAATCCATCCATTGATTAGCTAAGCTATCTTTTTGTGCGCCTTGAGGACGTACCCACAAATCAGCCCATATGGCTGTTCCTGATTTGGGAATCACTGCTTTGAGGTGGGGATAACGCGATAGGACGGGGATAATATCCTCAGACCAGCCAACAGCTAGCCAAGTATCCTCAATAATTAAGGGTTCAAGGTAGGTGTTAGAGTTGTAGAACTTGACTTGTTGATTTAAAGCGCGTAGTTCTGTTTCTAAATCTGGTACTTGGTCGATATTTTCTGTATTGTAGGAATTACCTAACTTTTTTAACACCAGACCAATGACTTCTCTAGGGTGATTGAGTAGAGAAATCCGCGATCGCAATTCACTGCGCCACAAATCACTCCAATCTGTTGGCGTCCATCCTAATCCTTGGAATTTTTTACTGTTATAAACAATCGCTGTACTACCCCAACGGTAAGGAACACCCCACACTTTTCCTTGAGGATCGGGATTACCATTATCGTTGCGTTTTACCAAATTCTTCCACCGCTCGTCTAAAGCTGACCATTGTTTAATCTCTGCTTCATTCAACGGTTGGATCAACTTTTGCTCAATTGCAGCTTTTAGCCAAAAATCACCCAATGACACCAAATCAGCTACTGGGGTTTTTTGTGCTTGTATCCAAGGGATATAACGACTCCATCCTTGCTCATCTTTCGATTTGGGCTGTTGTTGCCAATTTTGTAATTGTTTAAATAAATCTTGTATCTGTTCTACAGGTGCAAATTTTAATTGCTCTTGTGACTTCAAAGCTTTCTGAAATTTATTAACTACCTGAGCAGGTATAGAACCTTTTAATAGCTGTACTTTCAGTTGAGTCTGGCTGCTTCCATTACAGCCAATCAGCAGTTGTGAAAGTGCTAATGTACCTGTGGCTAATAAAAAGGAACGTCGATCCATTGATGTTTAAATATAAAATTTCATATTATAACTTTCTTCCGCCTGGAAGTACCGGATTTAGCCAAGTGCATCCCAGTTTTGGTGATGGGAAAAAATGATGGGACTTAACATGCCACAATCAACAGTAAAATAACACTAGCATAAATACTGAAACTAATTGTATTTTTTGATTTGTTATTTTAATTTAGTATTTTGAGTCGGTAATTAAATCATTTTGACCTGTAACAATACTTTTTCGGGTTTTTGTCTGGCCAATTTTTCTAGGTTACCTAAATTACTTAATTCTTAATTATTTCTTTGGTTTCTGATTAAATTGTCATCCTTCCGTAATAACTAGTAGAGCCAAGCAGGAAAAGGGATAAGTGACACAAAATTCTTTTTAACAAACTCATGTTTATCCTCTAAAACAGATGACTGAATCCGCTGTGATTTGTCTAGATTAACGGAAAAATACCGAAAAAATTGAAAGATTTAGCAGCTTTATTCTGGTTATTGGAAAGTAACAACGTTGAGCTTAATATTTCTTAAAATAATTGGTAAAGTTTAACATCATAAATATTGAGTTATGTTTATAAGTAATGAAATTAATGTCACATTCCTACAATGGATGGGAAAAATTAAATAATTCATAAGTATTTTTAAGGTTGCCAGTAAATTGAATAACATAGAGAAAATATGCGGATTAGGGTATTAAATGGAGCCATTACAAAAGCAGATCATGACTCTGAGCTATAAACTGGATGCCCTCTGCCAAGTAATTGAGGAACTGGACAATAAAGTTTCTCAAACTTTGTCAGAGTGCTCTTTAGCTAGAACCCAGGCAAGAGAAAGTTATTCAGAAAATAGCGAAGCCTTACATTACCATCAATTCAAAGCTAATCTCAATTTCAATCCTGACATGGAACACAAAGATGTGTTGTCAGACGGGATTTATCCAGATATGAATCGTCAAGGTGGAGAAAGAACCATTTCACCAGAAATTCAAATACAACGACTAACAGCTCAATTAACAGCAGCGTATAATCGCATTGCAGCCTTAGAAGAACAATTACTGCGGGAGAGAATTCACTAATTTATTTATAGGAAATTTCTGAGTTTTAGCATCCGCTATTGGTGATTGAATCTGCTCAAACGCTCAAGTTGTTGTTCAATGGCTTCCAAAAGTTGTGGTTGCTGCCAACCTAGACTCAGACTAGCAGCGATCGCAGCTCCTCCAGCGCCCATGCCTTCTTTCACAAAACCCTGCTCGTAAGCTTGGAGTTGGGGATAACGAGAATCAGCAAAACTCAGTTGAGTTGCTAATAGGGGTGGAACCTCTCCACCCCTAATCATGCTTGTTTTAGCTAAATTCAGAGCTAATTCCACTGTACCGCCTGTAGGATCTTCGGCTACCCAGCGGGTGGTACCCACAACCACCTCTGCTGTTTGCCAAGGTAAATTGTAGGTTTGGGCGATCGCATTCATCAAGGCATAAACTGCCAACATTTGCGTCCCACCAGCCAGCAACACACCACAGCGACGACTAGCAGCGATCGCCATTCCTGCAACTACCACCTGCATCGGATCGCCTACAGCGGCGACTAATTCTAAAGGATCGAGGGAATTTGAGTTTTCTTGCATCCTGGCTAAACCGGCTTGTACCAAAGCCGATTTTTGTATGTGGTTACACACTGGATGACTACTGTTAACTTTCCCCTCAGCAGCTATGCCCAAACCCTGTAAAATTGCCAAGGCGGTAGTCGTACCGCCGACTACACATTCACCTAAAATTAAATAACTCTGTGGAAGATTTGCAGCCAGCACCGCACCCCAATGTAGGCCTTGCTCTAGTAGGTGCTGGACTGTGGAAAGTTCCATCGCCTTACCCAGACTTAAACATCTAGCGGGAACGCCTCCCAAATCAATTGTCGGTACTGCTGGGGTTTGGGGTAAGCCAGCATTCAATAAATAAACTGGAGTTGGTAACGCTTCAACCACAGCGCGGGAAATCAATACAGGTGAAGCACCCGCAGTTAAAGGTGGTAAAGGATACTTGGCTTGATGTTCTGCTCCGTAGGATAAAAATTCAGCATCAGCACAAGCAGTTAACTTGCGGTCTTCTGGAGTCTTTCCCGCCGCCGAAATCCCCGGAATTAAGCCAGTTTCCGTAAAACCTAAAATACAAGCAAATATAGGCAAGCGATCGCGGTACTTATTAATCCAGGCTTCACCCTGAGGAATTTGGGTATAAATATTAATCATAGGTTGGTCAGTAGTCAGTCGTCAGTGGTCAGTTGTCTTTTTTGCCAATGACAAATGACTATTATTCATAATCCATTAAAACTTGTACCCAACGTGGCGGACGGGGGATGGGATTTCCTAGACGATCTAAGAGTAGCCATGCTGCTAGGTGGACGATAAATAAATAAATAAAATTATTTAACATAATCAGAGCGATCGCGCCGACTTGAATCCAAAAAATACTGGGATTGCTTAATAACCCCAGCTTGAGGAATAACCACTCCGCTAACTCTGTGACTTGGTTGATCGCATAAACCCACAAATCCTCACCAGACAACAAAGATAGTAACCAGACGCGGAAAAAGGCTCCTAAAGTACCTAGTAGCATACCCAAGGTAATCGACACTATCCAGGGGGCACGACGGTTCCATGTGGTTCCTAATAGCACGCCCATCACGCCAAAGGGCATAACAAATAACAAACTCCGCACTGGCCCCATTAATACCGCCAGCAGTAACCCAGATGTGACTGCTGCCATACTCGCAGCTCTTCGCCCCCAACGGAGATAAACCAGCGCAATCGGGATGGGAAAAAATATCCGTAAAACTGGCCCTAAGGGAAAGTAAAAATTAACAAACCAAATTAAACTAGCAGTACTCGCTAAAAAAGCCGTTTCCACCATTCTCAGAGGTGCATCAACCTTGAGTTTGGGCGATCGCAGTTTGTCTTCATTGCCAAACTTCACATGACTACCTTGTTTGTCTAACTCTGAATTTTGACTAATTGGCGATGTTGAAGATGGGCTTTGCTCAGGTTCCTCTGGCAGAGAATCTAAGATACTCATAAGCTATGACGCATTTAAACTGTATATTGACTCATCAGCTTGTCGCTTTGCCACTTGTCATTGTTCATTGTGTCCTTTCCGCAAATGACTAATGACTAATGACAAGTGACAGCTTTCACGAAAAATGTTCAATTTAGACGCGTTTAAGCTTCAATTGACAAGTTTTTAAACGATCATTCGTTCCAAAGCTGAGATATCGGGAATACAAATAATATCCTGATCCCGTTTAATTAAGCCTTTCTTTTCTAACCTAGTCAACACTCTTGTAACTGTTTCCCGCGCCAGCCCACTTAAACTACTTAGTTCTCGATGTGGTAAATTAGGTATTTCCGTGCCTGTTTGTGCCTTTTTACCTTGTCCTTCTGCCAAAAATAGCAAAGTATCTGCCACTCGTGACTGGCTGTCAGATTCCCGCAAGCGCAGCCGACGATTGACTTGGCGTAAGCGTCGCGCCATTAATTGCGCTAATCGCATTCCAGCTAGGGGTTCTGTTTGCAGTAACTTGACAAAGTCCTGTGACGGCATACTGCCAATTATTGTGGGTGTTAGAGTAATTACATCGGTAGAGCGAGGTACTTCATCTAACGCCGCCATTTCACCAAACAATTCCCCCTTACCCAGAATATTCAACGTCACTTCTTTGCCTTCTAGGTTATAGGTGCGAATTTTGACCCATCCATCCACAATAAAATATACAGAACCACCCCAGTCATTTTCCAGTAGAATTACCTGATTGGCTGGGTGAGTACGAGTCACAAGATGGGTGAGAGCTGATTCTACAACCAGTTCGGGCAACCCTTGAAAAAAGGGGGCCGACGCGATCATCCAGGGATTTACAGGCGTTTGCACGCTATATCGGTCTTCCATTACAACATCTTGATTACATACTTATTAAATAAAGCTGTTGGGTATACAACAAACGCGATCGCTATATTCAGCCTCAGCTATCAAAACACAGTCCTGTAACAAAATAAAACTAAACTATGATACACAAGAAAGCGATATAAACCTAGAAACAATTATGCATCAAGCAGATTGTGGTTTTTGAAGTCTTGGTTTGGGAGCTAACTCTAAAGAAAGCCCGATGACTTCAAAACACAGGTAACCATCATTAATGATACTCAAGGGAGTTAATTTTTGCTAACCTAAAACTTTTAGCTGTTTTTGGCTCAAGGCAGAAGATTTAAAGGGCAACGGGCAACACTTCCCTACGGGACGCTACGCGAACGGCAGAGCTTCAGTGCATCGCCGTCAACAGTCTGTAGGGGCGGGTTCACCGAGATTCGGATTATAAAAGCGAAGATATTTGTAAACCCGCCCCTACCACCGTCAACCATCAACCGTCAACCGTCAACCGTCAACCGTCAACCGTCAACCGTCAACACCCCTGATTACTAGTTGCTGGTTAGGTACACAAATTGTTTTTTTACCAAAAGTAGTTTAATAACTGTGGTATTTTTTTTGTTTTTTTATGCTATGAAATCTGAGAAGCTATAACATTACTTGTTTGGTGAGCAAGGACAGCACCCAGTAGACTGTTGTGCTGCTGACGCTACCAAACATCTGTTGTCCTCTCTGACTTTCAGTAGCTACCAAGCCGATTTTCGTAAATAGTTACTGAATTAACAATCGCCAAGATTGCCAAAAGCGATCGCATCAACACAATTGCACCCAACAACTCGACGGGTAAAAGCCAGCCCTTGTAACTTTAATTATTGTAAATTAATTTCCTCGCCAATTTAACGTAAATTTCTACATAAGGTATCTAAAGTGACTTCTCACACAGATGAAATTCAAAAATTGATCGCAGATATTGACAATTTACTTGCCAGTAATGGTAAGCGTCTGTCTAAGTTGTTGTCTGGACAGTCTCAAGAGCCAAGAGAGGTTCTAGAGCGGACTCGCGACTTTCTGGGGAGATTGGCAGAAACTACAACTTTAGCGGCGGATGAGCCAAACAAACCCGCTGAACAAAAAACTCTATCGCCTTTGTTAGCAAAGTTTGTTGAACACAATCATCAGTCTGTAAGTGAAAACCAGCAAGCAGAGCAAGAACAAATTACTACAGCTATCTCGGCTTTAATTCAGCCAATCAAAGCCGAATTAGCTGGCTTATTACAAGAGCGAGCGGCGCTAGTACAAGAAATTCGTCAGCTAGAGCAAAGAAGACTACAGAGCCATTCCCTCAGCCAACAGTTGGCAAATCAAGAGCAGATAATTAACGAATTTTTACAAGTTTTAGGCAATCGCTTGCTGCCTAGTTTAACTGCCCAGTTAACTCAAGGTGTAACCAATTCACCTGTAACAGTAAATCCAGGTGGTATATCCGAAACATCACCCCAAGGAGAGCGCCTATCTAAGCTAGCCAAGGACTTAGATCAACGCTTACTCTCCTTAGATGGGACTGTGAATGTAGTCTTTGAAGCACTACAGCGGAATATTCTTACTTACCACGAATCCCTATCGCAAGCCTTGGCGAGAATGCACAATCAAGGATTACAAGGCGAACAGGTAATGGTCGGCTTTGTCAATAACTTGACCCAGTATATACAACAATTTCCCGGCGATCGCCCAGCTTTATCAATTAGCCAAACCAGCAGCGATTCAGTTGATCATCAAACCCCAATCCAGCCACAGCCAGAAGCACCAGATCCTACCACAGAAGATTTAGATACGGTGCTGTCGCAACTGATTGCAGATGCAACCCCACCTACCCCACAAACTCAGGCGGCAATTCCGAATACATTCCTGGTAGATAGTTCCCCAGCGGATGAAGTAGATCAACTGTATGCGAGCTTGTTTAGTAGGGAAAATATTCCTAACTCACTTAGAGCAGTTTCGCCGCCACCAGTAGTAGCGGATGCAGTCACCGCCGAAGAAGATACTTCTGGAGCAGATCTATTAGATTTAAGCGTTACCGATACTCCAGCGGCGGATACTGTGTTAGAAACAGCCGCCACTTTGCCAATTCCAGAGCCACCCATACAGCAAACCGAGCCATCACCAGAATGGCAAGATTTATTTTTTGACGAAGCCACAGAGACAACTAGCTCGCCACCAGAAGTAGTTACTGTCCCAGAAGCTCAAGCCAATCAATCTGGTATTTATACGATTACAGCCCTGACAGAGCTACTAGGGGATGGAGATACAGAAATCCTTCCAGCCTTAGAATCTGTTAACGAAGTTATTAAAACTACAACATTCACGCCTAAAACCGCCAAACCAGAAGTAGTAATTCTCGATGAAGAGCAAAATCAATCCTTCGATAATTATATTCCGGCTTCAGCACAGGAAAATTTGCTAGAGCCAGAAGTAACTCCTACCATGCCAGAGATTACCTTGGATGAGGAGCAGTTGCAATTATTGGATGAAGATTTAGCTCAATTTGATGGGTTACTAAATTCTCCATCCAAGCTAATTACTAGTTGGGTGAATAGCAACAATCAAAACCATCAAGAACAGTTACAAAAAGAGTCTACTACTAACAATGAATTACCACAAATGGCGGCGGGTGCTGCGCCGCAAACAGAGCCGGAATTACACTTTAGCCCGATAATTGAAAAAAAAAAGCAAGAGACAACAGCCGATGCAGCAAGCCCTTCTTTGTCTGTAGCACACAGTGGAAATCAGCCAGAAGTCTCATTAACAAATAATCAGGAATCGCGCTGGTATTTAGGAATTGATTTAGGAACGACGGGAATTTCTGCGGCACTGTTAAATAGTTCAACTTTTGTCGTTTATCCGATCTATTGGTTAGCAGAAAACCAAGCCGGAGCATCTGCTTTTCAACAATCATTTAGGTTACCAGCAGAAGTTTATCTTCCCACTGCTTCTGTCAACCAAGGTGAGGGGGAAAATGCACCAGCATCTGACTTAATTAAGACTTCCTACTCGGCGCAGTTGAAACCATATTTACAACTAGCTATTCCCTACAAAAGTGCTAGACAAAAATGGGAACCCGTACTGCAATTTAACGAATTTTCTGCGGGGCCGTTAGTTTGGGTAGTGCGATCGCTCTCTAAACTACTATTAACATTAAAATCCGATCGCCAAAGTACTACTCAAGGTTTAGCCGCTGCGGCTGTTGGTTTAGACGAGCAAAGTTTTCGCAATATTATCAATAATCTTGCCGGGGCAATCTGCACTTGTCCAGCTAGTTGGTCAGAACAATATCGCTTTAATGTGCGGGAAGCATTGCTGACAAGTAAATTAGTCCAACATCCCCAGCAAGTCTTTTTTGTCGAAGAAGCGATCGCTAGTCTTTTAAGCTTACTCAATGCTAGCAACGGTGAAACGGTACAATTAAGCAGTAATCAAGGTTTGCGCCCGATTCAAATTAACGAGCAGCCTTTGCTAGGTAATACCCTAGCGCTGAATATTGGCGCAACCGCCACCGAAATGGCATTAGTAGATTTAGCAGAAAACTTCCAAGAACTAACTCATAATGATTTCATGCTCCATAGCTTTGCCTATGGTGGCAAGAGTATTGAGCAAGATATTATTTGTCAATTATTAGTACCACCAAAATCTCGCCAATCGCGTTCAGAAATTGTTGGGGAGCAAATTAGCTCTCAGCCAGGATTGTGGCGCTCGAATATTCCCGGTTTAGACTACATGCATTGGCAAAGTTTGGGTTTGGAAGAATTAGAACTTCCCCGTGTGGGAGAACCAGATATTAGCGCTCGCGTTCGTCTCCAGCAGCGTTTAGAAAGTTCGCTGTTAGGACAAGCGGTACTCGATGCAGCATTAGCTTTGAAGTTGATTTTACAACATCAAGAATCTTTCACCTTAGATTTAGCTGACCAGCGTTGGGTATTGCAACGGCGAGATTTAGAAAGCCAAATCTTAGTTCCCTTTGTGCGCCGCCTAAATCGGGAACTGAACAAATTGTTGGTTGCTCGTGGTATCCCCACAGAAGCGATTAATCAAGCTATCTTAACTGGTGGGGTTGCTTCCATTGGTACAATTAACCGTTGGCTAAAACAAAAACTACCCAACGCCAAGATTATGCAAGATGCATATTTGGGTGAAAATGGCGCTCCCAATTGTAGCCGAGTTGCCTATGGTTTAGCGATGTTACCTTTACATCCCCAGGTTTTAGAACTAGCCAGACAACAATACACCGATTATTTCCTGTTTACAGAATTACTGCGGCTATTACCAGAACGTGCCCTATCTTTTAATGAAGTTATCCAGTTATTTGAGGGTAGAGGAGTTAACACTCGCACTTGTCAGCAACGCCTGTTAGCTTTCTTAGAAGGGGAATTACCTGCGGGTTTAATTCCTAATGGCGTAGATATTAACTGGCTTACCCAAAGTTCCCAAGAGAACCCAGATTATCATGCGATCGCATCTGCTCCTCTATTTGAAAAACAAGGTAATCTCACCTATCGCCCTAATTCTCAGCAACTTCTAGCTTTACGTCGCTATTTAGATGCAATTAAAGCTAGTACTCGTCAATCTTTGGAAGAACCATATACCCTCAATTTTTCCTTAGAAGTTGCTCATTAGTTTGGGGATTTCTAAATTAAAAAACATCCCCATTATTAATTTACCAAGCACGCAACTCGTAGGGGCGGGGTGACCCCCACCTGTGTCAACTTAAGCTAAAAGCTATATACGGCGAGTGTTGTACAAAAACCCTCGCCCTCATCCCCTCACCCCTTCTCCCCCAGGAGAAGGGGAATTAAATCTCTTGCTCCCCTCTCCCGGTGGGAGAGGGGTTGGGGGTGAGGGGAAAAACCTTGCTACAAAGCTGGTTTCGCGTTAAGTTGACACCAATGGGTGACCCCCCGCCCCTAATAATCCTGTCAACCCCATGTGGTAAAAATATTCGTTCTAGAATCGCATCGTTATATCCCAATACGGTTCAGTTAAGGATAATTGTAGGTTGGGCTTACCGTGTGTAAACCCAACAAACTCCTGGAAATGTTGGGTTTCGTTCCTCAACCCAACCTACGCAACTTAAGGTTTTTGGCGCTAACTGAACTGTATTGCGTTATATCCTGGCAAATCTGGATTTAGCATAGATACATAGCAATCCTATGCAATTCGCATCGCTAACTACTACGCATTTTTACATATCACTGGCTTGCTACATCCTCCGGAAAAAATACTGAAACTTTATAATACTCATTAAATTCCAAAGATTGTGTAAAGTTGCCGTTGATATTGAAAAAAATTGTCTATATTAGCACTCAGTACAACTCTCGGTGGAAACGGAAAATTACAGTAGTAACGGCTAAGTCCAGTAAAAACCGAAGGCTAATTATGTCCCTATCTACTTTCACTACTGATGTTAAAGATTGTATTGTGGATAATTTAACTTTATTGAGTCAAATTGATTCTGTAAATTTATCTCCACAACCTTTACACCCTTCTATCAGCAGCAGAAGAAAACGATTGATCGATATTCTCGGTGCAATTGTTGGACTCGCGATTACGGCTTTAGTTGCAGTTCCCGTAGCAATAGCTACTTTGATTGATAACCCTGGGCCAATATTTTATAGCCAAGTGCGTTGTGGTTTGAACGGAAAACCCTTCCGCATGTGGAAATTCCGCTCAATGGTTGTCAACGCTGACAAGCTCAAGCATTTGGTAAAAAACGAAGCTCAAGGTCACATTTTTAAATCCGTAGACGATCCCCGCATTACTCGTGTGGGTAAATTTCTGCGTCGTACCAGTCTAGACGAATTACCTCAATTTTGGAATGTCTTAAAAGGAGATATGAGCCTAGTAGGTACTCGTCCACCAACTCCTGATGAGGTAATCAAATACGAACCGCATCACTGGGAAAGATTGCGTGTCAAGCCAGGTATGACTGGAGAATGGCAAGCTAACGGTCGTTCCAGTATTATCAATTTTGAAACGATCGTCAGTATGGATATCGATTATCAGCGTAAGTGGTCTATAGTTTACGACCTGGGTCTAATTTTTAAGACGATCCAGGTAGTATTGTTGAAAAGCGGTGCTTATTGAATTGTTGCCACTCTTGTCAGTTAGGGTGTGCCTATCTCGAGATGAGATAAAGTTCAACATTATGAATTCAGACATCCTATTTGATCCGGGAATTTATAATATTGAATTTTGAGTTGTTTAACCTTTCACCCCACTCCCAGTTTCTGTAGGTACGATATAGCGTTGCAAGAAGAGAAACAGAACCAAGACAGGGGCTATAGAAATTACCGAACCCGCAGCTACCAAACGCCAATCTAGAGAAAACGTACCTGCAAGCTTGGCGACTCCTAGGGGAAGGGTATACAAACTTTCGTCTTGAATGACAATCAACGGCCAAAGAAAGTCACTCCATGAACCGATAAAGACGAAGATAGCCAGGGTTACCAAAGCCGGACGAATAGCTGGCAACATAATAAACCACCACAAACCTAACTCGGAGCTGCCATCCATACGGGCAGCTTCTTCTATTTCTTTGGGAACGCTCATAAAGGCTTGTCGCAGCAGAAAAATCCCAAAAGCCGAAGCTAAACTGGGAAAAATCATTCCTAAATAACTGTTTCTCAAGCCGATTTGCACTGTCAAAATATACAGGGGAATCATCACGATTTGAAACGGAATCATAATCGTGGCGACAATGGCAGTAAAAATCCAGTCTCGCCCCGGAAATGAGAGTCTAGCTAAGGGATAAGCAGCTAAGGCGCAAAATAGCAAATTTAAAGCTACAGTCAGCAAGGCTACCATAGTGCTGTTATACAAGTATTGGGCAAAAGGTAGGGACTGCCACACATTAAAGAAATTATCTAATGTGGGTTGACTGGGTAATAATTGCGGTGGCGACTGCAATATATTTTCTGTAGGGGATTTTAAGGCAGTGCTAATTAACCAGAGTAAGGGAAATAGCGTTAGGATGGCGATCGCTCCCAACAATCCATACATTCCTAATATTTGCAGCCGTGATTGGTAACGTTGCCAATTAATCATCTGTTTGGTGAATGTTGTTTATCTGACAGAGCGCAAAAATAGCTTTAAAAGATCTAAATAGGTTGGCGTAATTAAATATAACTGGCAAAGGCTGTCATTGGTCATTGGGAAAAGTTTTAAGTATATTTACGTTGTATAGTAGATTTTTTCGGCAATTACGCAAAATGCGATCGCGTTCATAACGAAGGGGTTCACTTTCATAACCAAGGGGTTCACTTTCATAACCAAGGGGTTCACCTTCATAACGAAGGGGTTCACCTTCATAACGAAGGTGTTCACCTTCATAACCAAGGGGTTCACTTTCATAACGAAGGGGTTCACTTTCATAACGAAGGTGTTCACCTTCATAACCAAGGGGTTCGCTTTCATAACCAAGGGGTTCACTTTCATAACCAAGGGGTTCACTTTCATAACGAAGGTGTTCGCTTTCATAACCAAGCTTCTGTCCCAGTCTACCCCCTTGCTCCCTGCTCCCCTGCCTCTTGTTGCCCTATACCCTTATCTGATTCTCTGTAGCGACGAAATTTAAAGGTTTATCCCAATGTGCAACGGGTAATTGGGGTAAATAAGCAAAATCAAAGATAATTCCGATAGTTGGTTTTGTCGCCCATTCTGGAGAACTTAATAAGCGATCATAATAACCGCCGCCATAACCTAAACGATATCCTTGGCGATCGCAAGCCACGCTAGGAACTAAAATTAAATCAACCTCCTCCGGCTTGATAACTGGGGCGTGGGGATGGGGTTCGCTAATACCATAACTGCCGATTGCTAAACTATCTTCAGGATTCCACAAATGCCAAGACATAGATTGACCCACACAACGGGGAAATCCCCAACGGTATTTGTTGTCTGTAAATAGCGGACTTAAATCTGGTTCTTGGCGAAAACTAAAATAAGCGAGTATGGTTTTAGCTTGAGTAAACAAAGCAGAATTTTGCAGTTGGTGACAAATGCGATCGCTTTTTTCTCTCCATTCGTTCACCGACATTAATTGGCGTTGTTTCAGCAGAGTACGCCGGAGTTTGGTTTTAGCTAATTGCGAATCATCTACAATCATTTTTAGAGATTTACAGTAAATACATGCATCAATAGGGGCACAATATCTTGTACCCCTAGAATTATCTCTACTTTAAGTCGAAATCTGCTGTATGGTTTTGCGCCATCAAGGGTATATCTTCACACCCTTACTGCCAGTGTATCTACACTTTACTCAAGAATTTATGACCGTTATTGTTAACAGGCTCATTATTCACCCCCTCATTATTCACCGCCTCATTGTTAGCAGTGTTATTGTCAACAAGGTTAGTGTTAGCACTTTGGACAGTCACAAAATTTTCCCGACCGGTAATTAATCTAGAGCGACGATTTCGAGTGATGTAATTCCACGCCCACTGAAATACTACTAGTAATTTAGTGTCAAACTCAATTAAGAAGTAGATGTGAATGATTAGCCAAAATACCCAAGCCAGGAAACCTGTGAGTTTGAGCGGGCCTAAATCAACAACGGCTAAATTTTGCCCAATCATCGCCAAACTACCAACGTGGTTGTAATGGAATGGTGGCATAGTATAGCCTTGAAGCCGTAGTTGAATAAGTTGAGCTACATATTCACCTTGTTGTTTGGCTACAGGTGCAACACCAGGTAAGGGTTTACCATCTTCATGGGAGAAGTTACCTAAATCTCCGACAACGAAAATGTTTTTATAACCCTTGATAGTCAAGTCTGGTTCAACAATCACCCGTCCGGTGCGATCGCATTCTACACCTGTACGTTCTGTGAGGACTCTCCCCATTGGTGAACCTTGAACACCAGCAGCCCACAATATAGTTTTTGAGGTAATAGAAGTTAATTCATTGTCTTTTTTGAAAGTAACAATATCATTTTCAATATTGGTGACTCTGGTGTTAAGTTGGATTTCCACACCCAACTTGCGTAAAGATTTGGCTGCGACTTTCGATAAATCTGGCGCAATGTGTGGGAGGATGCGATCGCCACCTTGTAAGAGGAGAATTTTCGCTTCAGAAGTGTTGATGTTGCGGAAGTCTTCTGTGAGGGTTTTGTATGCTAATTCGGCGATCGCACCTGCTAATTCTACACCTGTGGGGCCACCACCAACAATCACGAAAGTCAATAAAGCGCGGCGTTTTTCGGGATCGCTTTCCTTTTCTGCGGCTTCAAATGCGGAGAAGATCCGGCGACGCATTTCAATCGCATCTTCAACAGTTTTCAAACCAGGAGCTAAATCTTTCCAGTCATCTTTACCAAAGTAGGAGTGATTAGCACCAGTGGCGACAACTAAGGTATCGTAAGGTACGACATGACCATCCAAAATCACTGTTTGTGCTTGGGGATCGATATCAGTTACTTCTCCCAACATTACACGGGTATTTTTGCTTTTGCTGAATACAGCTCGTAATGGCGAGGAAATATCCGCAGGTGATAAAGTACCTGTAGCAACTTGATATAAAAGCGGTTGAAATAGGTGAAAGTTACGTTTATCGATGAGAGTAATTTCTACATTCGCATGAGCCAGAGTCTTGGCTGTATAGAGTCCACCAAATCCTCCACCAATGATTACAACCTTATGTGGTGCTTTCTTTTGAAATGAAACGACCATAAGAATATTTCCTAGTGTTAAGGGAGTTGTAACTTTTCTTTACAAACATCTAACAATATGAGAATCAAGATTGCCGTTTATTGAGAACATTTTAAGAAAATATAAAAGTAGCCATGTGTTACAGAAATTTTTTGATTTCAATGTATTGATGACGTGAAATTCAATGAAAATCAGTAGAGAAGACCAAGAAACCCTCGAACGTCTAGAGGAAGAGTTATGGCGTGAAGAGACTCGCTTTGATATGGAACGGATGAACGAACTGATTGCTCAGGATTTCTTTGAGTTTGGACGCTCTGGCCGCATTTATCCCAGAGAACATACACTTGCTGTAGCGCGTCAAAAAATAGATGCTGTCTTTCCCCTACCGGAATTTCAGGCTCGCTTACTGGATGAAAACACTGCCCAAGTCACCTACAATAGCGCTGTGACTTATGATGGAGTTGTCGAGTATGCACGCAGAAGCTCTATTTGGTCGCGCAATCATAGCGCTTGGGTACTTCGCTTTCATCAAGGTACACCATTTCAGCCTTGAAAAAAATGATCGACACAATTACCTATAGAGCGCCAGAGATTGGAGATGAGGCGCAAATTAGTGCTTGCATGTGCGCTTCTGCGGAATTATGGGAACTCACAGATGGGACACCAGAAGGTCTTGCTGAATGGAAAAAAATTTGCGCTCCAGCAGAATTAACAGACAGAATCCTGAGTGGTGAGAGAACACTCATTGCAATAGAAAATCAGATAGTTGTTGGTTTTATTGCATTTCGTAGAGGAAATCATCTGTCGTTGTTCTTCGTCCGCAGAGATTTTGCTGGGAAAGGAATCGGGAGAGAACTTTTCACTCGATGTAGCAATGGTCTGGATAAAATCACTGTCAACTCATCTGATTTAGCTGTAGGCTTTTACCAAAAATTAGGGTTTATTCAAAGTGGCGATCGCTTTTTCAAAAATGGAGTATGGGCGACACCAATGAAGAAAATTAAAAATTAAAGACATCCGACATTGTTGACTGATGACGGTTGACGGTTGACGGTTGACGGTTAACAGTCAACCATCAACATGAAATCCCACCTGCTTGTTAGGAGACAGGTTTGTCGCCATCGTCAGAAATGTACCATCGCTAATCACTACACCAGGAGCGAGAATACATCCGGCTCCTAAAAAGACATCATTACCAATTTTGACTTTTTTGACATACAACATTAAGTTTTGCTTGCGGGGCTTAATGACATGGGAAGAGATCGCGATACGATGCCCCATAACCACGCGATCGCCTATTTCAATTAAACCGCGATCGGCAATCTCTAATCCTGGTGTCCAGTAAACATCTCGCCCTACTTTTGCACCCCACAACCGCAACCAACAGGAAAATACTCCCGGAATTAGCCGTAATATCGCTTCAAAAACCGGAATTGTAATGTAAATCACCTGAATTTGATGACTACCCCACCAAGGACTATATTCTTTACCACGTAGATAACTAATACCTTCTTTTACAGGGTAAGCCCATTGATGTAAGCGGTAAACTAGCAATGGCAATCCGTAAATTGCAAACAACAGTGCCAAAATACTAAAAATGTTAGGTGAATAGGCAAGGTAAACGATTGCAGCACCAATAATAATTAATATAAAAGTAGGAAAAAATAACAGAATTGTGCTTAAAAAGGTCATTTGTTAGTTGTCAGTTGTCAGTTGTTATTCTCCACGTTCTGTCTATTCTTCATGAAAAAGGGAATAAAAGTTTTTGAGTCAAAGTTAATGAAGTGGAAATTCCGATTGTAGATGGTAACTCTTGATTTTCATAATAAGTACCATGTAATTTATCCCAAAATTTGAAATTTGCGCCATAGTTGCAATTATAAATTTCACTGCAATGATGCCAAGCATGATCCTGGGGGAGGATTAACCAAGAAGAGACAAATTTATATAGCCAGTTATTTGGAGAAATCATTAAGCGGCTATGTCGCCATAAATCTAGGGCAGAAGTTAAGCTAACTCCTAGTAAATAAGCTGTTGGGTTTGCTAATAAATATAAAAATAAAGGATGTATCCATAAATAAATGATGATAAAACTTGCCCAAGCTGTATTACGTGAAGTTCCTAATACATCCATCTGCGTTACTGTATGATGCACTTGATGCACTGACCAGAAAAATTTGCTATGCAATAAACGATGGTTCCAATAATATAAATAATCTACTAAGATAAAACTGATAATGAAACTAACAATTGATGATAATTGGATAATTCCTTTTTGATTGGGTAATAAATAATGGTAAAGCCAATAGACTAATGTAGCTTGTAGTAAGGGAATTAACATGCCTTGAATCGTTAATCCTATCCCATCTATGAGCCAATCTTCTCGGCTTTTTAATTGTAGTTGCTTTCTCTCCAATGGATTGCTAATTGTCCAGCCAACTAATCCCATAAAAGCAATAAAAATTATAATTTGTGCCAGGTTTTGCATATTTTATTAAATAATTTCTACTTCTTATTTATACTTACTGTACAATTTTATTATAAAGAATTTAATCTTTAATCAAAGCCAAATACCGTAGGGGCATGGCACTGCCATGCCCGAAAGCGCGTACATTGAAATACGCTGTATTAATACGTTGGGCAATGCCCACCCTACTTTGTTATGTTATTTGGGAAAATCGCTCGGAAAATCAGAGAATATTAATTACGAATTACGAATTAATAATTCTTCTCTCACATTATTTGCAGATTTAATTAAATCGGCAGCTTTTTCGCCAATCATAATTGTCGGTGCATTTGTGTTGCCGGTGGTAATTGTTGGCATAATTGAGGCATCTACAACCCGCAAACCTTCAACACCATGTACTCGCAATTGCGGATCTACAACGGCTAAGGAATCAGTTCCCATTTTACAGGTACCCACTGGATGATGTGTTGTATCGCAGGCTTCCCTAACATAAGCTTTCAGCGCTTCATCGCTAGATGCATTAGCACCAGGCGCGATTTCTTCATCTCGGATGTTATCAAATGCTTTGGAGTGGAATAACTCACGGATAATTTTAATTCCCGCAACAAACTTTTGCAGATCTGATTGACTTTGCAGATAGTTCATCTGAATGACGGGTGAGTCATTCGGTGAAGCGGAACGCAGACTCACATAGCCTCGACTTTCGGGACGCATGAGACAGGCTCCAATTGTGAAACCTGGGACTTCGCGCATATAGGCTGGAGGTAAGCTGTTGTGCATTTAAATTGTGATAACAGCGTCGCCTTTATTTTTGAGTTTTCGCCCCCATTTAATAATTAACTCTCCTTCATTTAAAAGTTGATGTA
>NZ_JACJRE010000021.1 GCF_014697075.1 Tolypothrix sp. FACHB-123 | reverse complement strand
CGACGAGCTAGAACTTGCCTATGCCGTAATTGATGGTGTTCAAGCTAGAGGGGAAAAAGGAAGCTACAGTACACAACGTATTAAGTTTAACTCTAATACCTTTGGTTAAGCTTTCGTTACATACTTAGGAATTTTCCCGCCGACTTACTTAATATTAATCTGAAAAAGCCAGAAGCAGCACCATTAAGGATTGAGATTACACGCCGCAGTTTACAGGATTTGGGTTTGTTATAGGTGTTATACCAATTCTCTGTGAACCTATATATTAACGCCCTCAGGCTGGAAGCCTGGGGCTACAAAAACAAAGCCCACCTTCGTGGGCTAATGAGGCTAAGTCTTATAACTGTTAGTCAATCCACAATGGTACTAATTGAAAATCTTGACTATTAAATAATCCTTTATCGCTCAATTTTAACTCTGGAATTACTAGCAGCGCCATAAATGCAAGGGTCATAAACGGTGCTGAAAGTTTACAACCGAGGCGTTTTACCCAAGTATCTAGTTCAGCATACCGCTTTGCAACTTCATAGCCGTCTGCGATACTCATCAGCCCAGCTACGGGTAAGGCTAGTACTTCAACATGACTGTTTTCTGCCACAGCAATACCGCCTTGCGCCGCAATCACTGCATTGACAGCATTGCAGATTTCTTCATCGCTGGTACCGACTGCAATAATATTATGGGAATCGTGAGCAATACTAGAAGCGATCGCTCCCCGTTGCAAGCTAAAATTTTTGATAAGTGCGATCGCGGGTGGTAAATTTTGATAGCGATTAACTACTACCAGTTTCAAAATATCATGCTCTAAGTCAGCAATAACGCGATCGCTAGCAATCAGCGCTGGTAAATGTTGTTCTTTTGTAATTAACTGTCCGTCAAACACCTCAATTACCCGCACAGTTGTACCTTTTGCAGGTAAGCAAAAATCTTCTACTTGCTTTGGCTGCGTCATAAAGCGGTTAATTGGTGTCACCGCCACAGAAGGTAACAGTGCTTTACCTGCTTTTGCTACCAATACGCCTTTGCAATAGGTAGATTGTACGGTAAATTCTTGGAGATTATTCACCACAATTAAATCGGCTGCATCGCCTACTTGCAGTAATCCAACGTTGAGATTGTAGTGTAACACCGGGTTCACACAAGCGATTTGCAACACATTCATTAAGTCGTGACCTAATTTTACCGACCTGCGCACCAGTTGATTGATATGTCCCCGCACCAAATCATCAGGATGCTTGTCATCGCTACAGAACATACATTGATAGGGATGGGAATCAATTAAACTGTGTAGCGCCAGGTAATTTTTGGCTGCGGAACCTTCACGAATCAAAATTTTCATTCCCGCAGCTAATTTATCTAAGGCTTCTGCTAAGGTATAGCATTCATGGTCAGTGGTAATCTTAGCAGCAGCATAACTTTGCGCCGCCTCACCAGACAATCCCGGTGCATGTCCATCAATAGGAACTCCTAGTTCCGCAGCAATTTGGATTTTTGCCATTACCTGCGAATCTCTTTGCATTACACCAGGGAAATTCATCATTTCGCTGAGGTAAGAAAGTCCATCCTCTTGCAGAAGTTGGCGAATTTCTGCGGCGGTGATTTCTGCACCTGCGGTTTCAAACTGGGTAGCAGGAACGCAAGATGGCGCACCAAAAGCAATGCTAAATGGTGTTTGTGCAGCATTTGCCAGCATGAAGCGGACACCAGGAATACCCAAAATATTGGCTATTTCGTGAGGATCGGAAACTGTCGCTACTGTACCATGTACTGTTGCCAGGCGGGCAAATTCCGATGGTACAAGCATCGAACTTTCAATGTGAACATGGGCATCAATAAAACCTGGGAGAATATATTGGTTGTATTCTTGCCCATCGTGACGCCCAATTGATTGAATGCGTCCTTCTTCAATGTAGATTGTTCCCGGAAAGATAGTTTTATGGAGAACATCTACAATATTGCCAGAAATGCTCAAGCTAGACATCGCCCACCTCCTAAGGTAAAAGCGATCGCATTCTCTAATTCCATCTTATGCTTCGATAATATAAATTGCTCAGTATTGCGCCTAATTTTTTACTTAAAAACTGATCCCAATTTCAAGCTGAGAACGATGAACGCCCATTGACTATGTGTTTTCTGGTAAATTACTAGCCAGTTGTAGTGAAGCGATGACCGAATAACTGTAGGTTGTTTGCGGAGTAATTCTACAGTTTTCAGTCAACAACTGGCGATTTTTGGCTGTTGCCTTTTGTTGATAATCTTATTTAAACTGCAAAATACAGACTTGTAATGCCAAATTGGCAAAACTTAGATTAAGACGACTTTGATATAGCGATCGCTAAGTGCGTACAAGAATGGTCGGTTATTACTCACCCCAAGCTCATTGCTATTTAGTCAGAATATAGTTAGGCAATCAATTGCACTGTTAAAACAGCTAAAGACAGAGGTTAACTATGTTTCCTATGTTTCCTTTCTGGGGTAATCCCTGTTGTGGAAGCGAACCCATTTCGCACAAAGCTAGCTTAGAGCGGAAATTAAAATTCTTGACTTGGATACGCGATGATTTAGAAACCAGACTAGCTGGTATTAATGCTTCTATTGATACCATTCGGCAGCAAATAGAACGTTCAGATTCATCTGTGTAGAATTTACTTCTAACAGAGATTTGTAGTTGAAGCAAATCTAATTACTGAGTGACTGGGCGCTGTACAAAGCTGCATCAGTTTTGTAGGTTTTGTGCAGCCCTTGGTCACTTAAAATCAGAAAAATTCTCAAAATGACAAATATTATCGCCACAGTTTGGAATAATCGGTTTAAACCGCATCAAGAATCTGTTTTACTATTTGACTCCATTTCTACAGCTAATGAAATAGCTCTAATGCTTAATGGTAAATGGGATGGCTGTAACGGTGTGATAGTAGCTCAATGTGATGAGATAGCTGTTAGCACTGCTGCCAAACTCTTAGAAGCACAATGGTGTTATCAAGGCGCATCACAAGCTGTTTTAAACAGAGTCACAACAGATGAAATTTTACGCCGTTACGCGATTGGCGAAAGAAATTTTGTTAATGTTAATTTGCGGTGTGCAGTACTTACATCAGTGAAACTGCTGGGAATTAATATCAGCTATGCCAAGCTAAATTTTGCAAATTTAAGTCAAGCTAACTTAAGCCAAGCTAATTTAACAGCAGCAGACTTCAGCCAAGCTAATTTAAGTAAATCTGACCTCAATAAAGCATCCCTAATCAGGGCAAATTTCACAGGAGCAAATTTACAAGAAGCTTCACTCCAGGGAGCTAACTTAAGCAATGCCAATTTTACAGAAGCTAACCTCACTGGTGCCGATTTTACAGGAGCTAATCTATATTTAGCAGATTTAAGAGGGGCAAATTTTCATTCTTGTAATTTGAGTGGGGCTAATTTAAAAGGTGCCAAGATCATTGAAAGTGAGTTAGCTTTTGCAAAACAGTGAATATGCTTTGTCGTTGTTAATAATACTGTGGAAATTTTTGCTTATATACAAGGTGTATTATGCCTTATACTAATTTAAATAATGTTGACAACACATCAATATATTCTATAGAAGATGACATTGCCATGCTCCTAAAATCTGTCACATTCTTTTTTTAAATTGAAATTATTTCAAATGATAATTATCAGGGAAAACTATATTCCCTACTGGATAACATCACTATTTAACTGCAAGCAACTTGAAGATTATCGCTGATGAAAATTGCACCTATCAAATTCAAAAACCTGGTCAAGGGCGACCAGGTTTTCTCGAATTCACAGTTTTCAAATCGTTAAACTTGTTAAGTAATTGAAGCAGTCAACAACTAGGGTGGACATAACAACTAACAACTTCAGCATTTTTTGTTTTTCCGCTTTGGGATTTGGCTATGCCTTGTTATCCAAGATTTACGCCACTTAATCATTAATATGCTGAAACTTGCTGGGCTACTGACGGGAGACACCTTGTCATTTGCCCTTTGGTTTTTTCTTGGTGTCCTATGAATATTAATTTAGCACTAAGACAATTAGCTGCAACTGTTTGTTTACTAAAGTTGATATTTTGTTTAATTGTGTAATGCTGCTTGAATTGTCTACACAAGAGTAACTGGGATGTAAGGTGGGGGGACACTTCGACTTCGCTCAGTGTCCAACTCGACTTCGCTCAGTGTCCAATTTGGGATGATTTGCGATCGCTTACCAGTTACTTACCAGTTCCACATGACTGTGCTGTCATCTAAGCGATCGGTAACTATTCTACCTATAGCATCAATATTTGCAATTTCAAGGGGCGAAAGTTGGACTTGTGCGGCTAGGGCGTTGTCTTTGGCTTGTTGGGGGTAACGCGCACCGGCGATCGCATTTGCTTGGGGTTGGGCAATTAACCAGGCTAGGGCTAACTGGGCTAAACTGGCATTGTGTTTCTCGGCGATGGGGCGCAATTTATCTAAAGCTTGTTGAGCGCGTTCAAAGTTTTCCCCTTGAAATAGCTTATTATCGGCGCGATTATCTCCCTGCTCGAATTTAGTTCCGCGAGGAAATTTACCTGTTAATAATCCTTGGGCTAAGGGTGAATAAGCCAGAATGGAAATTTGATTTTCTACACAATAAGGTGTTAAATCTTTTTCTATCTGTCGCCAAAATAGAGAATAAGGTGGTTGTAAACTATCAATCCTGCCATACTGCGATGCTTCGGCTAATTGCTCGCGAGAAAAATTAGAAACACCAATAGCGCGAATTTTACCTTGCTCTTTTAGGAGATTTAAAGCTTTCATTGTTTCTTCAATGGGGACAATTTCACTATTAAAAGCACCAGACGGCCAATGAATTTGATAAAGGTCGATATAATCGGTTTTGAGATTTTTTAACGAACGCTCACAAGCATCTATAACTTGCTGATACTTGAGATGGTTAGCAAAAACTTTTGTCGCATACTGCACTTGCTCTCTGACATCTGATAAAGCTTCAGTAACAATCTGCTCAGAATGTCCATCACCATAAACCTCAGCAGTGTCAATTGTGGTAATTCCAGCCTCAACTGCGGCGCGAATTGTTTTAATTGAGTCTGCATCCTCAATTCCTACCCACATTTTTTTACCAGCTTGCCATGTTCCCATCAAAATAGGTGTGATTTGCACATCTGATTTTCCCAGTGTTCGCTTTTCCATAGTTATTTCCTCTTTCATCTCCCTGGATAGTTTTCTACTGTAGCGGTATGAGGGAGAAAATAAATCAGAGTTAAAGTATATATCAATGAATTTAAGCATAAATTTCCATGCAATCAAGGAATGGGCAATTGCTATTGAGGCTTTAGAAAATGGCAATACTATTATGTTGCTGCGTAAAGGTGGTATCAAGGAGCAAAATGGCCGATTCCAAGTTACTCACGAGCAAGTTTTACTTTACCCGACATTTGAGCATCAACAAGCTTTTTTACTCAAACCTGAGTATGCTGATGGTGTATGTCCAGTGACATCAGGTTGGCATCCAGAAACGGTACGTATCGGTAGTTGGGCAGAAATTACGGATATTTTACCTGTGAGTGATGAGTCAATAGTTAACAGCTTGCTTCCGTTCCACATTTGGAATGAGCATTTTATTAGCGATCGCTTAAAATGGAAAGCTCGTCAACCACTATATATTTTGCTCTTGCGGACTTATAAATTAGCACAAGTCTCAGAAATTCCTTACCTTGCTCAATACGGTGGTTGCAAATCTTGGATCGATTTAGCGCAAGCAATTGATGTACAAAACGCTGAACCAGTTTTGTCTGATTCTCGCTATCAGCAATTAGTCAGCCAAATTCGCGATCTTGTAGGCGATCGCTTGTATATTCCTTCCTTCTAAAGACGAAATTCATCAAACCTTAGCCAAATTTACACTCTCAATAGCGGCAAAAGTCAGTGGTATAAGTATTTCAAAACAATGTAACCAAAAAAACAAATGATTTACTGCTGAGCCTGTACTAAAATAGTAACCACTGATACATACACTTGCCAAATCCGCAAGTACTATTAAAAAAAACTTCACTCTCAATCAAGGGAGAGGCGTGTAGGTTGGTTGACTCTATTGTTTTTACCCTCCGGCCGGAGTCCGTGAGGTGAAATGTTCGTGGGTAATTATCTGCTCTCAAGCAGTACGAGATTTGAAAGTGAACTCAAATAGGTAACAAAAATTATCCCACAAGGGTGATGCGGGTATTGACAAAAATGTGCCAATATGCAACATATGCTTAAAGCAAAGGAGTTTACCATGCAGCGACAAATGTGCTGGTTATCTGGTTTAGGTAATGATGGGGAGAAAGTTTTGCATTTGCAGACTGCACCCGGCCAACCGTGGCGTCCCTATACAGCTTGTAGAGAATATGCAGTTCCTGATTATAAAATACCAGGTGGATCGAAAGGTTGGGCAACTTATCAAAAATTACTAAAAGCAGGCTGGACTCTGGTTCCTAGCTCTCGTGCCAATGAATTTGTCAACAATTTTTCAGACTCAATAATTCAAAATCAATAAGTACACAGTCATTTAATCCTACTGTGGGCTTAAATTATAAATAGTTCAAAAACCGATTGGGGAACCTTCGCCCCGAGGATCGGCTGCTCCCTCTAAAGTCTTATCTGCTGTCACAACGATCGCATTTGCATTTCCCCAAGGAGTCGTCTCCTTGATGTTGTGTCCCCGGCGACGCAACTGTTGTAAAGTGACAGCATCCAAACCCCAAGGTTCAACTCGCAACTCATCGGGAAGCCACTGGTGATGTATGCGTGGCGCAGAAACCGCTGCCCCAGCATCCATGCCATATACTAAAACGTTGAGAATAACTTGTAAAACTTGGGTGATAATTGTACTTCCGCCAGGGGCACCCACTACCATACGTAAGTGACCGTTTTCGGTGACAATTGTCGGTGTCATGCTGGATAGAGGCGTTTTCCGAGGAGCGATCGCATTCGCTTCAGTACCAACTAAACCAAAATAGTTAGGTATTCCCGGTGCAGCAGCAAAATCATCCATTTCGTTGTTCAGCACAATTCCTGTTCCTGGTGTCACCACACCAGCACCAAAACCAAGGTTAATTGTAAAAGTCAAACTTACGGCATTGTGCTGCCCATCGACAACTGTCAAATGGCTGGTTTCGGGAGACTCAGGGAATTTTAGATTTTGGATTTTGGATTTTGGATTATCCTCAGGGTAAAATTTTGCTCCTTCGGCTACGCTCAGGGTAAAATTTTGAATTGTTTCTAGCCCTGGCTTCACCTCTGTGGAAGGTTTAGCTCGTTCCATATTGATTTGTTGACGGCGCAATTTAGCATAAGCTTGGCTAATTAGTTGCATTGTCGGCACTTTCACAAAATCGGGATCGCCTAAATACTTTGAGCGATCGCTGTATGCAATCTTCATCGCCTCTGCGATTAAATGTAAACTATCAGGGTGATGCCATCCCCAAGATTTTAAATCGGTGTCCCCAATGATGTTTAAAATCTGCAATAGGTGTACCCCTCCCGATGAAGGTGGTGGCATAGAGCAGATTTTAGCTTGACGAAAATCGCTACAAATAGGAGTACGCCAGATTGGTTTGTAAGCTTTTAAATCGGACAGAGTAATTAAACCGCCGTTTTTTACCATATCTGCGGCGATCGCTTGGGCAATGTTTCCGGTATAAAAACTTTGGGGATTCTGGGCGATCGCTTCTAGTGTCTTAGCTAAATCGCGTTGCACTAGTTTTTCTCCTGGTTGGTAATATTCCCCATTGCGAGTGAAAATTTCCCGCGCTGCTGGATTGCTGAGAACTACTGGTTTGCGATCCTCGTAAGCTGGTAAAGAACGGTAGGTGACTACACGATTGAGAGTGAAGCCATTTTTAGCCAGTGCGATCGCCGGTTGTACTAAATCCCGCCAAGGCAATTTACCATAACGACGATGCACTTCATACATCCCCGCCACTGTTCCCGGCGTAGCTACAGCTAAATAACCATTTACACTTGCATTGGGACGTACTTTACCTTGTGCATCTAAGTACATATTTCTGGTAGCCTTGAGTGGTGCGCGTTCCCGAAAATCCAGCGCCTTCATCTCGCCAGTTTTTTGCGAATACATCAACAAAAACCCACCACCGCCAATTCCCGCCGAAAAAGGTTCTACCACAGAAATTGCAAAAGTTGTGGCGACTGCGGCATCAACTGCGTTACCACTCTTACGTAATATAGATATACCCGCTTCACTAGCTAAGGGATGTGCTGATACCACCATCCCTTTTTTGCTGCGTACAGGTATAGTCAAGGCAGCTGATACAACTTGGTTATGCAGGAGAACGCTTAAAGAAAAAATAGCGATGCCTACGGCAACCCCTTTGGGGAACGCCACTCGTCTATATTTAGTAATAATGCTCATTCCGGTAATTGGGATTGATTTGGCTTTTAATCACTTGCTTGCAGATTTTAATGCATCTAAAGCGAGATTTAATTGCAAGACATTCACCCCAGGTTCGCCAAATATACCCAAAAAGCGACTGTCAGTGTGTTGCTGAATCAAAGTTTCTAACTGTTGGGGTGAAATTCCTCGCGCTTTGGCGATGCGGGAAATTTGCGCTTTGGCGGCTGCTGGGGTAATGTGGGGGTCAAGACTAGAACCAGAGGTGTAAACTAAATCTGCGGTGGGTTGTATCCCTGCGGTTTGGAGTCGGGTGAAATCGCCATCTTTACCTTTGATGCGTTCTAGTAAGGCTGAATTGCTGGGAGCGAGATTACTAGCACCAGAAACCCCAGTTTGGAGAATTTTCGCGTCATCTTGTTGAGGATTGGCGGTGCTGTAGCTGGTGGTGCTGGGACGAGAGTTAAAATAGCGATCGCTCTTAAAGGGTTGACCAATTAAACTAGAACCGATAATCTGACCTTGGCTATCTTTAATTAAACTACCATTGGCTTGAGCGGGAAAGACAATCTGCCCAATTGCGATCATCATAAAGGGGTAGATAATGGCGCTAATAATCCACAATACAAGGGTAGAACGAATTGCTCTGCTAGCTTCTGTTGCTAAACTCATTAGAATTTCTCCGGTACAAACATGACAAAAAATAAATAGATGGAAAGGCTTAAGGTTGCTAATCCTAATAATCCTAAAGCCCAGGCTTGTGTGCGTGAAAATTGTTCGTCGGTGGCTGCATATACGACAGGCGCAATTATTAGGTTAAAGCACATTCCTAAGAATAGGGATAAAGGCAGTTTTTGTTGACGCCAATCTGAGAATATTGCAGCAATATCTTCAATTAGTTGGGTATAAGAGTTTTGAGTTTTCATAAATCAATAAAAAGAACGTCATCGTAGGGGCGGGGTCTCCCCGCCCTGTGCGACAATTGATATGTCACAATTAATTTTTAAGAAATGAACCGCAGAGACACAGAGAACACAGAGAAATGAGAATTTGAATTTATTGCCGAAGTTGAGATAATTGGTATGAGAAATTACTTTTGATTCTCTCTGCGTCTCTGCGCCTCTGCGTGAGATTCTTTTTTTAATTAACCGCCAAGACGCCAAGAGCGCCAAGAAGAATTTAAGAGAAGGGGAGAATTACATCAATAAATTTGATGGCAATAAAAGGTGCAATAATACCGCCTACACCATAGATAAATATGTTGCGTTTCAATAATTGATCCACCGTTAATGGACGAAACTTCACCCCTTTAAGTGCTAAGGGAATCAATACAGGAATAATCAAAGCGTTATAAATCAACGCCGAAATAATTGCCGATTGCGCACTTTTCAACCCCATAATATTTAATGCACCAATTCCGGCGGCGGCAAAGATTGTGGGGATAATAGCAAAGTATTTGGCGATATCATTCGCAATAGAAAAGGTGGTTAATGCACCACGGGTAATCAGCAATTGTTTGCCAATAGTTACCAAATCAATTAACTTGGTGGGATCTGAATCTAAGTCCACCATGTTAGCAGCTTCTTTGGCGGCTTGAGTACCGGAGTTCATGGCTACACCGACGTTGGCTTGAGCTAATGCGGGTGCGTCGTTGGTACCATCGCCTGTCATGGCGACTAGTTTACCTTGGGATTGTTCAGAGCGAATGACGCTGATTTTATCTTCTGGTGTGGCTTCGGCGATGAAGTCATCAACGCCTGCTTCTTGAGCAATCACACTTGCGGTGATGCGATTATCGCCGGTTAACATGATGGTGCGTACACCCATGCGGCGCAGTTGGTCGAATCTTTCCCGTAAACCTGGTTTTACAATATCTTTGAGATAGATAACGCCGAAAATTTGGTCATCTTGACACACGGCTAAGGGTGTACCGCCTAATCGGGAAACTCGCTCATAAGCTGCATCGACATCATCGGGAATTCTACCACCGCGAGAACGCACAAAACCTTTAATGGCATCGACTGCACCTTTACGCACTTGTTTACCATTGGGTAAATTCGTCCCACTCATGCGGGTTTTGGCGGAAAATTCTACACCTTCGGCTTGTTTACTGTCGAAATCTACTACTATTCCGGCATTTTCGGCTAGTTTGACAATTGACCTGCCTTCTGGTGTTTCATCAAATATACTAGCAGCTAAGGCAACTCTGGCGACATCTGCAACGGTGTAACTATTAACTGGGATAAATTCATCAGCCATGCGGTTTCCCAAGGTGATTGTACCTGTTTTATCTAGCACTAAGGTGTTGATGTCACCGCAAGCTTCTACTGCTCTGCCGGATGTGGCAATGACGTTAAATTGGGCGACTCTATCCATGCCAGCAATGCCAATTGCACTGAGTAAACCACCGATGGTGGTGGGTATTAAAGCTACCAACAGGGAAATTAAAATCGCAACGCTAGCACCTGCACGTAAACTGATGCCGGCTTCCGCGCCAAAGACAATCGTGATAAAGTTGGCGATGTAATTGACAAAGGGTGGCATGGTTGCCACGACAATTAAAAAGACTTGGGTGAGAACGGCTAATAATACGGTGAGGGCGATTTCGTTTGGTGTTTTGGTTCTTTCTGCGCCTTCTACTAGAGATATCATCCGGTCGATAAAACCTTGACCGGGGTCGGCAGTAATGCGTATTGTTAATTCATCGGAGAGTAAGCGTGTTCCCCCGGTGACAGAACTAGCAATATCTGTACCTGGTTGCTTGAGTACAGGCGCAGATTCTCCTGTAATTGCCGATTCATCTACCGAACCGATACCTTGAATAACTTCGCCATCTGCCGGAATCATATCGTTGGCGATGACTTTGACTAAATCGTTGCGGCGCAATTCTGTGGAATTAACTTGCACGATTGTACCATCGGGGAGAATTTTCCGCGCGATCGCATCGGAACGTGTAGACCTTAAAGAATCTGCTTGAGCTTTTCCTCTGCCTTCGGCGACTGCTTCGGCAAAGTTAGCAAAGACAACTGTGAAAAACAGAATTAAGGTAATTAATCCATTTAACAACCGTTGTTGGTTGACATCCGCCTGTAATGTACCGAATAAATTGGGGTTGAGAGTGACAAGAAATGTCACAATTGTTCCCACCCAGACGACAAACATCACAGGATTCTTGACAGCAATGCGGGGATGGAGCTTGACAAATGACTCTTTGATTGCTCTTTGATAAAGTCCCCGCATATCTGCTTTCGGGGTGTGTCTGCGGGAGTCGCGAGTCCCTTGGGGAACGCGAGGCAGGCGGGGGGATGGGTGGGTGTTGGGGTTCATAGGGGGGAGTGTGGGAGACAAGGGGGACAAGGGAGACAAGGGGGACAAGGAAGCGGTGATTGGGGCATAAGGCGTGGTGAATTTATGATGTTTGTTGAGGCTTTGAGGGTGACGGTTGAGGCTTTGAGCTTAAACGTTGTAGTTTTGAACAAGAACGTTGTAGTTTTGAACAAGAACGTTGCAGTTTTGAACAAGAACGTTGAGGCTTTGAACAAGAACGTTGCAGTTTTGAACAAGAACGTTGAGGTTTTGAACATGAACGTTGAGGTTTTGAACATGAACGTTGCAGGTTTGATGCTGGAATTTGCGGCTTTGATGTCGGAATTTGCAGCTTTAAGCTTGAACGTTGCGGCTTTAAACTCGAAACTTGCACCTTCAATGCCCAATGCCCAATACCTAATGCCCAATCCCCAGATAAAATGCTTCACCAATGGGGCCGAATGCTAGAACGGGGAAGAATGTCAGCGCGCCGAGAATTAAAATTACGCCGGCGGTGACGCCTGTAAATAATCCGGTGTCGGTGCGCAATGTGCCGACGTTGAAAGGAACTTGTTGTTTGCGAGATAGACTATCTGCAAGCAACAGCAAACCAATAATGGGGATGTAGCGCCCAGCAAGCAAACTGAAGCATGTACTGAGGTTCCACCACAAAGCGGTGACGGTGGTTTTTGCACCTGTAGCAATCGCTATGGGTGATGGTTGGGAATCGCCTAAACCTTCCAATCCCGAACCATTATTAGCCGCCGCCGAGGCGTATTCATAAATAACTTGGGCGAAACCGTGAAAACCGGGGTTACTAATTCCTGTCAGTTGTTCGGGAAAGGCTAAGGTGATACCCGCAGGAATCATAATGGCGATGGGATGAACTAACAAAATCAAAAAACTCGCCAGCACTACCTCGCGCTTTTCGATTTTGCGTCCGAGAAATTCTGGCGTGCGCCCTACCATCAAACCTGTAGCAAATACTGCCAAAATTAAGTAGGCAAATAAGTAAGCTGTTCCCGTACCTTGTCCACCCCAAATGATTTGCAGAAACATATTTGACAGGGTGACAAAACCGCCGTTAGGCATAAAGGAATCATGCATACTATTAACAGCACCAGTCATGGTTCCTGTGGTGGCTGTGGCAAATAATGCCGACTGCGCCCAACCAAATCTAACTTCCTTGCCTTCTAAATTCGGTTGTGTACTGCCTAAAATCGCATTGACTGCGGAATTTCCGTTATATTCCCCAACGGCGTTAACAATCACGAATATGAGGAAAAGTACGCTTACCATCCCGTAGACTAACCAAGCTTGTTTAGTATTATTGGCAAACAAACCGTATGTATAAATCAGCGATGTGGGGATAGATAACATCGCCACAATCTCAATTAAGTTTGTCAATGGGTTGGGATTTTCAAAGGGATGGGCGGAATTGATAGCGAAAAAGCCGCCGCCGTTTTCTCCTAATTGTTTGATGATTTCAAAATGGGCAACCGGGCCGCGTGCGATCGCCTGATTAATATTAGAATCTTCTAAAGTAGGGAAAACAACAGGCCCCGCTAAAGTTTCCGGTACACCAGCCGCCATCAAAACAATAGCGCCGACAAGACAAATAGGTAATAAAATCCGCGTAATTGCCCGAATTAAATCTACATAGAAATTACCTAAAGGTCTACCAGTCAATCCGCGAATAAAAGCAATCCCCACCGCCAACCCAGTCGCCGCCGAGGTGAACATGTGATAACCCAGCCCCCAAATTTGGCTACCATAGCTGAGGTAAGTTTCCCCGGAATAATGTTGCTGGTTGGTATTAGTAATAAAAGATATAGTTGTGTGTAATGCTGTGTCCCAAGTTGGCGCACCAATCTTAGTTGGGTTCAGGGGTAGCCATCCTTGATTAATCAGAATGAAAAATATCAGCAACCCCATCACTATATTGCTATACAAAATAGCTCTGGCGTACTGCCAACCTGTCATATTTTCTTTAGTGGGAACGCCAACTAAAGAATAAAGCAATCCTTCAACTGGATTGAGAATTGAATCGAGCCAAGTTCGCTGTTCTAAGAAAACCCGCGCTATATATCTACCAAAAATAGGAGTTATCGCCGCGACAATTAGTAGCGTTAATCCTATTTGTATCCATCCTTGTAACATGATGAGTTATCTCAATTGGTGATTGTCAGACAAAGGAGGTATATATATAAGGGCAAGGCACTGCCTTGCCCCTACAGTATTTATTTAATTTCATCATCAATTAATTGAGTCACATATTCAATATATTTAAGATATAAAAACAGGTTTATTTTAGATATAATCAAGCGTTTATTATTTCTATATCTAGCGTTTAGAGCGTTTAGATAATTACCTAAACACCAAGATTAACAATGATTTACAAATTTGAAAAAAGAATGTGACAAATGGTAGGGGCATGGCACTGCCATGCCCTCTAGAATATATTGATGTGCCGATCCCCAATGCCCAATGCCCAATGCCCAATGCCCAATGCCCAATGCCCAATGCCCAATAACAATCAAGCTAGTAGGTTTACAGCCATCTTGGGGCTATTTTTGACTGTCATATTTATGGAGTTTTCTACCCCAACTGAATATGTATTTGGATATTTATATACAGGGCCGATACTATTAGCTAATTCCTGGTTTGGCAGAATGGCTACCTTTTACGCCACATTAATTGCTGTCTGCTTCACGGTTTTAAATATTTTTCTGCCAGGAAATGAAACAATAAAAGCATCGACTATTGCTAGTCGCGCGATCGCAGTTATGGCTTTAATTGTCACAGGTATATTAAGCGATCGCCTGCGTCGTTCTCAAGAAGCGATCGCGATCGCTCGTGCTAAATTACAATCGCAAGCAGAATTAGTCAAAGTCCGCGAAGATTTTGCTTCCACAATCACCCATGATTTAAAAACGCCATTGTTAGGTGCAATTGAAACCATCAAAGCCTTTCAACAAGAAAAATTTGGCTCTGTATCATCCACCCAGCAACAAGTTTTAGCGACAATGGCGCGCAGCCATCAAACTTCCTTACAACTGTTAGAAACTTTATTAGATATCTATCGCAACGATACTGAAGGTTTAAAACTAAACTTAGCCCCTGTAGATTTAACCAACTTAGCAGAAGATGCCGCTAGCAGTTTAATTGAATTAGCCGCCAACCGTCGCGTTCATTTAGCCGTGAGTTATGGCGATTCCGATTGGCGAAGCGCCTTATGGGTTCAAGGTGATGCTTTGCAACTACAGCGAGTATTTAACAATCTATTAGTCAATGCAATAAATCATTCCCGGCGCGGGGGAAGAGTGGAAGTAGTTTTAGAACCGCAAACTAATTACCAAGTCGTGAAAATCCTCGATACAGGCGCAGGAATTGAAACAGCAGAGTTATCTCATCTATTTGAACGATTTTACCAAGGACATAGTGATGCCTTCGGCGGGCTTTGCCTACGCCAAGCCAAAGGTTCAGGCTTGGGGCTTTATCTATCTCGTCAAATTATTACAGCCCACGGCGGTATAATTTGGGCAGAAAACAGACTCCCCACTGGTGCGATGTTTGCTTTCAAATTACCTGTTTATCCAATTTAGGGGCTAGGGGACAGGGACTAGGGACTAGGGAAGGAAGACAAGGAAGACAAATGCCCAATGCCCCCACGCTCACTACAAGTGCCCCATGCCCAATGCCCAATGCCCAATGCCCAATGCCCCATGCCCAATGCCCCATGCCCAATGCCGAGGCAATTTGCCCCAAGCTTACCAATAAAGGAGCGATCGCCTCCCTGGGCACAACTCGGTCTACACTATCCTAAATGGAATTTTTGGGCACACCAATGCTTATTTCATCACGATGAATAGCCTACTGAGGCGATACATCCTCATCATCACATCACTGATTAACCAACTATTAACCATTTACTGGATGCATAAAGTCGGTTTCTATGTCATTCTAAACAATGAGAGTTAATTCGGTGACAGTGTTTGTTTTTAGTATTCACAGGCTTCTCTCCGAAATTTAAATCTCTACACGCTGATAATTTTGGAGAAAATCGATGTCAATTTATGTAGGTAATCTCTCTTATCAAGTTACAGAAGATGACATAAGAGGTATTTTTGCTGAATATGGTACTGTAAAGCGGGTTCAAGTACCCACAGACCGGGAAACGGGCCGTCCCAGAGGCTTCGCTTTCGTGGAAATGGGCACAGATGCTGAAGAAGCAGCTGCCATTGAAGCCCTTGATGGTGCTGAATGGATGGGCCGTGACCTGAAAGTTAATAAAGCCAAGCCCAAAGAAGACAGAGGTTCATCTGGTGGCAACCGGGGCGGATATGGTGGCGGCGGTGGACGCGGACGCTACTAAGATTTGAAACCGTATTGAAACAGAGAGCGAATTTTTAGTCCATTGATGAAGTCAATTTATTAGGAGAGAAGATGACCCAAATTATAGTGGGTGAAAACGAACACCTTGAGTCAGCGTTACGCCGATTTAAACGAGAAGTTTCCAAAGCGGGAATTTTTCAAGACATGAGAAAGCACCGTCACTTTGAAACACCTATTGAAAAATCCAAGCGTAAAAAACAAGCTTTACAAAAGCAAGGTAAAAGACGTTTCCGCACTTAAGAACTGAAATAGATTTTCATTAATGCCCTCATAGTGTCTATGAGGGTTTTCTTTATGGAATTTAGCAGCAGTAAGCAAAAATTAAGCAGTGATAGTTCTTATTTGGTTCAAAACTATATATATCAACACGCTGGAGAGTAAAATACAAGCTGATTAACTTAAATTACTAGAATTTAGTATCTTTAAATATCGGTATAAAATGTATTGTAATTACAAGCTCTCACAAAGCGTCTATGTCTAAGAATTGCCCCTAAATTGGCTAATAAACAAATGCTTGCCAAACCCAACAAAATATATGTAGGAGCCATAACTACTCCAATCATTAACCAAGCAAGTACATGCAGTATCATGAATAGAGCAAAGATACTGGCAATTCCAGCAGCTTGCCAGACCTGAACAGCCGGACGATGCAATAGTGTAAAAGTTATTGTCAATGAGGTAGCAAGCAGGTTGGCTGGAATTAGAAAAGCACAAATGCCAATGCAGTAAGTGCTTGAGAATTCAGTTAACATGTTAAGGTCGAGCATTAGTTTTCTGGCTAAGTTATGAGATTTTAATATGAATGTTTGGCTGGAAAATCTTGTAGAGGCAGGAAGCTAGAGTAGCTAGTTCTGTAGTTAGATATGTCCCAAACTGGCATTTCTTGATAACAATGGCTACAACGCCAGTAAATACCACTATTACTTATATGACGGAGTAAACAATATGAACAGCAAGGGCAACTATGGTGACTCCATAGAGAGTTCCAGGTATATGTAGTTGTATTTCTTTGGCTGTTATCAGTTATATTAAGAGTCAGTAATTGACTCAGATTAGTGGATAAAGCTAGCATTTTTGTCTTCCTTATCTTTGATTTATGATTGTAAAATTGTGATTTCAGTAAAAAAATAAGCATTTATGGTTATCATCAAAACCAAGAAGATTTAATTTAAAATATATTAATTAAATTAATTTTAGAAGTTCTAGAGATACCAACCAAAGAAAGCGTAAGCAACACAAATTAGCGATAAAGATAAGCTAGTAATTTTATTTGAAAAAACTATATTCATCACATTTTTTTGTTAACATAACTCAGAAAAAACGCTCAGAATAACGCTGTATTATGCCCCCAAATTCGCATCCAATTGTTGGGCAACAACTTTAACTAGTGGTTCATCCCATGTGTTCTGAGTCGTTAGTGGTGGTAAGATCCCAGGCTTCTGGAAGAAGTCCGGGATATTGTAGCTCATCACTCATCAAAATTAATGAGATGAACCACTCGCTATTGTTAAACCTAGCTGACAGCCAATGCAGTTAGCAGTGTCAGAGCAATAAACACGATAGCTACTACCCCTTGGAAGATGTAGCGCTGTTGCTGTTCGGTTGAGGGATACTCTGCCAAGGACATAGCAGGCTGAATTGTGTAATTATTGATCATTCCCTCATCATCTACTGTGTAGCCAGTTGCGACGGGTACATTCAGTAATTGACTGCCTTCTCTGTGTGTACGCGCTTGAACTTCAGCGGGGATCAGTTCACTACCATCACTAGGAAGATGGGCGATCGCTTTGTTCGGTTTCTTTCCTGCTTTTAAATCTCCTTGCTTATTGAAATGCATTTCCAATGGCTCGCAGATGTAAACCTCCGCTTCCATAAAGAAGCTGTCAGCAGTCATACAATCATCAAGGTTGAGGGTCGTCCCTTCTCTATCGGTGTAGCGCATGGGCGTGACCTCGTGTTTAACTTATATGTAATTATTATAACAAAATATTTACAAAATTAAAATACTTATGATATGATTTCTATCCTTTTATTTTGGCCAAAAATATCTTTACCTTTGTAAAAGTTCCAAAAACTGTGTTGCAACTAAATACAGGGTCTTGTCTATCAATCTTTAACGAATAGTATTGCTAATAATTGAGCTTGCTTGATAAAAACAAAGAAACCCCCGTGTTTCAGGGGTTAAAAGGGTTATGCCCTTGTAAATGAGTTGCTCGCTACCTAAATAGCCCCTTTCTAATTTACCAACACTACTCCTCTAGATCCACCTAGATACTGCCTACCCCAAACCTGTTTTACTGGCTAAAGCCCATATTAAGTAGTTCCTGGGGAGATGCCAGCATATCAATTGCCACAAAGAAAATCTTGCCTTGCGGATTGAGCAAGAACCGCCATGCCAGATTTATGCCAACACTGTCACCAAACCAGGGAGTTTGCACTTTACCCGTCACTTGAATCTGGGTAAATTCTCCTTCTGCTGGTTCAGATACCCCCCGCTCTGGCATGAGCTTGAGTCCGTAGCATTCTTCCCGCATATAGGCGAGGATCTTCTCTCGACCCACAATCGGTTCTTGGAAAGGGGGTTGCAGGGCAGCATTTTCAGCAAATAAAGCCACAGCCCCTTGGAAGTCAAAGGCGTTCATATTCTCCATATAGCTTAGGACTATCAAGTTGTTGATGCCCTCAATGCTAACCTTAGCTCTGGGTGCGATATCTTTAGGTGGAACCACAGGTTCTTTGACTTTTTGGGTGTTAACCGTTGGGGCATACCCCATATTGACGACAATATTTTGTAATACGGTGAGTTGTTGACCCCCTTCAAGTTGACGGATAGCTTGGAGGACATCAGATGCCTGTGGAGACAGTTCATAACTTTCTGGAATGGGAGCAACGATTCCTTGTTTCATCCACTCACCTAACTGATACCAGAAGCCCAACTTGATATTTGTGCCGAAAGATGAATATGTACGGCAGATGGGAGTATCACTATGATTAACTAGATCGCACATAACTTGCGTTTGCTCTCTAGCAGGCATCTGCTTGATTTGAGTCAGGGTTTTTTCTGCGAAGACCATATTGGCTGCTCCCATAGCAGCAGGAGTAATTGTAACTCCCATCTCGGTATAGGCAAACCAAAGTAAAGCCAACTGATCCTCAGCACTGAGTTGGTTGCATGATTCAACTGTAGCTGGAATTGCATTAGCAACTTGAGTTGCTGGAAAAATGGAGCGTGCAGACTCGATAGTAAACGACATTTTTTAAAATCTCCAGAACGAAATTACATTAATTGATAGTGTTTCAAAAATGGTGATACTAGCTTGAAATGGGCATTGGGCATTGGGCATAGGAAAGATAGATTTTCATGTTTGGTTGTGAGATATTCTTGTGATTGACTAGCTTGAAACTGACGCTTCTAACTGCTGTTCAAGACTTAAATCACCATATTTAGGAACATGATCCAAAATCCGTTGCGCGATCGCATATGATGACTGTTGGCAAACAGCTAAACAGGCAAGCACAGCGACGAATTCATCAATATCTAAGGGTTTGGTAAACCATAGGTCAAACCCACCAGACAAAGCCCGTTCACACATCTTTTCATCGGCGTAGCCTGTCACAGCAATGGCTAACACTACTTGCCCTCGCTCTTTCGCTTTGCTTTTGACTTTTTGAATCAGGGCATAGCCATCTTCCTTGGGCAAGCTAATGTCACTCACGACTATATAAGGTTGCCATTGCTCAAATATCTCCAGAGCTTGCGGGGCTGAAAACGCTTGTTGTACCTCAACACCATAGAGTTGCAGCAGGATCGTTATCAAATCGCAGCAATCGACATTATTGTCTACGATGAGTACTTGCAGCCCTTGGAGGGATGAAAGATTATTAAGAAATCTATTACTTGGATACATAGCTACACCAATTGAGATTTCATGTGCAACGAGTGCTAAAAATCCTCAGTAATTCCTTAAAGGAGTGAACTGTTAGAGAGCAAGAATATAGCATCCTGTCTCTTACAGCATGACAAGTTGCTGTTTGATTTCCGGGGTTATTTGGTTAACTTCAACATGAAAAGTAAAAAAAGTTTTAGAGATTAATTATTTCAAGATTCTTTTACTAAAAAATATCCAGACAATAATAGGGCGGTGACTATAAATAGAAATAGTCACCGCCCTATAAATACTATTTCCTATTTAAGCGGTTGCTTATGCAGGAATTAACACTGTATCAATGATGTGGATTACACCATTATCAGCAGCAACATCTGGTGTTGTGACTGTGGCATTGTTTATCTTGACACCTTTAGAAGCGTCAATTTTCACATCTTCACCTTCAACGGTTTTAGCTGATTTCAGCTTCACCACATCCGCCGCCATCACTTTGCCGGAAACAACATGATAGGTCAGGATTTTTTTGAGCTTGGGAATGTCTTGAAGCAATGCGTCTACTGTACCTTTAGCAAGCTTGGCAAACGCTTCATCTGTGGGTGCAAAGACGGTGAATGGCCCAGTTCCTTTAAGAGTATCTACTAGACCAGCAGCTTTGACCGCAGCTACTAGGGTACTGAAAGAACCAGCATTAATAGCAGTATCAACAATATCAGCCATGTGTTTTACCTGGGGAGCGTGAAATCTGTGTACAAGGTTTAGTATGACACCCTGTTGTCATAAATCATGTTTAAGCAACTGTTTGAATAGCGTATAATTTGTCTGATTTGTAGTAAAAAGTCACAATTAATTTGAAATAAATTTAAAATATATTCTGTCAAATTATGCTTTAGTAAATACAAAATATTTATCGCTAAAATCCCAAATAAATTTTTTTAATAAAATTTCCCAATTTAAGAGGATGTTTTTCAAATCTCAGGTGATATATCAAATATTTTTAGAGGTTGTTTGAAAAGTTTTTGGCTGTATTTTAACACTGATTTATCCCCCTACCCCCTTTTTTAAGGCAAAGCTGTTTCAGTCCTTTTAGGGAATGAAACAGCTCTGCTTTTTGAAGGAGGATTTAGGGGGATAAAACCACAGCACCCGTGTGTACACCGTAGCCTGAAAAAGGGGGAATTAAAAAGAATCTTAGCCCCTTTTTCAGGGACGCCTATTGGAGATTAGTAATTAGGTAGTCGAAGTAAGTACCAACTTCGCTTGCATCTTCTGCAGATAACATTGAGATAGTGATGTTTTTCATTGCACGGACACTTTCAGCAACCGCATCAATTGGGGTGCCGAGAGATCTGTACATTTGCCGCACACCAACAATCCCGATCTCTTGAATTGGCGTAGTATCTCCAGCCGCTACGCTGTAAGTAATCAACCGTAGATAGTAATCCATATCCCGCAAGCAGGTGGCAGTCATATTTTCGCCATAGGCATTGCCACCTGGAGCAACAAGGCGTGGAAACCTCTGAAATATGTCCTTTCCAGCTTGCTTAACAATAGTTGCGCGACTTTGAGTTAAAGCTTCTACAAGGTGCAAACGGCGCTGACTGCTCTTAACAAAGATATTAATCTGGTCTAATTCTCCAGGAGTGAGATAGCGAACCTCTGCATCTGCATTTAGAATCATCTTGGTAATAATACTCATTTACAAACTCCTGAAAGATTTAAATTAGGCGTATATTGAGAACTGCTGCAATGAACTACATCCGTTGTCCTCAAGCATGACTTGGCGCTGTTCTATTTCTTGGTTTATTTAGTTAACTACGACATGAAAAATCATCTTTAATATCTAGCGATGAGCAGTACCGTTAATCTCAAGGCACTGCTCACCAATAGCAAATTTATTGTCCAGTCTTAGCTAGAGAAATAATTGGCAGACTCTAAGAGGTCGTTGTGTGTTCTGCCATCAGGCATTTTTGCTCCCCGGAGATTAGCACCTCTGAAATTGGCTCCTTTTAGTCCAGCCCAGTTGAGATTAGCACTGCTTAAATCTGAGTTGCTCAAGTCTGCATTATGCAAATGTGCCCCAGTCAGATCTACACCACTCAAAATTGCTTTAGCTAAATTTATTCCTCTCCAGTCTGCTTGTCTAAAATTTCTTTCTCCGGCAGCATATCGTCTTAAAACTTCCTTGGCATCCATATTGGTTGCCTCGCAACTTGTAGCGTTGTCGCTGTTTATATTTCCATTATAACTCACAATGTATCATTGTGGCAGCAGCAGTTTACTCTTTGCGATCGCATCTTGTTAGGTTGTGTAGCAAAAACAGTTACACGATCTTATTTGCTTCCTCAACTGCGGCATTCAGTGCTTGATAGGCTGTTTCATAACAACCAAACAAGCAGGAGTCAAAGTCTGCAATGGGGGATGGGTTGCGCTCGAATACGTTATCGATAGCGATCGCGTAAGAATAATTTCTTTGATTTAAAGGGTGGGAATGTACTGCCACATACCACTGTAGAGTAATTCCACCCTCAAATTTAGTCCCGTCTTTTTCTAGGATTGGTTTATACATTGTTGCCTAAACTCCTGATAGCTTTAGTCGATCAACACTAAGGCAATTTAGCTTAGATGCGGAAATTAACACCTCTGTGTGGCAGGATAGCTCAGGTGTTAAAGTCTAGTATTAGTTGACCAAGATGGATTTAGATTCAAGTTGCGATCGCCCATTACCATGATGCGCCAAAGCTGCCATTCCTTGTTCTGATGCACGTAACTCCTTGTCAGAGATTTCTGGCTCCTTAGTATAAACTGAACTCAACAAGATATTCAAAATTCCACTTTCTTCAGCTTGACGGACGGCACGATGGGTAATCAGTTCGCCCACATTCAGAATCACATTGTCTTCTGGATCAAGGATGACACGGGTAACTGGACGACCCAATGCTTGTTCAATTCGTTGCTTCTTCATTGCCCTTGTACTGCGTCCTTGTAGCTTTTCAGACTGCTTTTTCAAGGCTTGCCAGAAACTGTTGAGGTTCTTTTGGGCGACACTTGCTCCGTCGCGCAGTTGAACTTTGGTTTCTAACCAAGTGTCATTAGCGCTAGAACGGGCTGCGGTTGCCAAATGTAGACCAGCAGCGTTGAGTAATTCTAATTCTTTACCGTAAGCCTGGGTACGATCGAGAACGGATTCGGTCACAATTTGCCCAGATGCGGCAATAATTAAGCCGTCGTTAGCACGCACTGTTTGCAAGACTCTGCGCCCTTTTGCTTGTAGGATCGCTACCTGTGCAGCCACCCCATCAACTGAGTGACGCAGATTAGCGACGCTACTTTGAGTTGCGTTCCCAATTTGATTGCTAGTAGATTGGATTGCTGCTTGCATATTGCGGCTGATGTTTGCAGTGAGACTGCCACCGGTGGCTCGATAGAGTTGATCGAGGATACCCATGCGATCGGCTGATTCTGCATCAACTAGGGTGACTTCCTGCCCTTGCAGTAGCAATATATTTCCGTCTGGAGTCCGCACATCCTCCTCAACGTGCTTGCCAATCACATATACCTTTTGCTCCCCAGGATCAATCAGATTATTTGTCAGCGAAGCAGTCGCATCTCGATTTAGGTCTTGCAGTTTGCTGCTAGTAGCATCAGTTGCATTCTGCAATTGCTCACCTGCATTCTGCCTTGCTTGTTGTAGGCTACGGTTCACGTTCTCTACCGAACTTTGCAGTTGCTGATTTACGGTTTGAACTGCTGTTTGCAGTCTGCGGTTAGCAGTCTCAGCCGAGTCTTGGAATTTATCTTCGGTTGCGTTAACGGCTCCTTGGATACCACCAACCTGTTCTGCCATCATTTGAGCAGTTTCTGGAGGCACAAAAGCAACATCGGCACCAATTTTCAGCGTTTCGGGAGCAGGAACAAACGATCGCCCAGAGTAAACATCGGCAAACACACCACCTGAAACTTCGTATCCTTCCACCAACCCACTATGCTCATCAAAGAACAAATCAACCAGTCCGCCAAGATCCAGTCCCTCAGTGGTGAGAATTCTCGTGCCTCTCAGCACGATATTATGGTGCAAAATCTCTTTAATTGCCGGCACAAGATGTGCCTCAACAACAGATGCTTTCGAGTTAACGACGATCGCATCTAACCCTATAGCTCGCACCTCTTGCAGAGGAATCACTTTTGCATCCCGAAACAGTCCCTTCTCTTCAACTAAAAAGCCCAAAATTTGATTGCGATTTTGATCGAAAATTAAATCTTGAATTCGTTCAATTTTTTTACCCGCGTCGTATGTGACGACAACTTTATCGATAATATCACTACCTTTACGCATTTATTCCTCGCAGTTTTTATTGATTGGGTTGTCCAGTCACTTGTTCGTTAGTTGGCTGACTTTTTAGCTGAAAATATCTTCCCTCTCGACCAAAGCCAGCAACAACATCAATCCAGCCAAAGTATTCGAGGAGTACCCCAAAGATAGCGAGCAAGATGATGATAACGGTGATGTTTGCTCCAGTATTAGAGCGTTGTCCTACGAGTCTTGGCATTTTTTCCTTTTAGTTTATTGTTATTTGTTATAGCCAGAATTGCTGTCAGTTTTAGACAAGATTATTTCCACCAAAAATATAATTTATCTACCTATTTATCGGATAATGCCTTTGTTGACTTTGTTATTTAAAAATAAATAAACTCAAAAGATGTATTTCTAAAGATACATTTTTAATTTACTTGTTTTCAAGCTATTGAAGCTATTTCTGAAACAAATATTTTTAGCCTTACTACTATTGTATTGCTTAAAAGATAATTTTAGTTCCGTCTAATGGTAGGCTATTTTTAAAAAAATAATTTATCAGTGCAAAATATCCAAATTTTAGGCTATTCAAATTTTCCTTAAACCTAACTGGAAAATAAGGGCTAGGGGCTAGGGGCTAGGGGAAAGAGATTTTCATGTTTGGTTGTGTGATTTTCTGGTGATTAGCTGATTTCAAACAGCAGGGGTTGGCTTTGCTGGATAAAAGGTTTAAGTGTGTTTGTAATATTTGAGTTTGTTTTGTCTCTCAGATTCTCAAATAATACTGTGAAGGGCAGGGAATTATTTCCTCGACTGCTGGCTGACTATTGTTGAAGCCAGAGACAGCAATCGTAACAACTTTACTCTCAATTGTTCAGCCAAAAAATATTTTGAGATTTGCTAGAGAGTTTTAGAACTTTGATGTGTGATAATTAAAGACAAATGTTCATAGATTTTTTGGGGAGGAGTTTTTAAATCCCAAACTATTCCCAGCCATGAAAGTAGCTTGAGAATGTAATGGGTACAATCTATTTCCCACCAGTAGAAACCTTGCCGTTCTGAAGCCGGATAATAATGATGATTATTATGCCAACCTTCGCCGAGAGTTATGAGAGCTAAAAACCAATTATTGCAACTACTATCTGTTGTGTTAAAACGGCGATAACCAAAGATATGAGCAAGGGAATTAATTGTAAAAGTTGTGTGATAAAGTAGCAAAGTACTTAAACAAAATCCCCATACAAGCATCTGTAACCCAGTAGTTTTTAGCTGAGGAATACACAATTGAAGCGCTATACCAATGGCAGTTACAGTGATTGCTAGCACAATAGGAACAATCATATGGAAACGGTTTAACCACCGCAACTCTGGATATTTGGCAAAATCTCTGACTTGCTTTTCGTCTGTTTGGGAATATTTAGGAGACATCACCCAACCAATGTGCGACCACCACAAACCATGAACAACCGGAGAATGAATATCCTGTTCTGTATCTGCATTGCGGTGGTGATGGCGATGATGCGCTGCCCACCATAGGGGGCCCAACTGAGCTGAAGAATTACCTAAAACAGCAAGAATAAATTGAAACCAACGTGTTGTTTTATAAGTGCGATGTGAAAAATAACGGTGATATCCTGCTGTGATTCCAAACATCCTGATGAACCAAAGAATGAAGCAGGTAATGAGAGCAGCCCAACTAAAACCCACCCAAAAAATTAATAGGCTACTGATATGAATTGATATAAAAGGAATATTACCTAAAATATCTATTTTATTTTCTTGCCTTGATAACATAAATTGCCAGCTTTTGAATCAGGTTCACAAATAGCAATGATTACTAGTAAAAACTTCGTTTTAAATATTTGTAATATTGCAACTTCTGGTTATAGTAATCGACTTTCTATCTGCTGTCATTGCTCTAAAGAGCTAATTAGTAAAACACAGCGTAAATACAGCTACCATTTCAAACAGTCACAAGCCTTGATTTATTAACCTTTTGACCCTACCCTTCGGGAACTCCTTCGGAGAACGACTACGCTCAGGGTCAAGGTTGAGCAAAGCCGAAACTTGACTTTTGAATTCCGCGTAGCGGTACTAGTGTTTATAGAGAAGCGCTACCTCTTTACTTTTCCAACATGACAAATCGGTGTTTGAGATGAGGGTGTGGCAAAGGTTAGAGATGTATAAGATGAGTAAATAGTGTTTGAATTTGTTACAAAAATTAAAATATTTGGTTTTAATTCCCCTTGGACTCTGACTTATGTATGATTTAACTAGAGAAAAAAATATGTAGCATAAGGAAAAGTATAAAATCCTTGGTATTCATAAAAATTTAAGATCTGAATTTTAATATGAGTTTTTTGTCTTATGGTCAGGCGATCGCTCCAAGCATCACAGATTGGAATTCAACAGGCTAAAAGAGCGTTTGCCCGCAAAGGTTGGACTCAGGAAAATTTGGCGTTAGAAGTCGGCTTAAAGACTAGACAACCTATTTGGCGGTTTTTCTCTGGGCGTCCGGTTGAGCGTCATATTTTTTTAGAAATTTGTTCCATATTGGAATTGAATTGGCGGGAGATTGCTGCCGATCCACCGGACGAATTCTTTGATCCCACAGAAATTGCCCAGCCTCCTGTCTTAGATATTGATGTCTTAGTGCAACAAGTGCGATCGCAACGTCAGGACAAAATTCAAGACCAATGCGGGATATTGCAGTTATTAGATATGGGTCATCCCGTTGCGCTCGATGATATATATATTGATGTCAATATTCTAGAAGACATCCCCAGTCAACAGTGGTTAGATATATCTAACCTGCAAAACCTTGAACCAACTGAATTTGACCGTTTTGGCTTAGGGGAAGTTGAACAGAAACAAATACCGGGTATGCGGGCAGTCGAAACTTACTCCAAGCTCAGGGTGCTGGGTAAACCGGGAGTAGGTAAAACCACCTTCTTGCAACATCTTGCTATTCAGTGCAACCAAGGCGCATTTGCAGGCAACCAAGTTCCTGTTTTCATCGTATTGAGGAATTTTGCGGAAGAATCTAGGGTAAGTGGCGAGTTCAGCCTCTTACACTACATCCGCCAGGAATTTGTTACGTCTGGAATTACAGAAGAATCTGTGATTGAAACCTTGCTTGAGAAAGGCAGAGTATTGCTATTGTTCGATGGGATGGATGAAGTTCTTAACCAAGAAAGCAATGCTGTCTTAAGAGAAATTCGCAGATTTTCTGACAAATATCACAAAAATCGGTTTGTAGCGGCCTGTCGAACGGCGGCTAAAAAGCTCACCCTCCGGGGCTTTACTGATGTTGAGATTGCCCCGTTTACCTCTGAACAAATCCGCGCCTTCGCTCGAAAATGGTTTGTGGCATTCACTAAGACAAATACTCAACATGGGCAAGAACAGTCCATTCAGTTTATTCATAAGCTGGACTTACCCGAAAACTGGCAATTTCGCCAACTAGTTATCACACCCCTATTTCTGCATCTAGCCTGCTGGGTGTTCCACGGTCAGGAAAAATTTCCCACTAAGCGGACTGATTTTTATAAGCAAGGGCTAGATCTTCTTTTGGGGAAATGGGATGAAGCTAGAGGCGTGGAACGGGATGAGGTTTACCGAGGATTTTTATTACCACAAAAGCTCAAGTTATTAAGTCAAATAGCCGCCGCAACCTTTGAAGGGGGTCAGTACTTCTTTGAGCAACGGGTGATTGAGCAATACATCAGTGACTATATTCGGAATCTCCCTGACGTTTCAATGGAGCCAGAGGAACTGCAATTAGAAAGTGAAGCGGTACTAAAGGCCATCGAAGCTCAACATGGGCTACTGACAGAACGAGCGCGGGGAATTTTCTCCTTCTCTTATCTAGTGTTTCAAGAATACTTCACGGCGAGAAAAATCGTTGCCAGCCATAACCTACAGGCATTAGAACAAGCTCTGACAGGATTAGTCAGTCACATCACTGACCCTCACTGGCGCGAAATCTTCTTGTTGACAGCTGCCATGCTTCGGAGTGCAGACGGGCTGGTGCAGTTGATGAAGCAACACATTGATGCACTAGTTGCCCAAGACCCGTACCTCCAAGAATTTTTGACATGGGCAAGCCAGAAATCTCTGACTACCCCATCGCCACCAAAAGTTGCGAGTAACCGTGCATTTTACCTTGCTCTTGCCCGGAATCCTCACATAGCTTCTCACTTTACCCTAGCCTGTACCCTCGACCAGGGAATGCTTCTGGATGCCGTGTTAGATAACTTGCTGCTGGAATGTGCGATCGACCGCAGCCAAGATTTTGCCTATGCTCATGCCTGTGGAGATGCTCTGTCGAACATTCTGAGCATTGTTTTGGATGCTGGACTCCATAAATCCCTGCAACAGCTTCAGGAGCAATTGCCAAACCATAATCAAAACCAAGAAAAATTTCAACTATGGTGGCAGGCACACTCTTCAGCTTGGATTGAACAATTAAAAATGACGGTGATGAATTATCGTAACATTAATCACCATTGGCAATTTAGTCAGCAGCAACAGCAAGTGCTGCAACGCTACTATGATGCCAATCAGTTACTTCTCGATTGCTTGAATAGCAATTGTGAGGTGACATCTGCGATTAGACAAGAAATTGAAGCAACTTTATTGTTACCCCAAAAGGAACTTGAAGATAGGGAATGGCAATAGGCGTCGATGTATTCTAGAGGGCATGGCAGTGCCAATGCCCCTACGAATGTATTCATATCATGAGGGTGATTCCTTCTCCCTGCCCCCCTGCCTCTTCACCCAGGATAAACCCGCCCTTTCCACGAACCACCGCGCCCTTGCCAATGGCGAATAGCAGAATCTACAGTCATCAGGGTATAAAGAAAAGCGATCGCAGGTAAACAAAAGGTGAGCCAAGGCGGACATTTATAAAAGCGGATAGTTGGGTAATAAGCCAAAGTCATCAATAACCAGGCTGATAAACCTAAAAGAGCGTAGACGCCAGGCGTCTTGTCGCCAGACATCGCCCAATTTAAGGTTAATAAACCTAAAATAGTTGCAAATGGTGGTATCAAATAAATTAATGTCATCGCCAAGACTGTACCAACTAACAGTAGGGGAGAATAGTTAAGTTGGGTGTAAGCAGTACGCGCGACCATTTGCCAAACTGTATCTAAATCGGGATAAGGGCGCAAACTGCGAGTTAAACCACTCAATCCTAACCAAATTCGTCCTTGTCTCCATTCCTGATTACTTTTAACAGCTTTCGCCAAAGCACAATCATCAATTAAAGCTTGTTTAATTGCTCCAATTCCACCAATCTTTTCTAAAGCTGCTGTGCGAATTAAAATCGAACCCCCAGCCGCCGCAGCTGTGGGATTTTTCGGGTTATTCACCCAGCGAAAAGGATAAAGTTTTTGAAAGAAAAACACAAAAGCTGGTATTAAAAGTTGTTCCCAAAAGCTTTGACATCTGAGGCGCACCATCACCGAAACCATATCTAAATCTTCCTGTTCGGCTTTAGCAACTAATCGGCGGAGACTGCTGATATCATGCTCAATATCTGCATCTGTGAGTAAAAAATAGTCTGGTGCAAACTCAGTTGCTAATTGAATACCTTGTTCCACCGCCCAAAGTTTACCACTCCAGCCAGCAGGCAAGGATTTACCAGAGATAATATGTAATTGATTGGGTTTATTTAAAGCGTAGGCGACCCCTTGGGCAAAGTCGGCAGTACCGTCATTACTGCGATCGTCCACCAAAAACACGTTAAAATCGCCTGGGTAGTCTTGCACAAGAAGCGATCGCAAAGTGATGGGTAGTAAATCGGCTTCGTTACGCGCAGGGATAACTGCACAAATCCTCGGTAAAGAACGCAAAGGAATCTCCGCAACTTCTAATTGCTGATCGCAACGCCAAAACTGTCCGCGTAAAATCAGTAATCCTATCCAAATCACTAAAGAAAACACTGTTAACACTAATACAACTGCCGCCATGAGCTGTAGCCTATTCTCAATATCTCAGAGAGAATACTACAGCATATTTCAGGAACATGAGGTATGGGGCATTGGGCATTGAAACAATTTTGGATTTTGCGAAAAGTCGGAGCGCCGGCTTCCGGCGATCTGAACTTTTCAAGACGGATTTTGGATTTTAGATTGGAATCCAAAAGACGCTCGCGGACTCGCTCTAAGCGAAGCTATGCCGTTCGCGTAGCGTCTCCGATAGGAGAAGGCTTTACGCTACGCTAACGCAAATCTAAAATCTAAAATTCCTTGTCCCCCTGCTCCCTGCCTCTTCCCCCTGCCTACACAGTGATAGTATATCTTTTTAGTTAGAAGTCCCTGTGGTGTAGAGGTTCAAGGGTATTTGATGCAAACTCAAGATAGAGTCAGTCTCAATCAAGTCGCAGAAGCGATCGCGGCTAGTCAAAAATATCTGCTATCAATTCAAAAGCCAGCAGGTTACTGGTGGGCTGAGTTAGAATCTAATGTCACGATTACGGCTGAAGCTGTGCTGCTGCATAAAATTTGGGGCACAGATAGCACTCGTCCTTTACACAAAGTCGAAACTTACCTGCGTTCTCAACAACGGGAACATGGGGGTTGGGAATTGTATTTTGATGATGGCGGCGAATTGAGTACTACAGTAGAAGCTTACATGGCTTTGAAGCTCTTGGGCGTACCTGCCGATGATCCCGCCATGCTCAAGGCTAAAGCTTTTATTCTCCAACGGGGCGGCATCAGTAAAACTCGCATCTTTACTAAACTACACCTCGCCCTGATTGGCTGTTACGACTGGCGCGGTATTCCTTCCCTACCGCCTTGGATCATGCTTTTGCCCGATAATTTCTTTATCAACATTTATGAAATGTCGAGTTGGGCGAGATCCAGTACTGTACCGTTGTTGATTGTCTGCGATCGCAAACCTGTTTTTCAAATTGAACCAGCAATTACTGTTGATGAACTCTACGCCGAAGGACGCGATCGCGTCCAGTGGGAATTACCTAAAAGTGGTGATTGGACTGATTTATTTCTTACCTTGGATCGAGGCTTTAAACTTGCCGAAAGCTTGAATTTTGTACCCTTCCGCGACGAAAGCATCAAAGCCGCCGAAAAATGGATTTTAGACCGTCAAGAAGCCACCGGTGATTGGGGTGGGATTATTCCCGCCATGCTCAATTCTTTATTAGCCTTGCGCTGTCTCAATTATGACGCTGCTGACCCCATTGTGGAACGGGGACTAAAAGCCGTTGATAACTTTGCTATTGAAACAGAAACTACCTATTGCGTGCAGCCTTGCGTATCCCCGGTTTGGGATACAGCCTGGGCGATTCGCGCCTTGATAGATTCTGGTTTCGCCCCCGATCACCCGGCTGTAGTACAGGCGGCAGAATGGTTAATTGACAAGCAAATTCTCGACTACGGAGATTGGTATGTCAAAAATCGCCAAGGCAAACCGGGCGCTTGGGCGTTTGAATTTGATAACCGCTTTTACCCAGACGTTGATGATTCTGCGGTTGTCGTCATGGCGCTACATCAAACCAAACTCCCCAACGAAAAATTAAAACAAGCTGCGATCGCTCGTGCTTTAAACTGGATTGCGACCATGCAGTGTAAACCAGGTGGTTGGGCAGCTTTTGACATCGACAACGATCAAGAATGGCTGAATGCGATACCCTATGGCGACTTAAAAGCCATGATTGACCCCAACACCGCCGATGTTACCGCCAGAGTATTAGAAATGCTCGGTGCTTGTAACCTTGCTATAGATAATCGTAACTTTGAAAGAGCGATCGCCTATTTACTAAACGAACAAGAATCAGAAGGTTGTTGGTTTGGGCGTTGGGGCGTAAATTACATCTATGGTACTAGCGGCGCACTTTCCGCCCTAGCCTTAGTTGCACCCAAAACCCAGCAAAAAAGCATCGAACGCGGCGCAGCTTGGTTAGTCCAATGTCAAAATTCTGACGGTGGTTGGGGTGAAACCTGCCGTACCTATAACGATCCTAGCCTCAAAGGACAAGGAACCAGCACCGCATCCCAAACAGCCTGGGCGTTAATTGGGCTGATAGCGGCTGGTGAAGCCACTGGTAAATTTGCCCATCAAGCCATAGAAAAGGGAATTAATTATCTTTTGACCACACAAAAGCCTGATGGTACATGGTACGAAGCATATTTTACAGGTACAGGCTTCCCCTGCCATTTTTACCTCAAATATCACATGTATCAGCAGTATTTCCCCCTAATCGCCCTCGGTCGCTATCGTTCTGTTTTAGGGGCTAGAGAATTTTAGATTTTAGATTTTGGATTTTAGATTCAAATACAATCCAAAATTGTTTTCAATGCCCAATGCCCAATGCCCAATGCCCAATAATATATGACTAATTTAATCGAATACGAACAAGCAACTGATGAAGTGCGGGCGGTATATGACGACATCCGCGCTACCCGCAAGACTGAATATATCAACAATTTTTGGAAAGCGATCGCCAATCATCCACCGACGCTGCAACGCACTTGGCAAGCTGTCAAGGAAGTGATGACAAGTCCGGGAGAAATCGATCCCTTGATGCGTGAATTAATTTACATCGCCGTGAGCGTGACAAATGGCTGTGATTATTGTATTTCCTCACACTCAGCTTCCGCCCGTGCCAAGGGAATGACTGATACAATGTTTGGCGAACTTTTGGCGATCGTTGCTACAGCAAACTCTACCAATCGCCTAGCTAATGGTTATAAAATCCCTGTGGATGAGCAATTCAAAACCTAAGTATTATCTAATTGTCTAACTGACCGCATCTGGTCTTAGATGCGGCTCAAACATAGGGCACAGGCAACATTTTGATGATTTGTTGCCTATCCCCTGCCAAAATTGCTGAGTTAGGAGAGCGATCGCTTCTAGGTAATCTATCCTATTTTAACTCTTACATCTTTCTTTACCCTGAAATTCAAATGAGATTGAAAATTATTGCTAATCAGGTTTTGACCTTTAAATATAAATAGGGCTTACGCAAAAATAATGATAGATCTATGACTTTTATGTTACTTTAAACAATCTTTATTAAACTGAGATAAAGTATGGAATTCTACAAAGATAAAATCTCAAACTGTGCTAAATGTTTCCTAGCAAATTAGAGGTTATTACTCAGTTTTAATAATTACAAAAAAATCTAAAATAATTAAACAAATGGATATATTTTGAAACCTGTCGTAAGACAGATGAGAAGATTGCTAAATAAATTTAAATTATTAGATAGAAAGCAAAAGGCATCACAAATATTGAGGGTGCAGATACATAGGTAAAACAGAGTAAAAAGCATATTTTTTACTCTGTATTTATTTTTGTCAGTAGTCAGTAGTCAGTTGTTGTGGTTTTGAGCGTGAAATATCTTTGCCATTGACCATCATGAATAAAATCCACTCCATAGGTAATTACGAATTACGAATTACTAAGGCGTTGATTCCGGTGCTACTGTAGGACTAGAACTAGGACTAGGCGTAGGTTTAAGATTCTGGGCTTTGTAGAAAGTTTCTAAACTATCGCGATCGCCTACAAAACGCCAGTGCCAAGGTTCATAACTCACACCTTGGGGATTATCCTTAGGAAAGGACATCTCAAACCCAAAACGCGCAGCATTTTCTTCTAACCACTTATAAGCTCTGGTATTTTCAAAATTAGTTTGCAGATTAGTCGCCGGAACTGCACCATCACCAATATCTACAGCATAGCCAGTGTGGTGTTCGCTATGACCGGGAGGCGCGCTTAAAGCTGCTCTTTCGGCGGGGGTTTGATTGCGCTGCGCACCCACACCAAAAAATAACTGTTCCTGCTCCTTCACAGAGCGAAAGCCAGAAATCGGGACTAAACTTACATTAGCTTGGCGTGCGGCTCTTACCATCTCGCGAAACCTTTCCGCAGCTGCTGTGCGCATTCTCACTCGTCCATCGGCGGAAACTGCTGCTAACTCAGATTCTGGCGCTTCTGTATATGCTAAATGCCCTAATATACTATCGCTATTATTACTTTGAGATTCTCCAGAACTATCAGATATTGGTGTTTCTGTCGGGGAAATAGTCGCAGAAGGTTGAGAATTAGCGATTCTTTTAGGTGAAAAGATAAAAAATACAAAGCCACTACTGACAGCAAGCAGGACAAAAGCCAATGCTCCACCAATCAGCAAAACTAGAGGTTGGACGCGCATTTTCGGTTTTGGATCGGGAGTATCGCGTAAAGCTGCTGGAATATCATCCCCAGAAGCAGCCGAAGAGTGTTGAGGTTCTCCAGAAAACCCAGCTTTATTCAAGAATTCTCTCCTGCCTTGTTTCAATAGCCATAACAGATTTTAGACTGGAAAAAAATAAATGCAAGCGCTAGCATTTTACATCTATATTTTTAGGTGAGATCTTGACAAATCTTTTCGAGCTATATGTCAAGCTAGTGGGACTAGTCCTGTTAGGATTCATTTTGGGACGTAAGCTACCAAGCACGGTTCCCTCAGTTGTAGGTCATTTCCTCTTTTATCTGGGAGTACCGATAAGCATAGTATCTTTTTTATATCAAGCTGACCTTTCGGGACAGATTTGGATTGCACCTGCGATCGCCTACCTTGCCATTTTACTAGGAGCATTATTGGCTTGGTTAGCAATTAAAGGGCAAACCTATGTGACAAATACCATGCCCCAACAACCAACGCAAGGTAGTTTGTTGTTAGCTGCAATGGTAGGTAACACAGGTTACCTCGGCTTTCCCATCACCTTAGCAATGGTAGGACAACAATACTTTGCTTGGGCTTTATTTTACGATCTCTTGGGCACAGTATTTGGTGCTTACGGCTTAGGCGTCGCCCTAGCAGCAAGATTTGGCAATAATATCAACAATTCTGGGCAGATAACTAAAGCAATCTTAATTAATCCTGCGCTGTGGAGTTTCGCTTTTGGCTTACTCTTGCGCCAAGTGAAAATTCCCCACTTAGTCGCCTTCTACATGGATAAATTAGCTTGGATTGCCCTGGCTTTATCCTTAGTTTTAATTGGAATGCGGCTCTCACAGCTAAAATCTTGGAGAAGCTTGCCCCAGGTAGGCATTAGCTTGGCAATTAAAATGATCTTAGTCCCCCTAATTCTCGGCAGTACCTTAGGATGGTTTGGCGTCACAGGTTCAGCCGCCAAAGTCATTGTTTTGCAAATGGCTATGCCACCTGCATTTGCTACCCTGGTACTAGCGGAAACCTTCAATCTCGATCGCGATTTAGCCGTCACTGCCCTAGCCGCAGGAGCTTTTATACTACTGATTACATTACCTTTTTGGTTGTGGCTGTTTTAAATAACTTCGGTTTAGAGAAAGGGAACAAGGAGGACAAGAAATACAAGAGAAAATAATCAATGCCCAATGCCCCATGCCCAATGCCCAATGAAAAATGACAACCAACATCACCGAAAATCAGAGTTTCCCAGCCGCATCTGTCCCAGACTGGGAACCTACCCCACCCCCAACAGATTTAATATTTGATGACGGAGAACCCTTGGAAAGTAACCGCCACCGGATTGCGATGAATGTTTTAATTCGGTCATTGCAACAAGCTTGGTCAGACCGCGATGATTACTTTGTCGGCGGTAATATGTTTGTTTACTATAGTCGGACACAGGCGCGAAATCGAGATTTTAAAGGGCCGGATTTTTTTGTGGTTCTCAATGTCGAAGGAACTGGTTCGCGTCAAGGTTGGGTGGTATGGGATGAAGAAGGACGCTATCCTGATGTAATTGTTGAATTGATGTCACCTTCAACGAAAAATGCGGATTTAGGAGAGAAAAAGAATATTTATGAAGGAGTGTTTAGAACTAGAGATTATTTTGTTTTCGATCCCTTTGACACCAATTCCTTGCAAGGATGGCGTTTAGATGCTAATTTTCGATATCAGCCCTTAGTCCCTAATGAGCGCGGTTGGTTATGGTGCGAAACTTTGGGATTTTGGTTAGGACTTTGGGAAGGAACAATAGATCGAGAAACTGCGCCTTGGTTACGATTTTTTGACCGAGAAGAAAATCTAGTTTTTTTACCAGAAGAAGCCGAACGCCAACGTGCAGAAACAGAACGCCAACGTGCAGAAATAGAACGCCAACGCGCCGAACGTTTAGCTGCACGTTTGCGGGAATTAGGCGAAAATCCAGAAGATTTAATTTGACGCCAGAATCTTGATAGGGGAGTTCCAGAACATAAATTATTCCATTTACAAGGGGAGGATATTTTCTTTCTCCCCTCCGCTCCCCTTCGGGTTCGCCAGTCCCCCATCGTGACGGAGACCGCCAAGACGGGGGCTGGTCTCACCTGCTCCCTGCTCCCTTGCAGCCTTCACGATAAGTTTTTCACTATACGCGATATGATACCTCGCTGCGTGGACTAAACTTTGCAGCTAAATCTGCTGGGTTTGTATATTCATAAGGTTCAAAAGGCTGATGAATCCAGGGATTATCTGTGAGATAGTCAACATAGTAATCCGGCTCAAAAACTGAACAGGCTTTATACCAAATTACAGCGGAGCGAATTTCGGAAATCGCAAATTCAGGATGTTGCTGTAACCAGGGAATAGTCTCTTGAATTGTGATACCAGAGTCTACTAAGTCATCAACTAACAGAATCCGCGAACCTAAAGTTTCGCTAGTCATTGTTACATGGCGTGACAAGATTAACGATCCCCTTTCCTGCTTGCCGGGGCCACTGTAAGATGATGTTGCTAAAATTGCCAGTGGTTGCTTATATATACGGGAAAGAATATCTCCCACTCGTAGTCCACCTCTGGCTAGACAGACAATCTGGTTGAATTCCCAACCGGATTGATAAATCTGAGCAGCCAGTTGTTCAATTTTCTGGTGATAATCTGACCAAGAAACGTAAAGGTCTGGCATAAAGCAAGGGGTTTTGGTGAATACTGAAGGAATTGCAAATTCTTTATTTTAATATGAGCGCTAAATATTATGAATGATTCTGTTGCGGATGACTCTACCAAAAGTGAAAAGCTATCATTTAAAACTAAACTAGCCTACGGTGCAGGTGACTTAGGCCCGGCGATTAATGCCAATATTTCGGTATTTTTTTTATTGGTGTTCTTTACTAATGTTGCTGGGATTCCAGCGGGTTTAGCTGGCAGCATTTTGATGATTGGTAAAATTTGGGATGCAGTCAACGATCCATTTGTCGGGTTTCTCACAGATAAAACTCAATCTCGGCGTTGGGGTCGTCGTTTACCTTGGCTATTATATGGGGCTATTCCCTTTGGAGTTTTCTTTTTCTTACAGTGGATTGTACCACCGTTTAGTGTCTGGGGTTTATTTTGGTATTACGTAGTCATTGGGTTGATATCTCAGGTGTTTTACACCGTTGTCAATTTGCCTTACACGGCAATGACGCCAGAACTCACGCAAGATTATGATGAACGTACTAGCCTCAATAGTTTTCGCTTTACCTTTTCGATTGGTGGCAGTATTTTATCGTTGATTTTGTCAAAGATTGTCTTTTCTCAAATTAGCGATCGCGCTCAACAATATGTAGTCTTAGCCGCCATCTGTACTATAATTTCAGTCTTAAGCTTATATTGGTGCGTTTACGGTACGCGCGATCGCGTTTTGGCATTTGAAGCTAAACGCATCCAATTAGAAGAACCGCCATCTATTCCTTTTTTCGACCAATTAAAAATTGTCTTTACTAATCGACCTTTTTTATTTGTTATTGGTATATATCTTTGTTCTTGGTTAGGTGTACAAATTACAGCCAGTATTATTCCTTATTTTGTAGTTTACTGTATGCGTCTTCCAGAAGCAGACGTACCTACAACTATGATAGCCGTGCAAGGAACAGCTTTAATCATGCTGTTTTTTTGGAGTAATTTAAGTAAAAAAGTAGGCAAGAAAGTTGTTTATTTTCTGGGAATGATTTTATGGATAATCGCCGCCGCCGGACTATATTTTTTACAACCCGGTCAAATAACTATAATGTATATCATGGCGGTGATGGCTGGTTTTGGTGTCTCTACAGCTTATCTTGTTCCTTGGTCAATGATTCCCGATGTCATTGAATTAGATGAACTGCAAACCGGACAACGTCGCGAAGGTATTTTTTATGGTTTCATGGTGTTGTTGCAAAAGTTTGGTTTAGCTTTTGGTTTATTTTTAGTAGGAAATGCCTTACAAGCCTATGGTTTTAAAGAAGCTGTTGCTGGACAAACCGAACTACCCACACAACCGGAATCAGCATTATTAGCAATACGTCTTGCGGTTGGGCCTTTACCTACTATTTGTTTAATTGCTGGTTTATTTTTAACCTACTTTTACCCAATTACCCGTGAAATGCACGCCGAAATTATGCTGAAATTGCAGCAGCGAAAAGAAAAAATTGAGTAAACAAAAGGTGGGAATTACCCACCTAACAAATAACCAATTACCAATGACAACAGTTATTATTAATTATAATTTTCCTTGAATAATATCAGCCAATTCACTACGAGTTTTCTTGACTTCTGACCAAAAAAATGACCAAACTATAATTAGTATTCCTAAAGGTGTAGATAGAAATAGAAATCTCAAATAAATCGGCAAAGCATCTTGCAACAAAATTGGCAGAAAACCACCATACCAAAACCAAAATAAAAATATTAATGAACCAATAGCAGCAGGGTGTAAACTCATTTGAATATGCACTGCTGTTTGCTGAAATTGTGTTTCTAAGCTACCTTTAATTACTGGGATAAATAATTTGCGATAGACGTTGCGAGTGATATTAAAGCTTGCTTCGGAGATGGTGCCGTAATAAGGTAATTTGGCATCTGGAAATTGCAAAATTTTCGCTGTTTCAATGTTGGCACTTAATCGTTGCAAAACTACAGGTACTATGTCAGGTGTGACAATCGTAAAGCGATCGTAAGGTAGTAAGTTCATAATATTTTGATTTACTGACGGAAAAACCCCGATTAAATAGTTAAATACAGGGTCTTTCTTGCATTATTCCCGTAACAGTAACTTGCCTAACAACTGGTGTCACAGGCGAATATGAGAAATGCTACTTCTTGACTTGAAAAGGTGTATATTTACCCCCCAATGCTTCTACTATGGTGCGGGTATTGGCTTGCATCATTTTAATATAAGTATCGCCTGCACTTCCCTTGGCACCAATAGAGTCAGAGTAAAGTTGATTGGAGGCTAGTTTTACACCAGCTTCTTGGGCGACAGTTTTAATTAATGCTGGATTAATGGTAGTTTCGGCAAAAATTGCATCTACACCAATTTTCTTAATTGACTCTACCAATCGCTGTACTGTTTGGGCGCTGGGTTGTTCTTCGGTACTAATGCCAATTAATGTACCTGCGATCGCAATTTGATAAGCTTGTCCATAATATTGAAACGCATCATGGGTAGTCACAAGTTTGCGTTTATCTACAGGAATCGTTTTAATTTGCTGATTAATCCACTTATCCAACTGTTTTAGCTCATTATTAAGTTCCCTCGCGTTCTGAGTAAATTTTTCTTTATCTTCCGGCGATAATTCAATTAAAGCATCGCGAATCGCGTTTACCATTGCGATCGCATTTTCTGCACTTCCCCAAACATGAGGATCTGGTACTATTTCACCTTTACCCTTCTCTAACTGCAACGGTTTCACAACTTCTCCCACCGCTACCCGCTTAACTTTTCCACCCGCAGCATTCATTAACTTAATCAGCCCTGGTTCTAAATTGTAGCCGTTATATAAAATCAATTTCGCTGTTTCCATCACCCGACTATCTGCTGGTACCGGTTCGTAAACATGGGGATCTGTACCCGGTTTGAGAATTCCCGTTACCTTAACTTCATCACCAGCAACCTCTTGGGTTAAATCAGCAATGATTGTGCTAGTGGCGACAACTTGCGGTTTACCATCACCTTGAGAATTATTACCTGGCTGACTGCAACCAAATAAAGCCAAAGGCAGAAGCATTACCAGGCATATCTGCGAAATAATATTCTTCAATTGGGGATTGTTAACGGTTGACGGTTGACGGTTGACGGTTGACGGTTGCCTCATGCCCCATGCCCAATGCCCCATACCCTTATCTATCTTCAGCATTAGTTTCACTTATTTACAACATTATTCCTCTCTATAGATTTTTTCATAATTCTCTCATTTTTATAGTAAGCTCAAGTTAATGAAATATAAAACACTATTATGATAAACGTCTCTTTTTACACCAAGTTTAATAAATCACAGAAAAATATCTGGGAACAATCGGCACAAGTTATACAAACTCATGATATGAAATCGACAGCAGGAATTAACATTGCCCATTTAGGGGTATATTACCGCACCCAAGAAGCATTAAGAGACGTTAATTGCTATATTGAACCAGGTAAACTTACAGGTATTTTTGGCCCCAATGGTGCAGGTAAAAGTACCTTAATGAAAGCGATGTTGGGCTTAGTTCCTAAAAGTAGCGGTAATGCCTTATACCAAGGCAAGCCATTAATGCAGCAACTAGAAAAAGTTGCCTATGTTCCCCAGCGTAGCCAAATTGACTGGACTTATCCGGCGACAGTGTGGGATGTCATCATGATGGGGCGAGTAAAAAAGACAGGATGGTTGCGTAGCTTTTCCGCAGTTAGCCGCCAGGTAGCAAATAATGCTTTGGAAAGAGTGGGGATGAAAGCTTATTGCGATCGCCCCATTGGCGAACTTTCTGGGGGACAGCAGCAGCGAGTATTTTTAGCCCGTGCTTTAACTCAACAAGCCGAGATATTTTGTTTTGACGAACCCTTAGTAGGTATCGATCAAAAGACTCAGACAGTAATATTTGAAGTCTTTCACGAACTTGCAACCGCAGGTAAAATTGTCTTAGTTGTCAACCACGACTTAGGCGAATCCATCGCTCACTTTGATGATTTAATATTATTAAACCGAGAATTAATTGCCACAGGTTCACGGCAAGAAGTACTCACCGAAGAAAACTTACACCGTGCTTATGGTGGTAAGGTTATGTACTTTTCTGATGCGGCTTAATAGTCAATAGTCAATAGTCAATATTTATTGGTTATCGGGAAAAATACAGATAAAACATAACAACTGACAACTGACACCTAACAAATGACAAATGACAATTCAAGCATTAATTGAGCCATTACAATATGGCTTCATGCAGCGATCGCTAGTGATTGCGATATTAGTAGGTTTATTATGTGCAGTTGTGGGCAGCTACTTGATGGTACAACGATTGGCGTTACTGGGTGATGCCATCAGTCACTCAGTTTTGCCAGGACTTGCGATCGCCTTTATGGTGGGGGCTAATATATTTGTTGGTGCGTTTATTGCTGGCGTTGTGAGTACAATGGCGATCGCAGTGATTAGAACGCGATCGCCAATTAAAGAAGATGCAGCAATGGGGATAGTGTTCTCTGCATTTTTCGCCTTGGGAATTACCTTAATTACAGTCATTCAAAAAGATAATAAAATCGACCTGAATCACTTTCTGTTTGGTAATATCCTGGGCGTCACAACAGATGAAGTCCGAGACACCGCCATCATCGCCGCGATCGTGTTATTAGTTATCGTTTTGTTATACAAAGAACTATTATTTTACACCTTCGATCCCTTAGGCGCACAAGCCGCAGGTTTACCAGTTAATCGCCTCAATTTTGGCTTAATGCTGCTGATAGCCTTAACAATCGTCGCCAGTATGAAAGCTGTAGGTGTAATTCTCGTACTTTCTCTATTAATTACCCCCGGTGCTACCGCCTATTTATTAGTTAAACGCCTCAACCAAGTGATGATTTTGGGTGCAATTATCGGTGTAGTTTCGAGTATTAGCGGTATGTACCTGAGTTACTTTTATAACTTACCCTCCGGCCCCGCAATTGTATTAGTAGTATCGGGGTTATTTGTTTTGGCATTATTATTTAGTCCTAGGCATGGGATATTTGTACCGCAGAAAAAAGAACTGGTGGAAAAGTAAACTTTTATTCTTTCAGAGACGATATCAAACCTTCAGACGATCCCTGTGAAAGCTACATAAAATGTATAGGCTTACCCAACCTAGTCAACGTCTATGCAGCTAGTGTTATTGTAAGAAATATTTGGAATTAAGAATTACCAAAACCAAAACAAATGACTATCACTGTCAACGCGGCTGAAGCAACCACCAAATTTGCTGAACTTCTCAGTCAAGTATTGCTAGGTGAAGAAGTTGTAATTGCAGAACAGGGTATTCCCCTTGCACGTTTAGTCCCGATCGCAAATACTAGTTCTCCTCGCATTCCCGGCTTAGATAAAGGTAAAGTGTTTATGACGCCCGATTTCAACGAACCTTTACCAGAAGAAATTTTGAGTGATTTTGAAAATTCTCACATTGTTTAGTAATGAGATTTTTACTGGATACCCATGCATTTATTTGGTGGGTGACAGATGACTCTCAGTTATCTGTTACTGCGCGTAATGTGATTTCTGATTCAAGTAACAGCCTGTTTTTGAGTGTGGTAAGTTCCTGGGAGATTATCATCAAAAATAAATTAGGGAAGTTGACTTTACCCGAACCTGTAGAACAATATATTCCCAATCGTCTAGCAATTAATCGCTTTGAAAGCTTACCCATTGACATGAGTCATGTTTTGCAAGTTGCTAATTTACCAAATATCCACCGAGATCCCTTCGATCGGATTTTGATTGCTCAAAGTCAAGTAGAGCAGTTACCAATAGTAACCATTGACCAGCAAATTATACAGTATGCTGTTCAAACTATATGGTAATCGCAATCGCGCTAGCTTTGATAAAATGAGATCGCCTAACTAAAGCTTGTACCAAATCATAACTCGCGATCGCCAATAAACTTTTATAGTTTGGATATTAAGGCATCAGACGAGCGCTTTTAACCCTACATGAAAATGCGATCGCCTACACAAACAGTGCTAAGGTCATAAATATAATGTATAATCCCGGACATTGGAACTAGTCTCACGGGATTGAGTATGGATAAAGCGCTCATAGATCAGCTGATAAAGACTGTTCACCAAGAGTTAATTCCTCAACTCAAAATAGAAAGCATAGCTCCACACGATCCAGTAGAAATCAGCTATCTTCCCCAGCCTTGGCAAAAACTGGGAGTAGGAAATTACGCCGCAGTCGTTTACCATCCAGATTATCCACACTTGGTAGTAAAAATTTATGCACCTGAACGGCCAGGTTTTGAAGAAGAAGTAGAAGTATACCGTCGTCTGGGTTCTCACCCTGCTTTCTCTGAATGTTTCTATGCTCAAGATGGGGTGTTAATTCTTAAGCGATTATATGGTGTTACGCTGTACGACGCGATTCAACGCGGTCTGCGTATACCCAAGCAAGTAATTCAAGATATTGATCGAGCCTTAGATTATGCACGTAAGCGGGAACTATATCCCCATGATGTGCATGGGCGTAATGTGATGATGTATGAAGGTAGAGGATTAGTTGTCGATATTTCCGACTTTCTTCATCAAGACAAATGTGGCAAATGGGAAAACCTCAAACGAGCATACTATTTGTTATATCGCCCGATCCTCGCTCCATTGCGCTTGAAAATTCCCTACTTTTTGTTAGATGTTGTGCGCAAAACTTATCGCTTCTTTTCTAAATTAAAACAAGCTGGCGATCGCATCTTCACTAAATTTTAAAATAGGAGCTTGCTATCTTCAGATTTTCCTCACTTTTTAGCTATATAGTTTTATTAAAAATTTTTATAACAAATTAAAGCATAGGCATTCGCCTGTGACAAACATCAACTTTTATCATATATTCAATGGTTTAAGACCCCTTAGTCTACAAGTAGCAGATTTTTAGTGGGGTTTAAATCCCCGCCTGAAAATGTCTTTAATGGGTGAATTTTAAATTATTAATTGATATTTATGCCTTTACAAAAATCTCATGATTACCCAGAATATTTTATTTGGTAATACCAAAAAACTAGAGATTTTTATATATTTAGCTGTTAATAAATGTTATTTATTTACAATTGATAACTAGAATTTTAAAATTTATATCAAGCCCAGATAAATTTATTTATGAACCTCAGATAATTTTAATTATAAAAAGATAAAAATAAGTAATTGCACTGTTGGCTATTAAAAAATAAACCCAATAAAGTAAGAATATTTCATGGAAAGTTAAGTTAAAAATGGAAAAGCATAGTTAGAATTCTGTTTTTTCAGAAACACAATTACAAATCAATTAATTTATGCAGAAAAATAATAAATCGCTGTTGAGAAACCCATTATTAGGAATCGCACTTTTAATTTCCTGCTGTTTTGAGTCTATGTGGATAGCACCAACTATGGCAGGTGTAACTTTTAAACCACCAGGAGCGCAAGCACCTAAACGTTCTTCTGGAGGAGCTTCCAGAGATGGTAATCAGTGTGGATTCACAACACCAGCAACAACTAATACTTCTGTCACTCCATTAATACCAACAACTAATATTGGTTTTACAGTGGCAGAACGTCCCAGCATATTTGTCTATATTCCCACAACTACCGCTAAAACAGCATTATTTACTTTACAAACTGAAGATAGTAAATATAGTTACCGGACAAATGTATCGTTACCCAATAAGCCAGGGGTAATGCAAGTTAAAATTCCGGCTTCAGTTCCCGCACTCAAGACAGGTAAAAACTATAAATGGTCTTTGGTAATGATTTGCACCGAAGAGTTAGAGCCGGATAGTCCTTGGGTAAGTGGCTGGATTCGGCGTGTGGAACCGAATACTAAGGTGACAAGTCAGCTGAACAAACCTGCTTCATTAGATTTAATTTCTCGATTAGCCGAGACTGGTATTTGGTACGATTCACTCGCCAATCTTGCCCAATTAAGGCGATCGCAACCTCATAATCCAGCACTCAATGATGCTTGGCAAGCACTGTTAAAATCAGTGGATCTAAGTGCGATCGCCAATGCACCACTGACAAATTAATCGAGCGAAAAGCCATGTTTTGGGGTGCATCTATCCAGAAAAAACCTAAATCTCAAATTAGACATCTATTACTGCAAGCTCAATGGCGTTGTCTGTTGATGGTATCTCCCATAGTCGCCATCTGCATCATTGCTGCGAAAATGGCCGGGTTCTTTCAACTTTTGGAATGGGCGACTTTAGAGCAATTTTTTGCCTTGCGTCCTCTAGAAGCACCAGAAAAGCGGGTTCTTGTTGTCACAATTGATGAACAAGACATTACTCAGGTGGGTCAATGGCCGATTCCTGATGCAGTGCTAGCTCAAGCGCTCGCCAAACTCAAAGCGCAGCAACCAGTAGCTATTGGTATGGATATTTATCGAGATTTAGCGGTAGAACCTGGACATCAAGAACTAATTAAACTGATGCAGTCTACACCTAACTTGATTGGTGTCAAAAAATTAGTCGGGGATAGAGTCGCGCCACCCCCCACCTTAGCTCAACTTAATCAAGTGGCTCTCGCCGATTTAGTTTTAGATACTGATGGGAAAGTGCGGCGAGGCTTATTGTCTGTTGGTGATGAAAATGGTGAAATTTATTTGGGTTTAGCAACACGCTTAAGCTTGATGTACTTGGAACCCAAAGGTATTTCCTTAACAGCATTGGACAAAGACGGGAATAATTTGCAGTTAGGTAAGGCTGTATTTATACCCCTAAGAGGTAACGAATTTAGTTATCGCGGTGCAGATGTTGGCGGCTACCAAATTATTTTGAACTATCGAGGTTTTCCAGAGCGTTTTGATACAGTTACATTGCGGGATATCTTGAATGATTCTGTCTCGCCAGAACTAGTACGCGATCGCATCATTTTAATTGGGACAATAGCCAAAAGCACTAATGACTTTTTTAACGTTGGTTATAGTAGTAATTTTCAAGTAGATGGTGAACGGATGGCAGGGGTAATAATTCATGCCAATTTAATTAGTCAGATTTTAAGCGCTGCATTGGATAGGCGAACCTTAATCCGAGTCTGGTCTTTTTCGGCAGAGTGGTTATGGGTTTTGTGCTGGTCTTTTGTCAGTACTGGTGCGACTTGGAAATTGTTACAAGTTAAATCTCTTGGTCGGCAAAGATTAGGGGGATTCCCCATCTTCGCGATCGCATTTGCCACTTGTGTACTGCTTAGCAGCAGCTATCTGGCTTTTTTGCTAGGTTGGTGGATTCCTTCAGTGACACCCGCACTAGCACTGATTGTCTCGGCAATTGTGACGACAAATTCTTATAAACAATTACAACTCAAACAAGCAAATGAGCAACTCCAGGAATATTCACAAACTTTAGAGCAAAAAGTGAGCGATCGCACCAAAGAGTTAGAGATTGCTAAAATTGCTGCTGATGTTGCCAACCAAGCCAAAAGTGAATTTTTGGCGAATATGAGTCATGAACTACGCACACCTTTAAACGGTATTTTAGGATATGCACAAATTTTAGAGCGCTCTCAAAGTTTGGCTCCAGCAGAATTGGATGGTATCAAAATTATTCATCAATGCGGTTCTCATCTTTTGACGCTCATTAACGATATTTTAGACTTGTCTAAAATAGAAGCTCGGAAATTAGAATTACATAACACAGATTTTAATTTTAATTTTTTCTTAACTGGCGTTGTCGAAATCTGTCGGATTCGTGCCCTGCAAAAAGGCATTGTATTTATTTACGAACCCCACCCTCTCCTACCGCAAGTAATTCATACTGATGAAAAACGTTTAAGACAAATATTAATTAACTTACTGGGGAACGCGATTAAATTTACAGACAATGGAGCCGTCACTTTTAAAGTAGATATTTTAGCAACTCAAAAAATTAACGAAACTCAATTTACCAAAATCAGATTTCAAATTGAAGATACTGGTATAGGAATGACTCACGAAGAGTTAGAAAATATTTTTTTACCCTTTGAACAAGTAGGTGATAAAAACAAACAAATAGAAGGTACGGGCTTGGGCTTAGCTATTAGTTGTAGAATTGCCCAATTAATGAATAGTGAAATTCAAGTAGACAGTACTGTAGGTATTGGTAGTAAATTTTGGCTAGACTTGGATATAGAGATTATCAGTAAAAATATTGGCATAAAATCTACCTTGTTAGAGCAAAAAATCATTGCTGTTAAAAATCAAAATCCCAAAATTTTAATTGTTGATGATAATTGCGAAAATCGTTCATTTGTTATTAATTTGTTGGCATCGCTAGGATTTCAATGTTTTGAGGCTACTAATGGTCAAGAAGGTTTATCTGTAGCCAGAGAAGTTCAACCCGATTTAATTATAACTGACTTAAAAATGCCAATTATCGATGGCATTGAAATGATTGAGATTTTCAGAGGTATGGAACAATTTAAAAATTTACCAATTATCGTTTCATCTGCCAGTGTATTTGAAAATTATCAAGCTCAAAGCTTAGAAGCTGGGGCTAATGAGTTTTTACCCAAGCCATTAAACATCAATGATTTGTTACAGATATTACAAAACCATTTAAACCTGGAGTGGGTTTACCAAGAAGCTAACACCGCCGCAGTAAATAATATTAATGCAAAATTACTTGCACAAAATCCACAAAATATAATTTATCCATCACAACCAGAATTAGATAAACTATTGGACATGGCTATGAGAGGTAATATTGCAGGGCTGCAAACTTTACTAGATGAAATTGCTAAATCAGATGATAAATACTTACCTTTTGTGGGCGAAATTCGTCAACTTGCTGAAAACTTTCAAGTTAAAAAAATCAGGCAATTACTAAAATCTTTAAAGTAGAATAATATGCATAATTCAGAGATGAATATTTATGATTCCACTATTTTGATTGTTGATGATAATCAGACAAATTTAAGAATGCTATCTAATGCAATTGCTGAGTCTGGTTGGGAAATTTTAGTAGCTACTGACGGCGAAAGTGCGATTTAGCAAGCTGAATATGCCAAACCTGATCTGATTTTACTAGATGTGATGATGCCAGGTATAGATGGCTTTAAAACTTGTCAGTTGCTCAAAAAAAATCAACTTACTCATGATATACCAATAATTTTCTTAACTGCTCTTTCAGATAAATTTGATAAAGTGCAAGGGTTGTTAATAGGAGGTGTAGATTACATTACTAAACCTTTTCAAATAGAAGAAGTATTAGCGAGAATTCAAGTACATTTAAAAATCAGAATTTTAACCAAACAACTGGCAGAACAAAACCAGAAATTAGAAAAACGTGTGGGTGAACGGACGCAAGAACTTTCACAAGCTTTAGAAATTTTAAAACAATCTCAATTACAATTAATCCAACAAGAAAAACTGTCAACTCTGGGACAGTTAGTAGCTGGAGTTGCTCATGAAATTAATAATCCTCTAGCCTTTATAACGGGAAATTTAGATTTTATTAGTAATTATATTCAGAGTTTAATCACTCATTTACAGCTTTACCAAGAAATCTATCCAGATCCAGATGCCAAAATTGTCAAAAATGCCAAAATTATCGAGTTAGAACAAATATTTCAAGATGTCCCAAAAGTGATTTCATCGGTTAATTTAGGTCTAGAACGCATTACTGAAATTAGTAATAGTCTGCGGACTTTTTCACGTACAGATACATTACATAAATTGAGTTTTGATATCCATGATGGTATAGATAGTACTTTGTTAATTTTAAAGCACCGTCTTAAATCTAATAACCAACGTCCAGAAATAATAGTGAAAAAAACTTATGGAATTTTGCCATTTATAGACTGCTATCCCGGACAAATAAATCAAGTATTAATGAATGTTATAGCTAACGCAATTGATGCGTTAGATGAAGATATTAAATTTGATAATCAAATCGAAAATCTCACGCCGCAAATCATAATTTCTACTTTCTTTTCTAATGAAGATAAAGTAATTAAAATAATTGTTCAAGATAATGCTAAGGGAATTTCTCCTGAAGATTGCCAGCATATATTTCAACAATATTTTACCACTAAACCGATAGGTAAAGGAACAGGTTTAGGCTTATCTATTAGCAAGCAGATTATCGAAGATACCCATGCAGGCAAAATTTACTTTACTTCTGTATTAGGAAAAGGGACAGAATTTATTATTGAGCTTCCTGTGGGATAAGCATCAAGTATCATAGCTGGAGAAATTCTACAGTAAAATTGCTAATTTCCGTTCTCTACTGGGAGATACGGTAAAATTTTGGGCACATTAATAACATCGTCACTAGACTGAGTGGTTCCGAAAGTTGAGGAGGGTGTCTACATAATAATGTGTTGACCCTTGGCAATAGGAAAATTACTGTAGAAAGGAATAAAATTATGCTAAAGGCACAAAAAAAAATTAAACTTGCTCAAGATAAATTTTACTTAAGCTCATTAACATTATTTATAGTAACTACTGGTTTTCCCGCCATCGCCTCTAGCAGTTCGTCGCCGCAGATGATGATTAACTCTTTAGTCAATCGCCATGTTGCTAGTTTTCCTCCTTCTCTGCAATCAGGTAAAAAACAAGCTGAAATTTCCGCCTCAGAACCGCATTCTCTACTTAATCAAGGTAGAAGTTTATTTGCAGGGGGAAAGTTTGCAGAAGCGGTAAGAGTTTGGGAAGTAGCGGCTGAAGTGTTTGAACGTCAAGGTGATACTATTAATCAAGCTTGGACGCTGAGTTACTTGTCATTAGCAGCACAGAATTTGGGAGATTGGTCTAAGGCAGAACAAGCAATTAATCAGAGTTTAAATCTGCTGAAGCAGCACAAAGGCAAAAAGGAAAATACGGCAGTTTTAGCGGTTGCGTTAAATACTTTAGGCAATCTGAAATTGTCGCGGGGAAAAGCGGAAGATGCTTTACAGGCTTGGCAAAATGCAGAACGCAATTATGCGGTAATTGGTGATGCTGCGGGAAAAATTGGTAGCCAAATTAATCAAGCACAAGCACTGCAAGTTTTAGGATTATATCGCCGAGCGCAGCAACTTTTACTGAATGTGAATCAAAAATTACAAAATCAGTCAGATTCGGCGATGAAAGCGAAAGCGTTGCAAAGTTTAGGTATCGGGTTGCAACTGTTAGGCGATTTACAACAATCTCAAAAAATTTTAAAGCAAAGTTTGCAAATTAGCGATCGCCTCCAGTCAACAGAAAATGTAGGCGAGATTCTCTTAAGTTTGGGAAATGGGGCGCGAGAATTACAGCAACCAACAGAGGCGATAGATTATTATCAACAGGCGGTAGTTAGGGCGACTAAACCCCAAGTACGCATCGAAGCCCAGTTAAACCAACTCAGCCTGTATCTAGAGCGATCGCAAATCGAACCAGCTAATATATTAGTACCGCAGATTCAAAGCCAATTAGCCACCCTCCCTGGGAGTCGGATGTCGATTTATGCAGCAGTTAACTTTGCTAGTAGTTTGTCTAAGTTGGCGAAACTAGAAGAGAAAGCATCTGGCTTATACCAACAAGCAGCAGTCACTTTAGCTCAAGCTGTACAACAAGCCACAATGTTGAGCGATTCACGGGCTAAAGCTTACGCTTTAAATGAGTTAGGCAAATTATATTATGAAAAGCAACAATGGGCTGATGCATTAAAACTTACCCAACAAGCATTACAAATCGCCCAAGAAATTAATGGTGCAGATATAGCTTATCAAGCTTCTTGGCAAGCTGGGAGAATTCTCAAACAACAGGGTGATACTCAAGGGGCGATCGCAGCTTATGATTTTTCTGTGAAAACCCTCAAGTCTTTACGTAATGATTTGGTGGCGGTAAATCGCGATATCCAATTCTCTTTTCAAGAAAGTGTGGAACCAGTGTATCGGGAATTTGTCGATTTATTACTGCAATCTAAACCCAACCAGAAGAATCTAAAGCAAGCCAGAGATACAATTGAAGCGCTACAGCTGGCAGAATTAGATAATTTCTTTCAAGAAGCTTGTTTAAACGCCAAACCAGAACAAATCGACAAAATCGATAAACAAGCAGCTGTCATCTACCCAATTATTTTAAGCGATCGCATCGAAGTCATTCTTTCAATTCCCGGTAAACCGCTTTCTAGTTATAGAACTACCTTATCGTCAGGGGAAATTGAAGCGACTATTAAGCAAATGAGACAATCTCTCAACCCAGCTTTTGGTGATGAGGATCGGTTAAATGTATCGCAACAAATATATGATTGGTTAATCCGTCCCGCAGAATCGCAATTAGCTAACAGTGGAGTTAAGACTTTAGCCTTTGTTTTAGATGGATCTTTGCGCAATTTGCCAATGGCGACTTTACATGATGGCAAACAATTTTTACTAGAAAAGTATAGTTTGGCACTGTCGCCAGGAATGCAGTTATTGCCAACGCGATCGCTTAAACCCCAAAATCTCAAAGTAATTACAGCCGCCTTGAGTGAAGCGCGTCAAGGTTTTAAAGCTTTACCAGCAGTGCAAGCAGAGGTCAGAGAAATTTCTGCGGCATTACCCGTACAATTACTTTTAAATCAAGAATTTACTGATACTAATCTGCAAAGCGCAATTAAATCAAATCCATTTTCAGTGTTGCATTTGGCGACACACGGTCAATTTAGTAGTAAATCAGATGATACTTTTATTCTTGCTTGGGATAGCAAAATTAACGTTAAAGAACTGAGTGAATTTCTCAAAACTAGAAACGAATCTGATTCTACACCAATAGAATTAATGGTTTTGAGTGCTTGTCAAACTGCCAAAGGAGATAAGCGGGCGGTATTAGGTTTAGCAGGTGTCGCAGTCCGTTCTGGCGCACGTAGTACCTTAGCTACTTTATGGGCTGTAAAAGATGAATCCACCGCTAAATTTATGGTTGAGTTCTATAAAAACTTGAAGAAACCAGGAATTACAAAAGCAGAAGCTTTGCGACAAACTCAACTTAGTTTTTTACAAGATCCTGATTTTCAACATCCCTTTTATTGGTCAGCGTTTGTATTAATTGGTAATTGGTTGTGAAAATCATAGAAATGAGAAACAACAAGCCGACCGAAACTAGATTAATTCATCACTAAACCTCCAAATAAAGCCTATTAATCCAGGCTTTGTTTGTGGGTTTTATAAATATTAAAAGTATGAATAAATTCAAAATTTAAAATCCAAGACAGGCACCCACAGAGGGCTTATATGTAATGAAGAGACGAATATATTTATATATCGCAAATATTATTTACAGTTATATGACGTTAAAAATACAAATTTATAAAACTTTATAGTAAATAAGGGTGCAATCATTTGCACCCTCTGAAGGAGCTAGTATTAAGTGTAAGTGAGTATCCTCACTAAAGCATTTGTTTATAATGCTGAAAAAAATTTTAGTATAAATAAAATTAATAAACTTCTGGCTAAAGATAGATTAATGGATAATTAAACTAAATTAAATTTGTAATATTTATAACAATATGTTGTTATATAGAAAAATATCAACCTTCAGAGATGATTCACGTTGATTCCATGAAAATATATTCATATATAGGAATCCGGTATTAGGAGCAAAAATTTATGGGACTTTTCGATCAAATTCTCGGTGCTGTGACCAATCCCAATCAGCAAGGTAGTTTGGGGCAATTGGGAACTATTATTAACACTGTGAATCAGCTGAGTAATAGCACTGGTGCAGACCCTTCGACAATGCAAACGGTGTTGTCAGTGGTGGGTGGTCAAGTGCGATCGGCTTTGCAACAAAAGCAAGCTACACAAGGTAATGAAGCGGTGCAATCTCTAGTGAATCAATTTGCAGGAACTTCTCCTAATCCCCAAGCTGTTGACTCGGTATTTGCTCCTGGTATGCAACAACAAATAGCTGAGATTGTCGCCCAGCGTACTGGTTTAGACGCAGGGACAATTCAACAAATCTTACCGCAAGTAGTACCTGTGGTGCTGAATTTTTTACAATCTGGTGCTAATGCGCAACATCCCCAATCAGGGGGAAATTCTGTGCTGAATTCGTTCCTGGATGCTGATAATGATGGTGATGTTGATATTGCTGATGCGATGCAATTAGCTAGTCGTCATTTTGGCCAATAATTACTCTCATAGAAGTTGACTGTTGACGGTTGACGGTTAACTGTTCACAGTCAATCGTCAACAAATTTCAGCAGTTCACAAGTTCCTCAAATTTTTTTGCTAATGTGCAAGTATAGGCAGATAAAAACCTCTGGTAATTTGTTGCTAAATATTACGTTAGCGTGATGCGATCGCTTATACTTTGGAGGCATAGAAATGATGAACGAACAACGCCTCTGTGGATATCTTAATATTGGTTGCTGATAAGTGAAGAAATCGAACAGTTAATTGGAGTTAAACCTAAGTGCGCAGTAGGTAAAGATTAATTTTAACGTGGTTGTTGGATTTTTACCAAAGCTGGAAAGATGGGTTTACAAACTGCATGGCGAATTTCCAAGTACACAGATACAACTAATGTCATTGGACATAATTCGTAATTAGATTGTTGCAACGATTTAATATATTTCTCATGATGGTTGATTTATGCTGTGGTGTATAGTCTATTTTCTAAAGACGTAAGTCCTAAAGTATAAAGTTCACTTTGTGATGAAGTAAGACAAGGCAATCAAACTAATGGTAAAGATGATCTTTGGTTCTCACTGACAAAGTTGGGATAGATCAGTTGATGGAGTTTACCCACTGAAAGTAACTGTCGTCTGATTGAGCAAAGGCTTCCGGTAATGGGGCTTTTCGTCATATAATTAAGTTCAATTGCCGACTTACTTACTATCAAGTCGGCAACAGTTAATGCACTAGACTAATGTGTTACAAATAGTAATTTTTGGGGTGATTATTATGAAAACTGCTGTTAAATACGACCTCGATGTTCTGAGGGAAGAAGCTCGCTATCTGGTAAAGAAAGGATCGGTTAAGCGGAATGAACCAATTTATGCATTATGTAAGTTTATTCCTGGTCGTGATTGGGTTTGTGTAGAGTTAGAATTGGAAAAAAATGAATTTTTGTTAAGAGATAAGATTATTGATTTGTTAGCTAATGAAACATGGAATGAAGATTGATAAAGGCAGCACTACCCTGCGGGAACGACTCCGTCGAACGACAGAGCTTCAGTGACCGGGCAGAAGGCAAATGGCAGAAGGAAGATAAATTAACAAATGCCCAATGCCCAATGCCCAATGCCCAACATTTAACCAAGACATGCAGCTAAATCTTGTTCTGCTGAGGTGATGAGTTTAAGCTGGAATGTTTCTGAGAGTATCTTGACTACATTAGGTGTCAAGAAAGCTGGCAGTGTGGGGCCGATGCGAATATTTTGGATGCCCAAGTAAAGTAGGGTGAGGAGAACTGCGATCGCTTTTTGTTCGTACCAAGATAATACTAATGAAAGTGGCAGTTGGTTGACGGTAACACCGAAGGCGTTAGCTAAGGCGACAGCAATCTGAATTGCGGAGTAAGTATCGTTACATTGTCCGACATCGAGGAGGCGAGGAATACCGCCAATATTGCCTAAATCTTGATCAAAGAAGCGGAACTTACCACAGCCTAAAGTTAAAACAACACAATCATCGGGAAGCTTTTCGACTAATTCACTATAGTAATTACGTCCGGGTTTAGCGCCATCGCAACCACCAACGAGGAAGAAGTGACGGATACTACCATCTTTGACAGCGTTAACTACAGTATCAGCGACACTTAACACGGCATTACGCGCAAAGCCTGTAGTTACTGTACCGCGATCGCATTCTGACTCAAATCCCGGCATTGACTCAGTTTTGGCGATTATGATGGAAATATCGCGAATACTGGTATGTTGCAATCCAGGATAACCCACAGGCCCCAAGGTAAACACTTTATCTTTGTAAGATTCATGGGGAGGCATGAGGCAGTTAGTTGTCATGACAATTGCACCAGGGAAATGTTCAAACTCATGGGTTTGATTTTGCCATGCTGTACCGTAATGCCCGTATAGATGCGGATAAGTCTGTTTGAGTTTGGGATAGCCATGTGCAGGTAGCAATTCACCGTGGGTATAAACCTTGATACCAGTACCGACGGTTTGCTCTAGAACAGCCTTTAAAGCCAGTAAATCATGTCCAGAAACCAGAATTGCCTTACCAACGGTAGCGCCGAGGGGGACAACGGTGGGCGTAGGATGCCCAAAGGTGCTTGTATTACCAGCATCTAAGAGTTCCATTGCTTTGAGGTTGATTTCCCCAACTTTCAGCGCCAAAGCCAGCCACTCTTCTAGAGTCTTATCTTGAGCATCTAAATTGGCGAGAACTTCATGGCAGAAGGTATATAAACCTTCATCATGTTGATCGAGTTCACAAGCATGGAAGGCATAGGCCGCCAAACCTTTAAGTCCATACAATACGGTGAGTTTAAGGGAGAAAATATCTATATTTTTAGCAGATTGACTAATAAATGCAAATTCTAAGTCTTTACCTTGCTGAATTTGTTGTTTAGTATCGCTAGCAGGTTGAAAATTAGCAATTGCCGACTCAACAACAGGATTACCTGTAGCTTGAATTTGTAACTTGAGACTTTCGCGTAAAGCGATCGCCCGATTCACAAAGTTGATAAAATCATCTATAGAAAAATTGACATTTGTCAGCGTAGAAAATAACATCTCACAGGTAAATTCATCAGTTTCGCGAGTTGCAATCCCTAGAGATTTTGCTTGTAACGCCACTTGCGATAGTCCTCGCAAACAATGGACTAGTAAATCTTGTAAAGCATCAACTTCTGGACTTTTACCACAGGCTCCCCACTGATGACAGACATCGCCACGGGTTGTTTGTTCACATTGGTTGCAGAACATAGTCTTTTCTCTCAAATCTTCATGTTTCTAGGTTATGAAGAAGCCAAAAGTAAATCCTTGATCTAAGTCAAAAGGAGATATAAAGTTTGGTAACAATAGAGGGCATGGGGCATGGGGCATAGGGCATGGGGACAAGGAAGATAAGATCTACAAATGACCAATGACTAATGGCTATTGACAAGTCATGACTTTAACTGAAAGTGTTTTAGAAGTTAAAAATTTTTTGCAAAGTACGCCGATTTTTCAAGGTGTATTAGATGAGCAATTACAAGCATTAGCTAATATTTCGATTCTCCAGACTTATAAAAGAGGAGCAACGATATTTTTAGAGGGAGATCCAGGGAGCGGGTTTTTTATTGTCAAATCTGGGAGAATTAAGGTTTTTAAGCTAGCTAATGCAGGTAAAGAACAAATTCTGCATATATTTGCTGCGGGGGATCATTTTGCGGAGGTACCGGCTTTTGATGGGGGACAGTTTCCGGCTTCAGCTGCGGCGATTGAAAATTCCGAGGTGGTGTTTATTCCGCGCACGGCATTTTTGATGGTTTTACAACAACACCCAACTTTAGCGATCGCAATTTTAGGAACTTTTGCCCGTCATTTGCGCAAATTAACTTTTTTGGTTGATAGCCTGTCTTTTAAGGAAGTACCAGAGCGTTTAGCGAATTACTTGTTAAATTTGAGCCATCGCCGGGGTAATGCGGATGTTTTCGAGTTGGATTTAGCTAAAGGACAACTAGCGGCGCTATTAGGGACAATTCCCGAAACCCTCTCCCGTGCCTTTTATAAACTGAGTCAAGATGGCATGATTGAAATCAACGGGACAACCATTAAATTGTGCGATCGCGATCGCTTAATGAATGTAGGACAAAATAAATAAACGGGGAAGTATCAATTTTCTACTACAACGGGAGTACCGAGTTTGACAATTTCATACAGTTCACGGACATGCTCGTTATACATGCGAACGCAACCATGAGAAACCGCTTTACCAACAGATGCTCTCTCAGGAGTCCCGTGAAATCCGATGTATTCTCTACCAATATTCCAAAAAGCAATCCAGCGTTCCCCCAAGGGATTATTTGGCCCTGGAAGAACTAATTTCCCAGTTTGAGGATGTGTCCATTCTGGGTTTTTCAGCATTTCAATTACTTTAAACTTTCCTACTGGTGTTTCCAATCCTGGTTTACCAATCCCAACTGGATAACTAGCTTGTAAATTATCTCCTGTATATACATATAGCTTCCGCATACTTAATTTCAGTACTAAACGGATGTTTTTTTGAGCGGTTGCGGGAATAGTTGATTTGATAACAGGCGTTGCTGGATTCTCTGTTGTTTTTTGGGAAATTACACGTTTCTTTAGATCTACTTTAGCCGTAGGCTCTGATTGCAGCCAGAACAACATTGTAATTGTACTCAAAGCAATACCTAACCCAGTAATAATATTTAGGTTTTTCTTGATTATCTTGTTTTGCATAAATTACTCAGCTTCTAGCATAGCTATTTGAGTGAAAATCATCACTTTGTTAATCTAACGAAAACATAAATTTATTCAAGAAATATACTATAGATAGACTCTTCTCAACTGTGCTATGTCACGATTGTTTAATTATAAACTCTAAAATTTTGCATTCACATTATCTGGCTTATCGGAGGATGTAAATTATATAAAGCAAAAATGTAGTAACAATTAGAGGTAATGCTTAAACTCTTAATTCATCTTTTAGTGTATTATTAATGGACTACTTCAAACAATATTTTTATCTTCTTTACTAGCTACAAAAATCGTTTCTCTTAATTAATAAAATTTAAGAATTCAGAAAATCTTAATTTCCGAATTCTTAAATTTTAGTTTTCCGCTTGTTTCACCATAATATTACTCGGAAATTACCAGGGACTGACTGTATTCTTGGAACTGGTGTAGTAGTTTTTCTAATCCTCCTTCTTGAAGGAGTTTGTCCTTGCGTTGTGTAAGTTGTAGATCTAACTCGTGGTTTAGATTCTCTGCTAGTAACTGCCGTAGAACGCCTTGATGTCCTTCTAGGTTCTTGTGTATTCGTGGCTGTAGAACGTCTTGATACCCTTCTAGGTTCTTGTGTATTTGTAGCTGTGGAACGTCTTGATACCCTTCTAGATTCTGCCCTACTAATGACCATTGAACGTCTTGAGGCGCGTGATGAAGATTGTGTCCCTCCTGACACTCTCGCAGGGCCAGCAGAGGGTAATTCATCAACATTATTGTTAGACGCTATTGCGGGGCCTGCAACAGGAAGCGCTTCTTGGGCTAATAATCGTTGGGCTGGAAGAAAACTCAAACTTGTGAACACAAATAAAGCAGTAGCAGAAAGTAGAATTTTCATGTTAATTAAATAACCTTTGCTTTGTTAATTTATCTGTAGACTAGCGATAATCGCGGTTGAACGACTTACATGAAAAATTATCAATTCCTTCTAACTTATCCGCGTTCCAGCGTCCATCTTGCTCAGTCTTGTCTGCAAATATATAGACTCCTTCTCCTTGACATTTACTGTTGGCAAAATTTCCTCTATATTCATTGCCATTTCTTAATTTTAAAGACCCCAGTCCTTGCAATTTATCATTTTTAAATTCTCCTACATAATAGTTAATATTACTTTCTACTGGATAAGATAATCTTCCACAACCATGACGTTTATTATTTTTAAAATCACCATAATATTGAAACCCATTCTCCTTAAATACCATCAATCCTCTACCGTTAGCTTGTTTTGTTCTTGAATCTATCTGTCCGTAATATTTATAGATGTTAGTTTCCCAGGTTGGTTTACCTGTAGCTGAAGGTGGTGAAGATAACTTGCTATCGCTATCGCAAGGTAGTTGGGAGAATTTTGGAGAATTTGGTACCTTATTTGGTGTTGTTTCAGGAACTGGTGTAGTAGTTGGTGTAGATGATGGTGTTGTTGGGGAATCTGGTAAGTTGCTTGGTTCAGAAGATCCAGGCGATACTTGTTGACCTAATATTTTCTGTACTGGAAAAATACCTAAAGTTGTAAAAACAAGTAAAAAAGTAGTGGAAATTATCAAATTCTTCTTCATAAAACCTGATTTTTAAAACTAAACTACTGGAAGACTTTAGCAAATTTTGGATAAAAAATGGATTTGTTTGTTTATCAAGTTAATGTCGTTAAACTACATACATTGAGCCAGAAAATTTCCCTTCCAACTAAGACTATTACTTTGAATTTGGCCGTATAAATTCAGACAAAACAAACTAAGGCTTTTTGCTTATATGGATTAATTATTAAATGTAGCATTATTTTCCAGAGTGCATGGTCATGATTGTTAAAAAACAAAATTTATTAATCTAGCCAAAAATTCTGTCAGTATTTTATGTTACATAAATTTCTCTTTGGCTTTCATCATAAAAATGACACAAAAAGCTAAGTATTGTCTTAATGCTTATGGAAACACAGTCAATACTAGTTTCTATTGCTACTAGATTTGATAGAGTTTAGTTACGCAAAAATAACAAATATAGCCCATCTGAACAACACGTAAGTATATATTAGCAGGAGATATTAATTTACGGTAGTACTTAAGTATAAGAAAATATAAACTCGCTGTCCTAATAATGGCTGTGTCTGGCACAAACTTGCCCTCAAGAATTTAAATTTTCCTTGAAAAAATAATAAGAATATATTTTTACAATATAATTTTTACAAAAATTTACTGTTTTTTTGCTGATAAATTATGAATAGGAGTAACAATGACTACCAAGCGTCACTTTATTGCAGTACGACACTTCTACAACAAGTTAATTTTTTATAAACTGCTCGGTATAATGAAAAATTTTAGTTTTTTCGATAGAATTTTAATAAAAATATAATAGCATAAAATATAAGATACATAACATTATTAGTCCCTTGTTTATGCCTTATGACGCTGTTGCTACTCCAAGATTCGGTTCTAGCATTGTGCAAATTTTGTATATAAAAAAACAAATTTACTGTTGTATTTGATTGCGTTTAAACCACTATAAATCAAATCCTATATTCCTGATTTAAGGTTAAGTGAATCTGATGGACTATCGTAGCATAATACTCCGCAGTCGTTACAAAGTTATTCAACCATTAGCAAGTGGTGGATTTGGTGAAACATATCTAGCAGAAGATTTGGATATACCTACAAATCCTAAGCCGAAATGTGTGGTTAAACATCTAAAACCACAAAACCAAAATGAAGAACTTTTAAAAATTGCTAAAACTTTATTCGATCGGGAAGCTGGAGCTTTATACCGTTTAGGCAAAATGAGCGATCGCATTCCCCAGCTTTTTGCCCATTTTGAAGAGAACGGCGAATTTTATTTAGTACAGGAATTTATTGATGGGCATGACTTAAGCAAAGAAATAATATTAGGTCAGCCGTGGAACGAAGCACAAGTAAAAAAATTACTTAAAGATGTTTTAGAAATTTTAGTAGTTGTTCATCAACAAAATATTATTCATCGGGATATTAAACCCAAAAATATCATGCGTCGTCAAGATGGAACGATTGTGCTAATTGATTTTGGCGCAGTCAAAGAAATTAAAGGCTTGGAGACGAATACTCAAGGTTTAGTGACATCAACCATCTTGATTGGTACAAATGGCTATATGCCAAATGAACAAGCTAATGGTAAGCCTAAGCTGTCTAGCGATGTGTATGCAGTAGGGATGCTAGGAATCCAAGCAATCACAGGGATAGCACCGCAAAATTTACCGGAAGATGCTGTTACAGGTGAAATCATGTGGCGGGATCGTGCAATTGTCAGCGATAGGTTAGCTGAAGTGTTAACAACTATGGTACGTTCTCACTTTAGCCAACGTTACCCCACAGCCACAGAAGCCTTACAAGCACTGACTCAATCACTACCGCTAAGCTCAGTAAAAGTACAGTCACAGCCCAGGCGATCGCTAATTAATCCGAAATTAATCGTAGCAGGGGGGGTAGGTTTAGTGGCATTAATTGCGTCTTTGTACTTTGTACCTAAATATTTGGCTCAATCACCATCTCCTGTAAACAATCCACAAACTTCTACCCCCACACCAATACCGACAAAAAAATTCGTGGAGTTACCTTGTGATGGCGATAGAGGCTTATCCTCACCACCTCCAGCTACAGGTAAACCAGATTGGGAAAATAACGTATATAAATATTACGGACAGATAGATCCAAAAACAAAAGACGCTAATGGTAGAGGATTGATGGTATTTAAGCAAGGTGGTTTTCAATACTATGGAGATTTTAAAAATAATCAACGTAATGGTTGTGGAAGATTATCCTATCCAAAATCTTCTCATCTCTATTATTACTTAGGTCAATTTCAAGAAGATAAATTGCAAGGGCTAGGCAGATTGAAATGGAAGAATGGTAATGAATATAGAGGAAACTTTGCTAACAATCAATGTCAAGGAGAAGGAGTATTATCTCTAACACCAGATAATACAGAACATCATGGAAAGTGGCAGAAAAATCAGTTAGAAGGAAGTAATTTCTTATGTAATAAGCAGTCTTCATCACCTGTTGCTAGCCAGAAGTAGATTTTGAATTTACAATCCAAAATCTACAATCTAAAATTCCTTAAGTTTATATGCTCTAGCTTGTTGGCGAAAATTTCAATTAAACTGCCATTTTCTCTGTAGAGGCTAACTCTGTTTTTGGCTTAAAAGGCAGAATTTTTTCGATGACATGAGTCAGCGATTTACTGCGGGGTTCGCGCACAAAGATTAAGGGGAAAAGAGCTATTAATCGCAAAGCGGCGGAAAGCGTAAATAATCCTGGAAAACCACCAATAATATCTAGCTGAGCTAAAAAACCGCCAGTTGTTGCACCTAAACCACCACTAACGCCAATAACAGCAGCTGCGATCGCAAAATATTGCGAAGGACTATCCAAAGGAGCCATTTCCATCTGAATATTACTGTTACACAAGTCGAGGGCTGCACCAAAACCACCCCAAATCAGATGTATCAAGGGTAGCCATAACCAGACAGAAATTAAGTCACTACCCACGCCTAGCCAAAATAAGGGTGTGACGGCAATTAAACTACCAACTAATAATAGTATGGGACGATTACCTATGCGATCGGCTAACTTACCCCAGATTACCAACATGACTAAGTTAGCCCCAGCCAGTAAACTTGCATAAAGAGTGACTGTAGTCAAGTCTAAATCTAAGTTTTTTAACATATAAAGATTAAAAAACGGCGAGCTGAGGTTCACAGCGAATGTCCACAAGCCCACATAGAGCAGAAATTTTAAGAAATTCCTGTCTTTAAACATAGTGAATGGCTTTGGTGGGGAATCGTCGGGATTTTCCGCAGTTGAAGATGCAGTTTTACCAGCGCGATAAACTTGGGGATTAACATCCACCATCCAAAACTGACAAGCTAAACTGATTAAGCCAATGATGACCCCGAAAAATAACAGTACACCGTAACCTTGAATATCACCACCAGGCCAAGCCGAAACAATATATCCGAGAACAGGTACAGATAAGAAATTAGCCAAGCTACCTGCACTATTGCGCAAGCCAAAATAACGCCCTCGCAAAGGAGGGGGAACTAAAGCAGCCATCCAGCTAAACCAGGCGCAACCACCTAAGGCTCCCAAGATATTAGTAAGGAGAATAATTCCTAAAGTCCAAATAACTAACTGGTGGGATTCAATATCAGCACAGCAAAACCAAGCAATACCCGCGACTAATACCAACCACAGAAGTCTGGAGGGGCCAAAAATAATCATTGTATACCAATGGCGACTGGAAGTGCGATCGGCAAGATAGGCTCCTAGAGGTTGTAAGAAATTTACGAGTAGGGGGATGGAAGATAGCAAGCCAATTTCCACTGGGGTAGCACCCAACTGGAGTAAGAAGTTAACCAGCAGTACACCACCAGTAATATTAGAAAAAATAGTCGCAAACACGCCATCTATGGTGGAAGCCTTGAGGCTAGTTCGAGTAGCTTGCTTGGAAATTCTTGGTGGCGAATCTGTCTGAGGTATGAGTGCTGATGCTGGAGCGGGCTTGATGACTTCTACTTCTATCGGAGGGGAGTTTTTTAGTAGTTCTTCAGCAGAGGGAGATAGAGTCTTCACTAGCGGAAAATCTTACTTTATTGGTGGTAATAAACTGACAATAAGCTGGCGATTAACGCACAGTAACAGCCAAAAGCATGATAGATTTTTCAATCTAACGAAACAAAAGTTCAAATAAGATATTATACCGAAAGACTCTTTACAAAATACTGCCCAAGAGTAGGTTTTTCATCCAGGGATGGGGTAGTTATTTTATCAGTCATGCTCACAAGCAAGGGGAATGAAGAGTCAAAAAAGCTACATTAAATAGGTCAGCGTAAATAATTATTGTTGGCATAAGGCAGAGGGAGAAAGAGTTTGAGCCTTATTTACTTTTCTTCACATAGTTGGGTTTTATTGCACCAACTTACTTACAGCAAGTTCAAGGGTATGATACTGAAGTAATAAATGTGCAATTAAATACATTAAGTTAAACTCTAAAAATAACAGAATATGCCGAGCAGGCAAAATATTTGATACTAATGAGACATTTTTCTAGCTAATTGATATTGATATCTACAATTGAGACAGATAACAGTTTAACTATCATCAAAATTTCAGTTATTTATATTCATGAAATATATAATTAATAATTTATTTTCAAATATAGGTAAATAGTTTAATAACTAAAATATCCGATATTTGTAAGGTGTCAGACTATCTAAAATTTGCAAAAATCAAATATATAAATTGTCAATTATTTATGAACAAATCTCTGACCTGCTGTAACAGTGTATATTTCCTATATCTAGGATTAATTTCCTAACTCATGTCAGGTTGCTATAGGATTACTACATATTGATTTTATCCAGTTGGCGGTTGGTAAGAGGTCTTTGATGTGCTTGGCAAATTCCTGGATCGTACTAGATAATAGTGAAACTTCAGGTATCAGTTTAAACTATAGGTTAAATTTTCCATTTAGGTAAGACTTAGGTCAATAAATATGACACAAACTACTTCCCTGTAATGTCAACTTGCTGACCGATAAATTTTTATGTCCTTTGAATTGTCACAATCAGTATGAGCAATAAATTTTTTCCCAAGCGAACAGTATTATGGTTACAGCTAAGTATATTGGTGTTGCTTAGCAGCATGAGTTCTCGGTCAGCGAAAGCCCAGACGATTGATACTGTACAAGTGCCAAATGCTAGCTCTATCCTCTCTCAACAGTTGCCGCCGCCACAAGATGTGCAACCACCCATACCTTCCCCATCTCCCTCACCGAACCCACCCCAGCCATTACCCCCACCAGAAGATTTACTTCCCTCGCCTAGTCCTAACCCGACACCAGAGCAACCTTTTCCCGATAAGTTACCAGAAACGATTGTTGTGGATAAGTTTGAAATTGTGGGGAGTACAGTCTTCTCTCAGGAAGAATTAGCTGCGGCGATCGCAGAATTTACCAAAAGACCAATATCTCTAGCGGAGATATTTCAAGCAAGGTCGAAAATTACCGATTTATATGTCAAGAAAGGTTATATTACTTCGGGTGCGTACATTCCTCCCCAAACTATTAAATCTGGTGTGGTGAAAATTCAGATTGTGGAAGGAAAGTTAGAAGAAATCCAGATAACTGGAACTCGCCGTCTCAATCCTAATTATGTCCGGAGTCGCTTAGCGATCGCCACCGGCGCACCTTTAAATCGGGAAAAATTACTCGAAGCATTGCAACTACTGCAACTCAATCCCTTAATTCAAAACCTCTCTGCGGAACTATCCGCCGGTTCTCGTCCTGGGGTCAGCGTGTTACAAGTAGAAGTGCGGGAAGCCAAAACCTTTAGTTCGCAAATCGTCCTCGATAATGGGCGATCGCCTAGTGTAGGTAGTTTCCGTCGCCGCTTACAAATCAATCAAGCTAACTTGCTGGGCTTCGGAGATGGTTTTAACTTCGCTTATACCAATACCGATGGTAGCAATGCCTTTGATTTAGGCTATACCTTACCACTCAACGCCCGTAACGGTACCCTTTCTTTTAATTTTGGTACCACATCTAGCAATGTCATTGAAGAACCCTTTAATATTCTTGATATTGAATCCTCTTCCCGTTATTACGAAATTACCTATCGTCAACCCATCATTCAAACTCCTACCCAAGAATTTGCTTTAGGGTTGACAGCTTCGCGGCGAGAAAGTGAAGCTAGTTATATTGAAGGCGATCGCTTACCTTTTCCCTCATTAGGGGCTGATGCTGAAGGTAAAACCCGCATCTCTGCACTGCGATTCTTCCAAGAATGGACAAGTCGTAATAGCCGCGAAGTCATCGCCCTGCGATCGCAATTTAACTTAGGTATAGATGTATTAAATCCAACTATTAATCAATCAGCTCCCGATAGCCAGTTTTTCTCTTGGCAAGGTCAAGCCCAGTGGGCCAGGCTACTAGCGCCGGAAACATTATTGCTCATCCGAGCAAATACGCAACTCGCCTCTAGAGCTTTGCTACCTTTAGAACAACTTGGTTTGGGTGGGATTGATACAGTACGCGGCTATCGCCAAGATTACTTGTTAACAGATAATGGTGCTTTTGCTTCCGCTGAAGTGCAAGTACCGATTCTGCGCCTACCCAAGATGAATAGTGTATTGCAGATTATTCCCTTTGTTGACTTTGGTGTCGCCTGGAATAGTTCTAATCGGGATAACCCAGACCCCAATACCTTAGCATCTGTGGGTTTAGGCTTGCGTTGGACACAAGGCGATCGCTTTACCGCCCGTCTTGATTGGGGTATTCCTTTAGTATCTGTAGAATCCAGAGATAACACCTGGCAAGAAAACGGGCTGTATTTCTCTTTGATTTACAATCCTTTCTAAGGGATATGACTTCTTAATTCTTGATACCACCACTCCAGCAGCACAGTACGGCATTGTAAACAAATGAGACTCTGGAGTAAATCATGTATACCTGTGGTATTTTTCGGATAAGTTGCACCAACATACTCAGCAGCAACTATTGGTATAGGTTCAAGTTCGGCTACAAAGCCGTAAAGTTTCTGATTAGAAAAAGAACTATTTACCGGACAACCTTGAGCATTCAAAGGTATGAGTCGGCTAATTGTTGTAGTTGTAATTGCTAATTCTCGTTGCAGAATAGCTGGAACTACCGCATCAGGACTTTGTCCTGGAGGTAAGCGACCACCGGGAAAGTCAAAGGTAAGTTGACCCAATCCCGGTCTATAGCTGGGTGGTGGGAGAATGATTTGATTGGCTTGAATGGGGAGAATCACCACAGAGTCAGCTTTCTCCACGCGCCAGTATTCCAATATTTGACCGTGATTATCTTCTAGGTGTTCGCCAATCACAGTCAACCAACTTGAGCGCATTTCCACAAAGCGATCGCGAGTTTTCCAGTTTTCCCCTGAGAATTGTTCCATTTGGCGATCGCACTTGCTCCCTAATTTTCACCAGGATTGCATCTTTGATATTCTATCCGCAGTTGCTTAACGTCAATCTGCTGCGACTCGAAAAATTCTATCCGTTCTACTGGTTGCAATCCCCAATTTTCCAATTGTAATAGTTCAGCATGAGATAACGGCCAAGGAGGGCCAGAAGGTGCGACTTCTGTTTCCCGAAAACGAGTAATCATCAATAATATCCCATCCACAGCTACCATTGAGGCGACAGCAGAAATGACAGCAGCACGTACAGTTAAAGGTAAAGCTTGGATATTGCGACATTCAAATACAAAATCAAAGGTAGAATCCCATTCTGCTGGAATCGCCAATAAATCTGCAACTACATAATTGACAGTCGAATTAGGAAATCGCTGCTGACACCAAGCAACAGCTGTCGGCGAAATATCAAATGCTGTGACTGTAAATCCTTGCTGTGCTAAAGCTTCTGCATCATCTCCCAAACCACAACCGATAACCAGCGCCTTTTTTCCTGAGGTAGATAATTGATGAGAATTTAACCAATCTTGCAGATAGGGATGGGGGGTTAATTTCGCCCAAGGAACTTGCGTAGCATCACCCTTAGCTGACGCATATAAAACTTCAAACCAAACCGATGGTTCAGATTTTTCCAAGGCTTCGTTAGCTAATTGTTCAACATACAGCCGTAAATTTTCCGGTTTTTCTTCCAGCATAAACAGTTATACTACTCACCCGATCATTTTATCTGTTTTATCAAGAAACCTCTCATATATAAAAGTAGAGGGCGTTCCAGCTATACAAGAACGACACCTCTACAATTCACCCTTCAGTTAAGTTAGTTTGAGCTAGTAACGCCTATTTATTACCTGGTAAAGGCTGAGGAGTAGACAAAGGTTTAAATGGCTTGAATGTGTTGATATCCACGCAATTTGTATTATCCAACTTCACTCTCAGTTCCGAACTGAAAGTAACTAGTTGTTCCACCAGCGCTTGGCGATCGGTTAAGCAACCTTTGATCGCCATTAATTCTCCCAAAGTCCACTCATAGAGATGTCTGTCTGCATTGTTAATAATCACAGTCAGTTCATTTCTAATTCTCAAAACTTGGTTGAGAAGTTCGTCTACCTTGATATTGATCGCATTCGCAATCCGGAGATTGAATGTATCGTTATCACCAATAATATTGATGAGTTCATTAACATATTGTCTCACCAAAGTGATGAATGCTTGATTCCATTCATTGCGCACATTCTCAATCTTAATGTCAATGTCCTTGTAGACGTTGTTAATCTTGTTGCTAATCTCAGTACTGTTAACAACGAAATTCAGAATTTTGTTGTTAATTTCAGTACTATTGATCACGACACTCTCAATCTTTTGGTGAATTTGAGTATTGTCGTTGAAGATATGCTGAATCTTCTGGGTTATTTGCTCATTATCGAAAATTTGCTTGATCACGACATTATTGTTCGTGACATTGTGATGTACCCGCTGATCGACATACTGATTCAGCAACTCATTATTGTTGACAATGTTTTGAGTAATTAACTTGACGTAATTTTGTACCTTTTGCTCATAGGTATTATCGATTTGCTGGTTAACATATTGATTAATCTCAGCATTGTTATTCACAACATTTTGAGTAATCAATTTGATGAATGCTTCCCTACCACCAATGATGTTAATCAGTTCATCAACTTGCTGTGTCACCAGATTGATAAATGTGTCATTCCATTCGTTGCGAATATTTTCAATCTTGCTGTTAATTTCCTGACTGTTGGCAACGATATTCACAATATTATGATTAACTTCAGTATTGTGGTTTACCGTTTGCTGTACTCTTTGATCGAGGTAATGGTTCAAGACATCATTATCATTGATAATATTCTGGGTGATTGCTTGTATGTGGTTTTGGATTTTCTGCTCAAAGCTATTGTCGATTTCCTGGTTAAAGTACTGACTCAATTCAGTATTATTCGTGATGAGATTCTGAGTAATGAGTTTGATGTTGTTGCGTATCTTAGCTTCAAAGCTTTGGTCTAGGTGTTGCTCAACATGTTGACCAATATATTGGTTGAGTTCCTGTTTATTGATGATGTTGTTAACGATCAATTCAATGTTGTTCTGTAACTTGTCCTCAAAGGTATGGTCTATTTGTTGGTTGACATACTGGTTAATTTCAGTATTGTTAGCAACAATATTTTGAGTAATTAAATTGATGTTGTTTTGGATCTTTTGCTCGAAGGTTTGATCAACTCTCTGATTAACTTGGTTATCAATATATTGATTGAGTTCCTGCTTATTGACAATGCTGTTAACGATTGAGTCAACATTGTTGTTGATTTTTTGCTCAAAGGTTTGGTCAACTTGCTGATTAACGTGCTGGTCAATATACTGGTTAAGTTCCTGCTTATTGACAAGTTTGTTGATAATTAACTCAACATTGTTGTTGATTTTTTGTTCAAAGGTTTGGTCAACTTGCTGGTTAACGTGCTGGTCAATATACTGATTCAGTTCCTGCTTATTGACAAGGTTGTTAATAATTAAGCTAACGTTATTACGTATCCTTTGCTCAAAGGTTTGGTCAATTTGTTGATTGACATGGCGGTCAATATACTGGTTGAGTTCTTGTTTATTGACAATATTGTTGATAATTAAACCAATATTGTTACGTATCCTTTGCTCAAAGGTTTGGTCAACATATTGGTTAATTTGCTGGTTAATCCTATTGGATATCTCAACATTAATTCTTTCCTCCAGCAGCCTATCTAAATAACTAGACCAACCTTGTAAATGTTGGTTCAGGCTAAACTCCATCTGCTGGATATAAGCATCCATTGAAAATCTGACTTTCGCTACTTCTACAGATAGGTTTTTGAAGTGTTTTTCGTAGTTCTTTAACAGCCACTGTTCTAGCTGATCCCAATATTTAGCTTCCAGAGTAACATCAGTTTGATCTATTACCTTGATAGATGCATTAATCTGCTGTAACTGCTGTTCCCACTTCTGCTTAAATTCATCGTTGTTAAATCGGAAGGTGAAATCTCTTCCAGCAGTCGCACCCACTGCTTCACGACTTACCGAACCACCAGCGTTACCACCGCCATTACCATGAATAGTGGTTACAGTTTCAGTTGTAACATTGGTCACAGATCCATTGGTAACAGTCTTTTCTTGTTTTTGATATCTTTCAGTCAGTTCAGAGACGCTAACAGACTCGATTGCAAGAATAATTTGTCCTTCGTTATCTTCTTTATAGGTGTCAAAAAATAAACCTGTTAGCGTAGTTTTTTCTTTGACTTCTAAAATTGCTTCATCTTTCAACCCATTCAGGGAAATCCAAGTTTCTGTAACTTCAATTCCCGTGAGTTTGGTAATCGTCTTTCCACCATTGAGCCAAATTAAAGCCCAAGGTTCTATATTGAATTTCTTACTATCCGACCAATAGCTAGCATTACCTTCACGGATTCTCAGCCGATAATTACCTGGGGCTAATTCAACAAAGTTAGCGCCAGATTGTTGCAGGCTAGAAAGATATTGTTCATCCAAAATATAACAATTGCGTTTGCTGTCAACTGTTAAAGTTTGAGGCGTAAAATAGGGCTTGTTACTGTTAATTAATAAATTAATTGAACCACCATTATCAGCCTTATTGACATCAAAGAATAAGGCATTGAGAACTGCTTTATCCTTAACTTCTAACCGCAAGTTATCATTGTATCCATTTAATGTTGTCCAGGTCGCGCCTACCTCAAAGCCTGTATTTTTGTTAATGAATGTACTACCATCGACACCATATATCCAAAGTAAAACAAAAGGTTCACCTTCAGTTTTTATCTTAGCGTAACTATAGCGTCCGCCAGTAATCTTAATGTCGTAACTGCCTTTCTCGAAAACATAGCTACTTGCAATATTTTGCTGCAAGTTGTTCATTTGATTGGCATCAATAACATAACAATTGTTTTTGGTGTCGATGGTTAAAATACTCACATTTCCCTCCTTAACAGTTTTAATTTCTTGCGAAACTTTTATCTTTTCCGATTGTTCTTCCGAGGTTAATTTTGAGGTAATTGCTGTTGTGACTGCTGTAACTGGTTCATAAAGACTAATACCTGCCCAACGCCCTACAGGTTCGGTGATAGCAACTAATGTACCTTTACCAGTTTTAGTATCAATCCGAATTAATTGCCCGTCTTTACCTAAGTTAAAGAAGTTGCCAGTGACGCCATAGAGAACATCACCAACAAATTCCATACTAGCGACATCCGCAAACCCAATCTCGCCGATTTTTTTAACTTCACCAGTATCTAAATTAGTGCTTGCTAATATCTTCTTCTTGTCGTAACCAATCAAAGTAATATAAGCTTTGCCTTCAGCATTAAAAGCAACTTCGCCACAGTTGTATTCTTTATCTGCTACTGTTACCACTGGGGTACCTTTAGCTGTGTCGAGATTAATTGCAATTAGTTGTTTAGCTGTTGTGGCGTATAGGGTTTGACGTTGGCGATTATATGCTAAACCTGCTGCGGCAAAACCAATATCTCCAATTACAGTCGCATCACCTGAATTTAAATCTATTTTTACTAAACGAGTTTTTTCGCCTTCTCGATCCAGTCCATATAAATGGGAATTGACAAACGCAATATCAGCAACTTCTGTAACTATCTCACCAATGAAAGAAGCTTTGCCGGTCACTAAATCTAGAGTATAGAGTTTGCTTAGTTCATTGGAAACACAATCTTGAATATAAACTGCTCCTGGTTGAAGTTTTACAGTTTTAGCTGTAGTTGTTGGAGTTAGATTGTTAGGTGTACGACTACCACAAATAACTTTTTCTAAAACTGCACTAAAACCACTGATAGCATCTTTATCTGTAAAAGATTGTCCGCCAGTTGAGGCGGAAATTCTTGCGTATTCAGCTTTAATTCCCTCTTGATGTTTGCTATTAGAAATTCCAAAGTAGGTGTGGACAGTAACTCCTGCTTTTTGAGCTTTTTCGATAGCTAAATCAGCTGCTTGAATATCTTTCTGCTCTGTTTTATCTCCACCACCTTCAAGTGCTTCATCACCAAGATAAAAAATTGCTCTGGCTGCATCTTTGCGCCAATTAAAGTGTTCAGCAATATCTTCAATCGCACGAGCGCCATCTTCTTGCGCTCCCGCCGATTTTACTGTCCCTATTTTTCTCCCCCGGAGTTTTGATTCCGAGACTTTAGCTATTTGTGTGAGATAATTTCTGATAGTTTGGTCGAAGTTTGTTCCTTTCCAAATACTTTCTATACCTAGCCAAACTACTCTTAAATCTGAAGGACAACTAGATTTAGCTTTTGCGATCGCACTAGCAGCCGCATCACTTAAGCTGCGTGCTTCATCTTTCATGGAAGGACTAGTATCAATTATGATTACTAAATCAACAGCAGGTGCAGAGTTTGCTGGTTTATTCATGCTTATTTCCCTTTTTTTCTTGTTAATGAAACTAAATAATTTCATATTTGCAGAGGTTTACGAACTTCAACATCGAGGAATAGAAACCCAAGCAGTAGATAGAAATTTATGGATAAATGGGATGCAAATACTTAGGGAACTTATTTATTTAAACACGTTTAATGTATAAGTTCCAAGATCATAAATGTCATATATTTATCTCTGCATTAGATATGTTCACTAGTTTGGCAACTAACTAGTCTTTTGTCACTAAATTATTATGAATAATATTGCAGAGCTAATGTCATAAATGTGAACACTATCCACATTTACGGCAAGTTGTCAATACATATAAATCATGTCTTTGCGTTAATAGAATTAATTTATATTACAAAATTGCAAATATTAATTATTTATTAATTTTTTTAAGTTCTTTGTCTGTGTTAGTTTATTTATTGTTAGTATAAAATTACTCAACACAGTATTTTTTCAGAAAATTACCAAATGCTATGCAGCAAAGGAAAGAGATTTTTAACACCTGAATTTAAGACAATTTTTTGGGCATTTTGACTTTAATGGTGTTGATTTTGGTTATTTTAACCTGCTCAGATGGGAAGGTTTAATCCATCTAGCTAGAGTATTTACAACACTTGTGTTTCGATATTATTGAGTTAATTAATCAGCAAAAGTGATGGCTATAAAGAGTTCAGATTTTCAAACTATTTTTGTTTTAAAAATCAATGAATACTATAGAACAAATTATCAAAACAGCCGAGGCATTAATTCTCAATAAAACAGGAAAATCACTCTCTTTTATTCAAAAAGCTATTCTGGTGGCTTCCCTTGGCGAGACAAAAAAGAATTATGCACAAATTGCTCTAGAAAATAACTATTCAGAAAATTACATTAGACAATTAGTGGCTCCTAAGTTATGGCAATTACTTTCGGAAATTTTGGAAGTAAAAGTGAATCGCACTAATTGCCGTGCTGTGTTAGAGCAAAGATTAAATATTAATTTTTTTCAGAGAAAACTTCCAGAAATACAGAATCGGAAAAAAATAGATTTAGAGCCACCAGAAGGACAAGTTCCGCTTACCTCTACCTTTTATATTGAACGTGGTTTAGAACAGATATGTTATGCAGAAATTAGCGAACCTCATGCATTTATCCATATCAAAGCACCACAGAAGATGGGAAAAACTTCTTTCATGGTAAGAATTTTAGCTTATGGCAAAGCAAATAGTTATCATACTGTACGTTTAAGTTTACACTGCGCTGAAACTAAAGTTTTTACTTCCTTAGAAAAATTCTTGCGGTGGTTTTGTGTAAATGTCACATATCAGCTAGGTATAGAGTCAAAGCTAGAAGAATATTGGCACGAAGAAATGGGAGCTTTGATGAACTGTACTATTTATTTTCAAAACTATTTATTACCAGCAATTTCTCACCCAGTTATTTTAGCTTTAGATGAAGTTAATAAACTATTTGAATATCCAGATATCTATGCTGATTTTCTCACTTTATTACGTTCTTGGTATGAGGAAACTAGAGATATCTGGATTTGGCAAAATTTGCGGTTGATAATTGTTAAATCTACATATACTTATGGTGAATTAAATAAGCACAACCATCCTTTTAATTTAGGGTTAACAATTCACTTACCTCCATTTACTAAATGGCAAGTGGCAGATTTAGCAAAGCTACATGGGCTGGAACTTACAGAGCCTCAATTAGAAGTAGTAATGGAGCTTACAGGCGGATTCCCTTACTTAGTAAGGCAAGCACTTTATCATAGTGTATTATATCAACTGCCTATAGAAACTTTATTGCTCAATACTGCCACTGATACGGAAACTTTGAGTCAGGATTTACAGGAACATTTTTGGAGTAGAAAGCAAAATGTTGATTTACTTGATAGATGTCAACAAATTATCTAGATTGCATAATTTCTTGCTTGGTTGCAAAGATACAGCAAATCACTTTTTTCACAACCTCTTACAGTAAAAACCGATACAAAATATTGCCATCTTCATTCACTTCAAAGGAAGCATTTAGTTCTTTAGCTTTGTCATCTAAATATTGTTTAGCATCCTTGATTGATATTTCCGCATTTCTCGCTAGCTGAAATACAGTTATACTGCCAGCATTATGATCAACTAATTCTAAGAACACTAAGCTAAGACGTTTTTGTTCTGCTTCTATAAGTAATGCTTGTTCTTTGCGCTTTTGTTGTGCTAAAGACCAAATTAACCAGCCTCCTACAGCTGTTGATGGAAGTGTAAGAATAGTTAAAGCAGCTACAGCATCGCTTTTGTTTTTAGGGGTAGTTTGTGGATTGAGAATATCTACAATCGCCATTGTAGAAAATGGAATGCCAAATAATAAAAAACATATTGCCAAAAGTTTTTTAACTAGTTTCATATCATTTTTTCCAGTCGCGCCATCACTCATAGTGACTGCGGCGAATTTATATAGGAAAGTACAAAAATAATATTGTTTATTATATCAAGTATAATCAAACACTGATTTTCCTATATAGACCACCATGTAGCGCAGATTGTTCCCGACGATAAATATAGTTAAATTACTAAGTTGTGTAAAAATTCTACCTTGATGCGATCGCAATTAGCAGTTGTTTTTTGTCCGTATTAACACTGATGTTTGTCTACCATTTATGAACGGTGACTGTAGTAACTTCGGAAATTCTTCTGTGTGATTTTCACAGGGCTGTGTTTTGGGATCGCAGACGATTGCGGATGATGGCGATTTTGCACCAATACTAATGCTGCAACTGCAAGTAGAAAATAGCCAAAGGTTTTCTGAAGTTTCTGCGCGGGGACGAACTGCGCTAAGTATGCACCGGGAATTGTGCCTAAACTTGCAGCCACAATAAAAGACAGCATGAGATTCCAATTGAGAGAAACCTGTCCCAGGTAGCCCAAAAAACCTGCAACTGAATTAAATGCGATAATCAGCAGTGATGTCCCGATCGCCTTTTTCATCGGTACATTTCCTAATAGTACCAAAGCTGGGACGATCGCAAATCCACCACCAACACCCACCAATCCAGTTAATACCCCTACACCTAAGCCTTCAGTCATTAACCACAACCAGCAATATTTACATACAGGTCGGGGATAAAATGCTAACTGTGGATCTGCATTGCTAGGCTGAGAACTCCGGCGAATCATAAAGACTGCTGCTAGCAACATCATGATCGCAAACAGCGTCATCTGCAAGCTTTCGGTGATGATTGGGAGTGTGGCAATTTTCGCCCCGATAAATGCACCCAACATTGTGGCGGAACCAAATATCATCGCCGTCTTCAGCATGACATTTTTGGCTCGCCAGTGGGGAATTACTCCCAGTAAACTAACTGTACCAACAATTACCAAGGTCATGGCGATCGCAGATTTTGGCGCTATACCCATGACGTAAACTAAAATGGGCAACGCTAGCACCGAACCACCACCGCCAATTAAGCCTAAGCTTAAGCCAATACAAGCAGCTAGTAGATGTCCGATAATCCACAGTGTCATACAATACTCCGCCGATTGTAAGGTAATTTCGCCACCATCATCCCCAATATACAAGTGTCTGTTATGCCTGAATAGATTAAGCCTGCTCCCATAAAGCCACTAACAAGTAGAAACCAGGGAGAAACAAATGCTCCTAGTAATGTACTGATTAATATTGATGAGCCTGCAATAATTTGAACTTGGCGCAACAAGCTAATTGGAGCTTTGCGGTTGATGTTGGTAGGATAACCAGCTTCTTTCCATGCACCAATCCCACCGTTTAAATGAGTGACTGTTGCAAACCCAGCACTAAATAGCTTTTGGGCTGCCATTGCCGAGCGATTACCAGAGCGACAATAGAGAACCATGCTACCATCTTGAGGAATCTTGCGCGGGTCAAAGTTGGAGAGGGAAACTAATGTTGCGCCTGGGATATGTTCTCCTGCATACTCAGCTGGTTCGCGTACATCTATTAATGTCACAGCTTTTTGTTCTACTAGCTGTTTGAGAGTTTGCGCATTCACAGTTTGTAATTTGTTCACACCAGAAGTAGTCATCGAATTGTATCCTTGTAATGAAAAGCAGAGGGCAGAAGTAAAGAAGTTTTGAGGTATATTTTTTTGGCTGTATATTCAACTAAGCGGCGGCGCTACCGCAACGCTGATTTGCTGGAACGGCTTCTTGAATTTTTTGGGGTTGGGGTAGGTTGAGATTTGCCATTAATTGGACAAATTCGCTGCGGCTACGTCCGGCTAGTCGCGGGTTCCATTGTTTCTCTTCACCAATAGTAGAAACTGTCTGTCCGCGATAATCGTGACCGGGATAAACTAAGGTTTCATCTGGTAGGGTAAACAATCTCTGCGTGATGGCGTCATACATGGCTTCTGCATTCCCGCTTTGGAAGTCTGTTCTTCCGCAACCACGAATCAGTAGCGCGTCTCCAGTTAACAAGTGAGTACCATTAACCAGATATGCATTATGGCTGTCGGTATGACCGGGAGTGGCGATCGCTTCTATTTTTACACTCCCTAACTCTAATACTTCTTTATCTTTCATTAAGCGGTCTGCACAAGCAACTTGCGCATTCTCTGGTACTATTCCTTGACAACCTGTTAACTCCCGCAGTTTTGCTGTACTTGTAATATGGTCGGCGTGGATATGGGTTTCTAGACAGTATTTAAGAGTTAGTCCTAGTTCATTGAGCAATTTGATATCCCGTTCTACTTGCTCTAATACCGGATCGATTAAGACCGCAAATTTTGTCGCGCGATCGCCAATTAAATACGTATATGTACTTGTTTCTGGGTCGAAAAGTTGTCTAAATAACATGATGGCTGACTCCGATTATCTTTCTTGCAAGTCATCTTATTTGATAATACTACTATATAGTAATATAGTATATTTGTCTATATATTTTGCAAAAAAATAATTAAAATTCCTGATTGGTAAGCCTTTCTACTCTATGTCATCACAGGAACGGCGACGGCAGTAATACCGTAGCCCCCATAAAGAAGTAACTAAAATCACAATCTTTAAGACCATAGGACTGAAAACAAAACTAATAAATAGGCTGATTACGGCAATGGTGCTTGTTAAAACAACTACTATCTCTTCATGACGGAAGTTGAATCGCACAAAGATGGCGATCAGTGCAACCATAAATGCCAGGATCGAGGATGTATACATAGAAATGCACCTTGTGAAAGAATCAATAATCAACAGTCCTGAGTTAGTAGGGGCGGGTTTATTTAGATTTTTGTTAATCAATGAGGAATCGGTGAAACCGCCCCTACAGTTGTCATTTTTCCGGTAAATGAAGTAAGCAGAAGTCACAATCTGTTGTATTTGTTCCTCATACCCTATTCCTCAAAAACCGCAATAGCGTAAAAACCTGAAATTGAATGTAAAGATTTTTATGATTTTAATTTACCAACAGCTTTTATTACTATATAGTTATATCATAAAATAGTAGTTATAAGGTAAAACTGCTGGAGTAAGTCAGTTGCAGACGCCACGAGACGGTATCAGTGAGCGAACCTTGTAACTAGTAAGAGCTGGTTGACTCTAGCTTGATTAAATAGTTACCGGGGGGAATTTTATGGCTCGAATTGTGGTGATTGGTGCGGGAATCGGCGGATTACCCGTTACCTACGAGCTGCGACGACTACTACCAAAACAGCACCAAATTACACTCATTTCCAATACCCCTAAGTTCACTTTTATTCCTTCCCTACCTTGGGTAGGGTTGAATCTTAAAGAACTTGAGAGTATTCAATTAGATGTAGAAAATCTGCTAATAAATCGCGGAATAGATTGGATATTAGGAGAAATTAGCCAAATTGAGCCAGAATTGCAGCAAATCGTTGTAAACGGAACTGTAATTTCTTATGACTACATAGTGATTGCGACCGGTGCAGAACTAGCGTTAGATGCAATCCCTGGATTGGATCGAGGATATGTGCAATCGGTGTGTAATCCACATCATGCAATCCAAGCTGCGGAATGTTGGAAAAAGTTTCTCCAAGAACCAGGGCCAATAGTGGTGGGAGCAGTACCCGGCGCTAGTTGTTTTGGCCCAGCTTACGAGTTTGCATTACTAACAGACTGGCTATTGCGAAGATATGGATTACGCGATCGCGCTTCTATTACCTTCGTCACACCAGAACCCTATGTTGGACATTTGGGAATTGGGGGAATGGCAAATTCTGCGGAGTTAGTAACTAAATTACTACAAGAAAAAGAAATTACAGTTTTGGAAAATACTGCGATTAGCTATGTTGGGACAGACAAAATTTACTTAGCAAATGGACATTCTCTACCCTTTAGTTTTAGTATGCTACTTCCGCCATTTCGCGGGCCGCGTTTCTTACGAGAAGCGCCTGGTTTAACGGATCAAACAGGATTTTTACCTGTACTACCAACTTACCAACATCCTCAATTTCCATCTATATATAGTGTGGGAGTGATTTCCCAACTTAAACCACCAGAACAAACACCAATTCCCATCGGTGTACCCAAAACTGGACAAATGACAGAAGCAATGGGAATGGCTGTAGCTCATAATATTGCTGTCCAACTGAAAGCAATTTCTGCACCCTTGGTAACACCAACTTTAGAAGCACTTTGTTTAGCCGATTTTGGCGATACAGGAATTGCATTTTTAGCAGACCAAGTTTTACCAGATCCAATTACTCAACAAAGGCGGAGAGCTATAGCTAAAGAAGGACTTTGGGTAAGTTGGGCGAAGACTGCTTTTGAAAAGTTTTTTTTAGCGAAAATGCGCTGGGGTTTAGGAGTTCCTTGGTTCGAGCAATGGGGATTAAATCTTATGGGTTTAACCCTAGTAAAACCAATTGAGGAATTGGATTTATCACAAAAATTTCAACCTGTAGAAATGAAATAGTCATTTGTCATTTGTAGAAAATGTAGGGTGTGTTGTCGCGTAGCGCAACGCACCAAATAAAAATCAATTTTTTCTAGATTTAACCCCAAAACTTTCTCTGGCAAATCTGGATATTCTGCCAAAAATCATTAACCAGAAACAGGAGAAATAAATATGATAAGAATCATTCCAACAATCGCAACTTTTTCAATTTTGACTGTACTTTGCCTACCAGTTGTACTAGCCCAATCAGGCACAGGAGGACGCGCTTATAGACCTACTCCCTACCAACGTATATATAACCCAAAAACTGTAGAAACTATAACGGGACAAGTAATTGCTATAGATAATATCTCTTCTGTTAGAGGTATGTCTGGTGGCTTGCATTTAAAAGTTAAAACTTCAACTGAAGTGATTCCAGTGCATTTAGGGCCAGCATGGTATATCAATCAACAAAACATCCAATTTCATCTGCAAGACAATATTGAAGTCAAAGGCTCAAGAATTAGTTTTGCTGGAAAGCCAACAATTATTGCTGCCCAAGTTAAGAAAGAAAATCAAATTTTGAAGTTACGTTCTGATGATGGTATACCAGTTTGGGCTGGATGGAGAAGACACCAAAGGTGAGCCGATGAACAGCGATGATCCCAATCATAGGCTAGAGATTTACTTTCATTTAGTAGATGTTTTAGCACTAATTACTGGCTGGAGTTTGACATTAATTACAGGTGTATTGTTGTGGTTTGCCCCTACAGATAAATGTGTGAGTATAGTTGTATGGCTATTTAGTTTATTACAACATGAATGGGGCAAACTCCACTTACTTATGGGTGTAATTACTTTGTGTATTACAGTGGTTCATCTGATAATTTATCAGAGAATTTTAGGAAAGTTGAATAATCGTCAAAATCTATGGGAATAATCTTTATTAAAGATGTATGGAAATTGCGCTAAACCCGAACGAATTAGAATTATTAGCACGCCGCTTTAAAGTTCTGGCAGAACCGACAAGATTGCAGATTTTAGGAGCATTATGCAATCAAGAGCAGACTGTGCAGGAAATATGCGATCGCACTGGGCTAAAACAAGGAAATGTCTCTAGACACCTGCAACTAATGAAAGACGCAGGAGTTTTAACCTGTCGCCGTGACGGTTCTTGGCGCTACTACCGCGTCATCGACATTGAACTTTTATCTATGTGCAAACATGTTTTTTGTAACGTTACTAGGTAAATTATGATACCTTGCCACATCCGAAGATTTTTTTCCTGGCTATTACTACTTGGCAGTTTAGCTCTACTAATTTGGGGGAATCAGTAGTCTGTTGGTTATTTGGTATCTCTCTCTAGCCCCTAATCCCTAATCCCTAATTGGAGTAATAACATGACAGAATTATTTTCCTCAGAATGGATGCAAGCTTACGCAGAAAAATGGAATCAAGAGCCTGAGTTAGCAGATGCACTGAAACAAATTCATTTCAGTTCAGTAATTGGTTATGGGTTTGAAGATGAGCCAGAACCAAGAGGTGTACTCACTATTATCGATGGAAAAGCCATCCATGCAGAGACCTACAATGGGCAAAAACTCAATTGGGACTTACGCGCCGATAAGGATCATTGGCAACAGTGGGTAACTAAGGGCTTAAACATGATGGGATTAAGTATGGCTTATATGTCACGTAAGCTGCAATTCCGTGTGGGAGATTATCTTGCCATGATTAAAGATCCACGCATGGCAGGGCCATTTATCAAATCCTTTTCCGTTATGGGTAAAGTTTAAATCACTTCTCACTCTTCATCTCTTTGCGCCTCTATGCGTGAAACAGGCGCAAGAGAATTACCCCAATCCAAAATCCAAAATCTAAAATCCTGATGAAACGTACTCTCAAAGATAACCAACAAAATCAAGCCCAACCTTTTGACTTAAATGCTAGACAACTGCGATCGCGTCAAGCACAATTCACAATTATCGATGCACGCAGTTGGATGGAGTACCTTCTTGGGCATATTCCCGGAGCGCGTTACCTTAGCCAAAGCAATATCTTAGAGGAAATTCCCAAAGACGCATTAATAGTTGTTACTTGCCTCTCAGGACACCGCAGTTTAACTACAGCCCGTTGGTTAGTGGAGCAAGGCTACTTTAAAGTTTACAACTTGCAAGGCGGCATTATGACATGGCAACAGTTGGGCTATCCTCTGCAACGCGGAAACAATCCCTAGCTAGATAAAACTTATGTTTAACGATCAATCGTCCGTTCACTTGGAAGCTACTCATACAGAAATTACCACAGAACCAGCCCCAGAACTACAACCCAAAAAACCCAAGCGGCTGCGGGCGATCGCTTTAATTAGCGTTTTTTCGATCGCTTTTGGGGGTGTGGCTTGGTTGTGGTTATTGCGTCACCCTTCCGAATCAACGGAAACCATAACCGCCCATCTCCAACCCCTAGAAGTGGAAACGACAACAGCCGCCCCAGAATCTATTGCTGGTGGCAGCAGTCTCACTGGTACTATCGAATCTGTAGAAACTGTCACAACAACCAGCCGCATTCAGGGACAAATTCAAAGTTTACCTGTAGCAGAAGGTGACAAAGTTAAAGCCGGTCAAGTCCTCGCCATTATTGATGTTAAAGATATCCAAGCCCAAGGTAATCAAGCATTAGCCGCCATTGCTCAAGCGCAAGCTGGCGTTACAGTCGCCTCAGCCGCAGAAACTCAAGCAATAGCTAGTAAATCTCAAGCTGAAGCACAGTTAAATCAAGCGGAAGCGGCGCAACGTGAAGCCGAAGCCCAACTACAAGAAGCAGAAGCACAGCTAGCTGATGCGCAATTAAATCAACGCCGCATGGCGATGCTACAAAAAGATGGCGCTGTGAGTCAGTCACAGTTGGATCAAGCAAATACACAAGTCGCATTGATTCAAGCCAGAATTAAACAAGCCAAAGCCGGTATCGATCAAGCCAAACGGGGAATTGATCGCGCCAAAGCCGGCGTACAACAAGCCAGTTCCCAAGTCCAGCAAGCCAAAGGCGGTGTAGAACAAGCACGTTCCCAAGTTCAGCAAGCCAAAGCCGGACAACAGCAAACCCTCGCTAACTTAAACTATGGCACCGTTACCGCCCCCTTTGCCGGCGTGATTACTAAAAAGCATACAGAAGTGGGTGCGATCGCCGGGCCAGGACAGCCTATAGTGACATTAGAAAGCACCAACCGCCTACGTTTAACTGTCGCAGTCCCAGAATCATTGATTTCTCTAGTTAAATTAGGGGACGAAGTAACAGTACAGTTAGATACTGTGAACCGTTACGTTACTGGTCGCGTGCGGCAAATTGTACCTTCTGCTAACTTAAATTCACGTAGTTTTACGGTAAAAGTTGCTTTGGATAACTCCTATCAATTAATGCCAGGAATGTTTGGGCGCTTAGAATTACCTCGTGAAACGCGCACAGTGATGATGATTCCGGAAAATGCTGTTTTTCAGCGCGGTCAATTAGAAGGTGTTTATGTAATTGCTGCGAATAATACTGCTCAATTACGCTGGGTAAAAACCGGGAAGATGCAAGAGAAAAAAGTAGAAATTGTTTCCGGGTTAGAAACAGGCGATCGCATCATTACTAGCAATGTGGAAGAACTGCGAGATGGACAGCAGGTTGTTGCTAATAAATAAATGTTAATAAATAAAGGAGTTGTACTCATGAGTACGATAAAAGTTGAAGTTTTCGGCACAGGCTGTAAGAAATGTCAACAGTTAACAGCGAATGCCAAAGAAGCGATCGCCAACTTAGGCATCGAAGCAGAAATCAGCCATATCACCGATCCTATAGAAATTGCCCAGCGAGGTATTATCTCTACTCCTGCCTTGTTCGTTAACCAAAAACTGATTAGCAAAGGTCAGGTTTTACCTGCTGTACAAATTCAGCAAAACATTCAACAAAACATACTACAACAAAGTTGAGAATAAGCTAATGGCTGACCCATTTTCTCCCTTTAATTGGCTGGCGACTAAAATTGTTACCCAAATTTTGGGTTTATCTTTAGAATCTAATTTGGGGTCTAGTCTGCACTTTTTTCTCTACGATGTTCCTAAAGTTTTGACATTATTAATCATTATTAGTTTTGTGGTCGGTACGCTGCAAACTTTTTTACAACCAGAAAAAGTCCGGTATTGGTTGGGAGGAAAACGTACCATTCTTGGTAATTTTATGGCAGCAATGGTAGGGATTGTGACCCCGTTTTGTTCATGTTCTGCTGTACCTTTGTTTATCGGATTTTTAGAAGCTGGCGTACCATTAGGCGTGACTTTTTCCTATTTAATATCTGCGCCAATGGTGAATGAAGTTGCGGTGATATTACTCTGGGGAATGTTCGGAGCCAAAGTCACTTTGATGTATATCGGATTTGGGGTACTACTGGCACTAGTGGCAGGTTATACAATTGGCTTGCTGAACTTAGAAACATGGGTAGAGCCATTTGTCTGGGAACTACAAAAAAATCGTCAGCCGCAAAACTACGAGCAGCTTGATTTTGATGACAATGCTATGACATGGAAACAGCGATTTCAGCAAGGCCAGTTCCAGTCTAGCCAAATTTTCCAGTCAGTCTGGCTGTATGTTGTTTTCGGAATTGCGATTGGCGCAGGGATTCACGGCTATGTACCAGCAGATTTGATTACAAGTTGGGCAGGTGCGAGTAATCCACTAGCTGTGCCAATAGCTACTATGATCGGCGTTCCTCTTTACGCCAATATTGCTGGGGTTTTACCGATTACCGAAGCTCTAGTTCATAAAGGAATGCCTTTAGGAACCGTGCTTTCTTTCACAATGGCTGTAACTGCCCTATCTCTACCAGAAATAGTGATTTTACGGAAAGTATTGCAGCCAAAACTACTATTAGTATTTATCTCTTTGGTCACAGTCGGTATTATCAGCGTTGGCTATCTATTTAATTTTCTACTAACCTGATTTTTTTCGTAAACTTCAAGCAGTAACTTTATTCAAATCTAATTTTTAGACTTCCCTCCTCTTGCTGCTGCCAATTCTCTAAAGTTGGGCAACAGATTTAAATCTAGAAATCTATGTAATTACAAATTACGAATTACGAATTACGAATTAGCACAATCTACAATCCTAAATCCATGAACGGTAAAAGTTCAGAACCAAAACTACAACATCAATCTAAACTTGGTTTTGTTGGCAGACTAGCCAAGAAATTTATTGACTCTAAATTAACTCCCCTAATTATTTTAGTTTCATTATTATTAGGCATTGGAGCAACAATAATTCTCCCCCGCGAAGAAGAACCGCAAATTACAGTGCCAATGGCAGATGTATTCGTGCAAATGCCCGGTGCTACAGCCAAAGAGGTAGAACAGCGTGTTACCTTCCCAATGGAGAAGTTAATTAAAGAATTACCAGGTGTTGAGTATGTTTATTCTACTTCTCGCCCTGGTTCATCTGTTGCTATTGTCCGGTTTTATGTTGGTCAAAAAACCGAAGATGCTATTGTTCAACTTTACAACAAACTCTATGCTAACTTCGATAAAATACCTGCTGGTGTTTCTCAACCTTTAATTAAATCTCGCGCCATTGATGATGTCCCTATTCTCACCCTAACTTTGTGGAGTAATCAAGCCAACGCTACCGATTTACGCCAAATAGCGGCGCAATTAGATGAGCAGATAAAGCAAGTACCAGATGTTTCCGAAACTACCATTATCGGCGGTCAAAAACGACAGCTACGTATCGAAATTGACCCAGTGAGGTTAAATGCATTTGGTTTAACTCCCTTAGATATTTCTCAAGCTTTACAGTTACAAAATACAGAGCTAGCAAGCGGTGCTTTGAGTCAAAATAATCAATCTTTCTTAATTAGAACTCAAAGCTTTATTCGCTCGGCATCAGATGCTCAAAATTTAGTTGTGAGTGTAGCGAATAATCAACCTGTATATTTGCGGGATGTCGCTAATATTACTGATGGTGCAGAAGAACCAGCTAGTTATGTATTTTTTGGACAGGGTAAAAAAGCAACTCAGGGTGAAGCGGATGCGGTGACAATTGCGATCGCAAAACGTCAGGGTGCAAATGCAATTCAAGTTTCCCATCATGTATTGCACAAATTAAAGGAAATTCAGCACAATTACATCCCCAACTATGTACAGCTAACAGTCACGCGGGATTATGGCGAAACCGCCGCCGAACGTTCTAATGAGTTATTAGTCCACATGGGGATTGCAGTAATTTCTGTTACTGTCCTTATGTGGTTTGCACTGGGTAAAAAAGAGGCGATGGTAGTGGCTGTCTCTATCCCTGTAACCTTAGCGCTAACTCTGGCTAGTTTTGTATTTTACGGCTTTACTTTAAACCGTGTAACATTTTTTGCGCTAATCTTCTCCATTGGGATTTTAGTCGATGATGCGATCGTGGTGGTAGAAAATGTTGGTCGTCATCTACAACTTCCCGAAAACAAAACCCGACTTCAGCTATCGCGCAACCGCCAAAAGACGCTACAAAAAATAGTCCTCGAAGCTGTAGACGAGGTGGGAAATCCGACGATTTTGGCGACATTAACCGTAATTGCGGCAATTTTACCAATGGCGTTTGTGGGCGGCTTAATGGGGCCATATATGCGCCCAATTCCTTTAGGAGCCTCCGCCGCTATGATATTCTCAGCTTTAGTGGCGTTTATTGTTGTCCCTTGGGCGACGATGCGGTTTTTTGGGAATTATAACACTCACAATCATGGACATGAGGAGGAAGACTTTCTCAGCCGATTGTATCGCCGTTTCATGAGTCCATTAATTGCGCGTCGTCAATGGGGAAATGCTTTTATTGCGGGAACACTAGCCTTATTAATAGCAGCTTTAGGATTAGCCGGATTTCGGTTAGTAATTCTGAAAATGCTACCCTACGACAACAAAAGCGAATTGCAGATTGTCTTAAATATGCCAGAAGGGACAACCCTAGAACAAACGGCGAGGGTAACGCGAGAAATGGGACAATATTTAACTACAGTCCCAGAAGTAACTAATTATCAAAGCTATATCGGCACTGCTTCACCTTACAACTTTAATGGCTTGGTGCGACATTACTTTTTGCGTTCTGGTGCGAATATCGCAGATATGCAGGTGAATTTTTTACCAAAAGGCGTTCGCCATCGCCAAAGTCATGATATTGCTAAAGCTATCCGCCCTCAATTAAAGCAAATTGCCGATAAGTATAACGCCCGCGTACAAGTAGCAGAAATACCCCCAGGGCCACCAGTATTGCAAACTTTGGTTACTGAAGTCTACGGTGCAGATTACGAAAAACAAATTGAACTAGCGCGACAAATCCGCCAAATTTATAAAGATACCGCCGATATTGTCGATGTGGATTGGTACATGGAATCACCACAAACAGAATATCAATTAGTAATTGATCGCGAAAAAGCCGCCCTTAATGGTATTAGTCCAGCGCAAATTTCTCAAGTTTTACAAATTGCGTTATCTGGGCAAAATGTGGGTTTACTACATGATGCCAAATCCCGCGAAGATGTAGCGATTAATTTGCGTTTAAATCAGGCTAATCGTACCAGTTTAGCAAACCTGAAATCCTTAAAAATCAAAGGAGTCAACGGAAATTTAGTAGCTGTCAGCGACTTAATTAAAACCGAAACCACCACAGCAGACCACAGTATTTATCACAAAAACTTACAGCCTGTAGTTTATGTAACTGCTGATGTCGCCGGCAAAGTTGAAAGTGCAGTTTATGCTATGCTCAACGTGCAATCTCAAATCGATAAACTCTCCCATACTAAAGGCTATAACATTGCTACCTACTTTACCGAACAACCACCAATTACAGAAAAATTCGGCATCAAATGGGATGGGGAATGGCACGTTACATTTGAAGTATTCCGCGATTTAGGAATAGCTTTTGCTGTGGTGTTGGTGTTAATTTATGCCCTGGTTGTCGGTTGGTTTCAATCGTTTATTACTCCCTTAGTAATTATGGCTGCTATTCCCTTTTCTTTAGTAGGAATTATGCCAGCACATTGGTTAATGGGAGCATTTTTCAGCGCCACCTCCATGATTGGCTTTATTGCGGGGGCTGGAATTGTGGTGCGGAATTCAATTATTTTGGTAGATTTTATTGAACTGCGATTGAAAGAAGGAATACCCTTAGAAGAAGCGGTAATTGATGCGGGTGCAGTCCGATTCCGTCCGATGTTATTAACAGCCGCAGCAGTAATAGTTGGTTCGGCAATTATTTTAACTGACCCAATTTTTCAGGGATTAGCGATTTCCTTGATGGCTGGGGAAGTGGCATCTTTGCTATTATCGCGGTCGGCTGTGCCAATTTTATATTATAAGGTGTGGCGGGGGAAACAATCAAAATTGAAGGATGTTCCTATTCCCTCTGTGGTTCAATAAATGAATTTTAAACCGCAGAGAACGCAGAGAGCGCAGAGAGAAACAACAGATTTCTTGAGCCATACCACATTCTCTATAAACTCGCACTTAATAATTGCTTCTTTTCTCTTGGCGTTCTTGGCGTCTTGGCGGTTCATTAAATAAATATTCCTTGCATCATAGCGAATTGGTATTACTCTTATCTCTGTTCCTAAGATACAAGGTTGGGTTAAGGAATGAAACCGAGCATTTCCAGGGGTTAAACCACAATTGTCCATAACTAAACCGTATTGTATTAAATATCTATTGAAATAAACCGCCAAGACGCCAAGGACGCCAAGGAAAGAGAGATAATTTATTTAGAATAAAGGTACATTTAACCCGATACTTATCCCTACAGAAAAATTATCTAAATCAACATTCGGATCGGATGAAGCACCGAAAAGGTAGGATGCTGAACCACTAATAAAAAAATCTGGATTAATACTGTAAATTGCTTCTAACCCAATTTGATTTTGCGTATCAAATCTCTCTTGTTGAGTGAAGTCTCTTAAACTTAAGCGATAATCTAATGCACCTTGAAGTTGAGGTGTAATATCATAGCGCAAACGCGCCCCTAAGGTGTTAGCAACGCGATTTTGCTCGCTAGGTGTGGCAAAGCTGGCGCGGAGTTCGTAAAATGAATCTAATCTCAAGCGATCGCCTAATTGGTCTTGTCGTCCTACACTTAAGCGAACTGAATCATCTAATAATAAGCGATCGCCATTTCCATCTCTATATAGTCTCTCCTGCACCCATCCTAGTTGACCATACATTCCCCTAGCAATTCTTTGCTGTATCCCCACATTAAAGTTGAGATAGTTGTAATTAAAGTCTCCTTGGTCAGCATATCTCACCAAACCACCGCTAGCAGCCGCTACTAACCGGGTTTCTTCTCCTAGTTTGGGTGTTGCTAGTAAGGTGGCGCTATTAATAAATACTGTATCGCTCGGTTGAAATGCTTCAAAACCTGTAATATTAGAACTGGTAAAAGCCGAGGAACGCAGTAATAGTTGCACATCTGGCTGGCGACGTTGAGGTGGTTGTTGTTGACGGGGAGTAATGATTTCAATCTCGCCTAATTCATCTTTTACATCTTGCGGATCTACCGCTTGATTAGTGTCATTGACAGGAAAATCTGCGGGATTATTGGGATCGCCAGGAACTACAGGTAGTTGGACGACAATTGTATCTTCTGGTGATGGTTGCGGAGAAGCGATACTAGAATGAATGTCCCAAATTAGTAAGGTAGCTAACGAACAAAGCGCAATCTTATAAGTACGCATGGTTATTTAAAATTTCAAATAAATTCAGTTTGCTTGATTGTGCGATCGCATTTTAAGGTATTTGTCCTTGATTGCCTGTTTGACCACCTGTTGGTACACCAGTATCCCTTCCAGTTTGACCACCAGTTTGACCACCAGTTTGACCGCCAGTTTGACCGCCAGTTGGATTGTCTTGGTCTGTTCTTGGTGGTTGGGGAGTCACGGGATTGCGATCGTCTTCAAATTTCCGCAGTGGGTCATCGTTAGTAGTGATACAATTCGTAGAGAGCGTACTAGCTCCACCACGGGAATTGACATTACACAAACCTTCAATCCAGACTTTTTGTGTCTCTAATCCTGCTAAAGTTTCTTTTCTCACTTTATTGAGAATTAACTGCACATTCGGAGATTCTTGGGCTACTAATGCTTCTTGTCCCGGCCCTAATCCCGTAGCTAATTGGCTGGTTTGATAAAATTTCTGCAAGTCAAAGTTTTGTACTGGACTGATTACCCCATTGTTAACGGTAACTGTTTGACCAGCCTGTAAAGTTTGGGTTTGAGTTCCGTTGAGATTGGTAACTGTAACAGGTAAATTAGTTAAATTAAAAACTTGAGTAGTATTAGTAGCACCGTTATGAGTTACAGCTACAGCCCCACTGGTAACATTTGGGGGTAATATATCTGAACCTGGTGGTGGTGCGGCTGCAATAATATTAATCCGGCTTTGAGGCGTTTCGATTGTCGTTCCTGTACTACCAGCCGCACTGGCGATTACAGCTGTACCATTTTGCAATTGAAAAATAGTTTCTGCTTTATAAACGCCGTTAGTGATTTCATAGCGCCGGAGTCCTGGTTTAAATAGAAAAGTCGCACTAGAACCAATCCTCGCTAGCGCACCTTCGTTAAATAATAATTCAGCCCGCGATCGCGTTTTTGTTTGTAGTGCATCTAAAGGAACCAACACATCAGCCTTTTTCGCCGCCCGTGGTGGTTTATCTTTCAATAACAATTGCACTTGATTTTGCAACTTGTAAACTTCTGCACGGGTAAGTAAATCTTGCTGCGCCAATGCTGGAGTTATCCAAGATGCAGTGAGACATATCCCCACAATTAGCTTTTGACTTAATGACCCCATCCCCACTCCATCACAACTTTAAATAAAAGTCCTAATTATAATTAGAACATTTGTTCTGTGATTTTCGACTACAAACAGCGATCGCTTTTTTCCAGATAAACACTGTTACGTTTAATAAATATCCAATGCCCCATGCCCCATGCCCTACAGTTAATAAACCGTTACACAAAATGAGTGTATATTTGCATATCAGTAAAGTTTGCTTTCAAAATCAGACGCCATAATTTAATAGTGCTATTTTAATAATTGAAGCTACAAAGCTTCCCTGGCAGATACAACAGCCAAGTAGACAAAGTCCACGTTAGTTAAGAGGTAAAAAACGCTGTTACATAGTCTGTCTCGTCAACTAACAACAACACCCAACTCGAAAGCTAATATTTCCTCAATGTGGTGAAGAGGGGGTAATACAAGTAAACGTAATTACATAGCGAGAATGTAATTAGTAATTGTAACCCCGTGTGTCCTGAGTAAACAGAGGAAATCACTAAGCAAGTCGCAGCTTGGGTGTTGTTGTATTTATGAGCGTGGGGCATGGGGCATTGGGCATTGCGCATTGAGAAATATAGTTACCAATACCCAAAATATTAATATTATTATTATTTTTGATGACGTACTTCCACCACAGTATGCACATTACCACGGGGAGTAAAATCTGCTTTGACTGTCGCCTCTAAAGGATCGCAAGCAGCGACAAAATCATCAAGAATTTGATTTGCAGATTCCTCGTGAGAAATATAGCGATCGCGGTAACTGTTAATATAAAGCTTCAGCGCTTTTAATTCCACTACCCGCTCATCAGGGACGTAGGTAATATAAATCGTCGCAAAATCCGGATAGCCAGAAAACGGACATTTACAAGTAAACTCCGGTAAAGTAATGCTAACGTCATATCGCCTACCCACACGCGGATTCGGAAAGGTAATTAATTGTCCTTCCGCAATCTCGCGTTCGCCATATTTCATTTCTTTGGTGTCAGTTGTCATTTGTCAAATAGTCAGTTGTCAGTTGTCAGTTGTCAGTTGTCATTGAGCAAGTGTTATATAATTCTTCCTTGTCCCCCTTCCCAGTCCCTACTCCTGCTCCCAGTCTGGACAATTACTATCATCCCAACCGTGAGGATGCATGGCACAGACTAATAAATTACCACTATAAGCTTGCCCGTGGTAATGGGTACAACCGATACAAGCCGGATTTTTTTCTGCTGTGGCTTCAACTGAATAGGGAAAACCCGCATCTAAATCTGTAACTACATCTTCTAGTTCCCAGTAAGCCTCAAACATTGGCTCGGCTAAATCTTGTAAATACTGGTCAACTTCAGTAGCAATTGTAGTTTGTACCTGTTCAGTAATTTCTTCTGTGAGTTCCAAAAAAGCGTCTACCATGTCACTCATTCCCAGGAAAAACTCTTCTACTTCCTCAGCCACAGTCTCAATGATGTCCATCAAATCTTTTTGCCAATTTTCCATAAACTTGACGCCTTTACTGGCTTATGAATAGAGCGCTCAGTGTGACCTGGCTGGAAGTACTAGTACCGTTAGCTGAAAATTCGCAAAGGATTTTGGATTCCCGCTATGATGTCCTAGGTAGATCCTAGTTCAAGTATATTCAAAAATATATTGTGTTTGTGCTATGGCTAAATTACTGCTATTGACTAGTCATTGCGTTGCAGCCGTTTTAACTCTTCTTGCAGTTCTAGCACTTGGTCACGCAATCCATCTACATCATCAGTTGGGGAGGAATCTTTGACTGTTGGTTCTTCGTCTTCCTCAAGAATTTCGATGCGACGAGGTTCAGCAGGCGGTGTTTTGTCTGTAGGTGCGGTAGATGATGGGGGCTGTTGAGCTTGCTTCATCATATCTTCGACAAAGCGGCGGGCTTCTTCTGTGGTCATTTCGCCCTTTGCCACCATTTCATCTGCCAGTTTTTGGACTTGCGATCGCAATTCGGCTAATTTTCCCCCTGCTTTCTCACCTGCGTAAGAAGCTAAACCAACACCGAGGTAAAAAGCTTTTTGAACAATATCTCCAAAACCAGGCATTGCTGCTGAACGCTCCTAAAAATAGGGCGACCCGGAGTTTACGCCTACCACAAGCATCCCGTATTGCTGCTACCTTCCGGTCCTGACAAGATTTGGGCGTTGAAGTCGCATAAGTCCAGGTCTATTAATAGATTAACACAATAATTCCGTAATTGGATGTTATTCCACAACAATTCGCCATTCGTGTAGCTGATAATTCACGCAACCGTTTGCTACCAAGGGGTCACGGGCGATAATTTCTTGGGCCTCTGCCATTGATTGTGCCTCAAATATCATCATTCCACCGCCAAATCCTGCCCAGTAACCAGTTCTGGCTTTATGTCCTTGAGCAATCAAATCTTGAACGTAAGCTTTATGGGCAGGTACGTATTTGTCAAAGGTAGGTTTATCAACTTTGCCCGTTTCAATTTTGACGAAAATTGGCATTTACTTTAGAACCTCTCGAATTTTGCTATCCTCAAATCCATAGGATAAATCCTTTTCTTTGTGCCCTTTGACTTAAATCTCAAATTGAATGAGCCTATTTTTCATAGCCTTGCTACCACCGCAAGATATTCAAGATTACGCCAACGACATCAAGCAGTATTTTGCTGATAATTATGCCAGCAGACATGCGCAAAAGTCCCCACCGCACATTACATTACAACAGCCTTTTAAATGGGCTGATAGTGATGTATCGAAAATAGAAGCTACTTTGGCGGAGTTTGCGAGTCAAAAACAGTCGCTAACTATTACCCTGAATGGGTTTGCAGCTTTTCCGCCCCGTGTCATCTATATAGATGTGGTGCAAAGCCAAGAATTGCTAAATTTGCAAGCAGACTTAAAAGCCGTTGTCGAAGCAAATTTAGGTATTGTAGATAAGGAAGGTAAAAACCACCGCTTTACACCCCACATGACAGTTGCTTTCCGCGATTTAATCAGACAAAATTTTCAAGCAGCTTGGACAGAATTTGCCAATCGCCAGTTATATTTTGAGTTTATTGCCGATAAGGTAACATTATTAATTCACGACAATAAGCGATGGCATATCAAATCAGAATTTGCTTTTTTACCTAAAAGTGAAAATTCTGATGTTATTTTGTAGTGAGGACTTTATGCTTCAAAATACTACCTGACATCACCCACAACCCATCTGCTATTTGCAGCATCCCATAATAACGAAAAATTTACCGAACTTGGGACAGTTTTTCCGGTTTTCATTGTGTATTCTAAGCGGGCATTAACGGTAGCTGTATCTGAATTTGCTGACAATAAATTGACTTGGGATACATATACACTTTGGACTCTATTTCCCCACCAATCTATATAGGAAAGATAGCCGTTGGGGTGAAGTTTGCGATTATTTTGTAAACTAGGTACTAGTAAATTCCAAGAATTTTCAAACTGACGTTGATTGATATTTGCATAATAATTTTGTATCACTTGTTCTGGTGATGGACGTTCAACTGATGTGGGTGTTGTGGGAGAAACTTGCACAGATGGCGTAGGACTAGGAGTGGTGGTATTTGGTGTAGCGGTTTCTTGGGGTTGATTGCGGATTGTTGCAGATTCGTTAGATGGCTGTGGGGACTGTGCTATTTGCGGTTGCTTATTGTTAGCGATCGCAAAACCAATAATAGCCGCACCCACAATCAAGCCACCTGCGATTAAACTGGCGATTAAGACTCCTTTTTGTCCGTTATTTGTGGGTTGAGGATTAGTTGGTTGATAAGATGGGGCTGGACTAACGGGAATTGTCTGTTGTTGATAAGATACACCTGGGCTAACTGGGATTGTTGGTGGTGTTGATGCTACTGGTTGAGGGTTATAAGGCTGTGTGGGAGGAAAGGTATTTGCGCCAATTTGCAAGGATTGTAGCATTTCCCTAGCTGTAGCGAAGCGATCGCGTGGATGATAGGCGATCGCTTTATCGATAACTCCGGCTAATGTTGGACTCACGTTTAATGCATAATGAGACCAAATAATTTCCCCTGTTCGCGGATCTGTTTCTAATTCTTGTGGTTGTTTCCCCGTCAGCAAATAAATTGCTGTCATCCCTAAACTATATAAATCGCTGGAAAACACCGGTCTCCCCATTGCTTGTTCGCTGGGCATATAACCGGGTGTACCAATGATAATCGAGCTGGTAGGATTACCTTGGGAATTAAATACTGTGCCCATTGTTTCCCGCACTGCACCAAAATCTATCAGTACGGGTTTACCGTCGCGATCGCGCAAAATAATATTATCTGGTTTAATATCGCGGTGAATAATCCGCTTTGAGTGAATATACTCTAAAACTGGTAATAAATTTACTAATATTTCTTTAACAGCACTTTCACTAAATCTTCCTTGCTGTTGCATCTTTGCAGTCAGAGTTTGACCTTGAATCAACTCTTGAACCACATAAAATTGCCCTTCTGACTGAAAATAAGCATATAAGGCGGGTATTTGGTCTGTAGCACCACCTAAATCTTCTAAAATCGCTGCTTCTCTCTGAAACCTTTCTTGTACCAGTTGATAAACCTGGGGATTATTTTGAATTGGTTTGAGTTGTTTAATCACACAGCGACGCCTAGAAGGCATTTGGGTGTCTTCTGCTAAGAAAGTTTCACCAAATCCACCGCCCCCCAAAGTCTCAATTACTTGATAGCGATTATTTAGCAGCGTTTGCATAAGTTGGCGTTAGCCAGTCAGAATCAGGATATCAATTGTATATTTTATAGCATGTTGGATTTGGGATTTAAACAAGATAGCTTTGTTGAAGGCAAGGGGGACGCAGCGACGCGGAGAATAACAAATGACTAGGTTTGGTATTGATTGGCGATCGCTTCACCACACCTATGAAAATATCAGGTTATTATCCTGCTATAAATATCTGCTCTACTGTTAAATTTAATTCCGGGAATGTTGGAGACTGAATTTGATCGTTACTCCGAAATTGAGTAACTTGATATTCACCATTAATCAATTGATAAAGTGAAAAAGTAGGTTGTTTGGGATTGCCAATAAATTTTCTCGCACCTAACGCTGCATAGTCAACAACCCAATATTCAGGAATACCCATTTCCTCGTAATCGGCAAGTTTTAAATAATAATCATCTCGCCAATTAGTACTGACAACCTCTATAACTAAAGGGATTGATGCACCATTGATAATAGTGGAAGATTTTTCCCAAAGAGGTTCCGAGGCTAAAGCTGCATCATTGACGATCAAAACATCTGGGAAATAACCTGATTCTCTTGCTGGAGGTTTTACTATCGCTTGATTAGGGATAAAGTAGGGAAGATTTAACCTGTCAAACTCCACAGATAGCTTTCTTACCAAAAACCCTTTTACTTTCTCATGTTTCCCTGTTGGCTGTGACATTTCGACAATTTCCCCATTGTGCAGTTCGTAGCGTACCCCAGAGTTTTCGGGATACCAAGCAATAAATTCATCAAAAGTAACTATTTTTGGTAAAGCTTGAGTCATAATATCTTTATTTTTGCTTAGGTGTGTCTATTCCCATGATGGCAAAATTGATGGCAAAATTTCCAACTTCTTGTTTATATATCCTAGAGGCATGAGTAATGCAAATAGACTCTTCTTTACCTGTACCTTTGTCCTTAGCAATTACACATAGAAGGCTATTAGCATCAATATCAAAAGTCACCTCAATTTGAGGTACACCGCGTGGTGCTGAGGGAATACCATCAAGACAAAAGCCTCCCAAACTCTTGTTATCGTTAGCAAATTCTCTTTCACCTTGGAGAATATGAATTTCTACTTTTGTTTGACCATCAACAGTGGTGGAGAAAACTTCTGATTTTTTGGTGGGAATTGTGGTGTTGCGGAGAATAATTTTGGTCATTACACCGCCCAATGTTTCTACACCTAAAGATAGTGGTAACGCATCTAATGGCAAGATACCAGTCATATCTCCACTTAAAATACCAGCTTGTATTGCTGCTCCCAAGGCTGCTGGATATTGGGAATTTAACTTTAAGTTTGGCTCTTTATTAAAAAAGTTACGAATTAATTCTTGAATGGCAGGAATCCGACTAGAACCACCAACCATAATTATCGCATCTATATCAGATTTACTTAACTTTGAATCTCTCAGCGAATTTTCTAGAGGAATATGACAACGGCTGATTAAATCTGCACATATTTCCGCAAATTTATCACGAGTTAAGGATATATTTAGATGTTTATAGCCAGAATTTGTCTGCACTATATAAGGTAAATTTATTTCTGTTTGAGTTGCACTCGAAAGTTCTAATTTAGCTTTTTCTGCGGCTTCTGTTAAACGTTGTATAGCTTGTCTATCTTGGCGTAAATCAACGCCTTCGTCTTCTCGAAAATTTTCAATTAAGTAATCAACGATTTGCCGATCGAAATCGCTTCCTCCTAGTCGTTTATCTCCTGAGTATGACAACACCTCAAATACTCCATCTTCAACTATTAAAGTTGAAATACTCAATTGAGCAGCGCCCAGATCAAAAATTAAAATAGTCTCATTATCTTTTTTATTCCAACCATAAGCTAATGCTACTGCTAAAGGATGGCGAATAATCCGCAAAATTTCTAACTTAGTAATTTTTGCGGCGTTTTTGAGAGCATTACATTGAATATCATTAAAATAAGCTGGAACTGTAACGACAGCTTGAATATTTGTATGTCCTGTATACTTGCTGGCACAGTCTTGCAAATACGATAAAATATGAGCTAAAATTTCTTCTGCTGTTAATAGCTGTCTGGTAATTGGGCACTCTATATTGGGTTTACCTGCATTATTAACTATTTTGTAAAAAACTTTTTCTATTAGCTCTTTCGTAATTTCATCATATTCGCAACCGATAAAATTTATCACTGAATCAAAAGTATTTTGAGGATTTTTGAGCGCTTGAGTTTTTGCAGCTTGTCCAACTAAAATGTCACTGTTTTGGCCGTAAGCCACCACAGAAAAAGTTATGAGAGAGTTATATTCATTAGGAATAACAACAGGTTTTCCATCTGCCATTACAGCCATTACTGCTTTTGTTGTACCCAAATCAATGCCAATAATATTCGCACATTGCTTGTGTTGGTGTTTGAATGCTGATGAATGTACATGACTTTGGGAATTGGGAGGAACAGAAGACTGTGAAGGTTGAGGAGGCTTTAATATAGTAGGCGGAACAGAAGACTGTAAAGTTTCATTCAATGTCTGTAAAACATCGCCTGCATTAGCATACCTCTGTCGCCAATCATACCGCACCATTTTCGTTAAAATACTTGCCAGATCATCACTAATTTGAACTCGGTTTTGCCACAAAAGTTCGCCGTCATCATCTTCCGAAAGTAGATGCGGTGGTATACCAGTTAAAGCTTGAATTGCAACCATTCCTAATGCATAAATATCACTCTGTAATCTCGGCTTACCTAATGCTTGTTCGCTAGGCATATAACCAGGTGTGCCAATACTGACGCTGAGACTTGTTTGCCCTGATATATTTGGGGAAAATATACCAGCTTGCTTAACCGCCCCAAAGTCAATTAAGATTAATTTGCCCCCAGGTTTGCGCCGCATGATATTTGAGGGTTTGATATCCCGATGAATCACATTGTTTTGATGGACAAATGCCAGAACTTCTAAAACATTCTGTAGCAGTTTGATAGTATAAGGTTCACTCAAGATTTTGCCAGGAGTCAGTTCTTTACCTAAGTCATGCCCTTCGATAAATTCTTGAATAAGATAAAATTCACCATTTTGCTCAAAATAGGCGAGAAGTTTGGGAATTTGTTCGTGGTTTTGTCCCAGGTTGTAGAGTGTTTTTGCTTCGGTTTCAAATAGTCGTAAAATATCAGGTTGTATCACTTGTGGACATAAACGCTTGACAACGCATCTCGGCTTTGGTTCTACTGGTATATACAAATCTTCTGCAAGATAGGTTTCACCAAAGCCACCTTTTCCCAATAGCTGGATAATGTTGTAACGCTGTCCCAGTGTTTGCCCAATCATGGTGTGATGTTACTGAATTTTTAGTATTAATTTTTGCAAAAATTACGTATATTACATTCTACACTTTACTTTTCTCGTTTATTCAACAAGTTATAGCAATTCAAAAACCTTGGTAACACATCAATCATGTGTCAGGTTCCAAGGTTTCCCTTAACTCATGTATTTGTCGTATTCTTTTTTAACCAGGTATGAGATGTAAATTTATTTAAAAGTCATGACTTTGAATTATTTATTGCTGATTTCTCGCATTAGCAAATACTGCGGCTGCATTTGTTGAACCTACATATCGCCAGTGCCAAGGTTCAAAACTGACACCTTGTTTATTGTTGGCAGGAAAAGACAGTTCAAAGCCAAATTCTTGAGCATGTTTAGTCAACCAACGATAAGCATCTGTATTTTCAAATGCTAAAGTAATGTCTTTTTTCGGGGATTTGCCATCTGTTAAATCTAAAGCAAAACCTGTATGATGTTCGCTATGTCCAGGTGGGGCACTAATTTTTGCGGCTGCTTGTGCCGAACCCCGGCGTTTAATTTGGTTTTGAAATAATTTTTCTTGTTGTTCTATAGTCCGAAATCCAGATACAGGAATAATCCAAATACCTACTTCTCTGGCTGCATAAGTCATTTTCATAAATGCTTGTACAGCTTCAGTATTTAAAGATTCAAAGCGCTGATCTGCACCTGTTGCATAGCTACCAATAAGCATCATTTGGCTACGATCGGCTTGTGGGTAAGGAAAATGCCCATAAGCAATTTGATTAGATGTTGCTGTATTTTGAGTTGTATTTTTCTCGATTTGCACAGTTCTACTAATTTCTAGGGGTGTCGAATTAGTAGGAATATTCGCAGTTGGTAAAGCTATGGTTTCTGAGGTTGGTTGTGCGGCAATTGTAGTTGTTACTGTTGGAGAATTTGTAGCTTGAACGGGTACATTTGAGGTAGAAAATCTCATCATCAAAGTACCACTAATGATAACGCAAACTGCTACAATTGTAGCAGTTACTAATATTTTGACAATATAAGGTAATTTTGAGAAAATTCTCATAATTATTTGCTATTTATTTACTAATTATTTGCGTAGAAGCTATTTTCCAACGTTGGTCTACAAACTGTAAAGTATACCGCACAGTTCTAGTTTTAAAATCAGTTTCTTTAGGAAGAATATTGCCATTTCTATCAAAAAGCGTGCGGTCTTCAGTAACTTTTACTTGAATAGTGGCTTGGTTACCATTAACAACAAAATCGTCTACTCCATCAATTTGTTGTAACCCATATTGGTAATAATGACCGTCGGTTTTGAGGGAGTTGATTGAACCATCATAACCAGCAACTTGCTCGTATTGTTGACCAGTGGTTAATTCAGAAGCTGGTTGAGGATTGTAGGGAGGTGCAAACATAACTTGCTTTGCTTTTAACCAATTATTAATTACATTTTTTGCTCCCGCTTCTGTAAGTTTTGGTGCTATTGTTACAGGTGTATTTGTCTCGGTTGAATTATCTTCAGATATGATTGGTTGCTCTGTGCTAATAGGTGTTGATGGCGTATTGATTGGAGTATTAGAATTAGAGGAGTTTGAATCAACTACTTTGGAAGTTGGGGGAGTTGATTTTTCTTCATTGTTATTAGGTGAATTTAAGCTTGGTGATATGGTAGGTGTAGGAGATGTGGCTACATTTGTTGATGGCTGAGTTGGACTAGATAATTGTCCTCTAACTAACCATAAACCACCGACAACTAATGAGCCAATTACACCACCAATAATTACACCTTGTTGCCAAGTAGCCAAACTTTTAGGAGGTGGCGATGGTTCTGGAGAGTAAGAAATTGGTGGCTGATATACAGGGGGTGGAGATGGAATTGTTGGCGTTGAAACATGGCCTCCGTTGACTGGTGTAGCGATTAGTGTGGGATTAGTAGGGGGTACGGTGGGTATAGCAGGTATGGTGGGTGCAACTGGATTTTGCAATGCGATTAACATATCTCTAGCGGTAAGATAGCGATCGCGTGGTGATTGTTGCACAGCTTTATCCAACACAGCTGCAAAATCTGGACTAATATTAAATGCAAAATTTCGCCAGAGAATATCCCCTGTAGCCGGATCTGTGGGAAATTCTGAGGGTATTTTCCCTGTAAGTAAATAAATCGCTGTCAGTCCTAAACTATAGATATCGCTGGAAAATACCGGCCTACCTACCGATTGTTCCATCGGCATAAATCCTGGTGTTCCAATGACAATTGACGGGGTGGAGTTACCAGAGGTAGTCATGATTGTGCCCATTGATACTTTAACCGCACCAAAATCAATTAATATGGGCTTGCCATCAGCGAAACGCAAAATTATATTATCTGGTTTAATATCTCGATGAACTATATGCTTGCTATGAATAAATTCTAGAATTGGTAAAATATCAATTAATATGCCCTTAACTGCAATTTCACTTAATACCCCTTGCTGTTGGATTTTTTGGGTTAAGGTTTGACCTTCAATATATTCTTGGACTAAGTAAAATTGCCCATTATCGATAAAATAGGCATATAGTTTGGGTATTTGATTACTGCGATCACCTAATTCTTCTAATATTGCTGCTTCTTGCTGAAACCTTTGTTGAATTAATTGATAAACCTGGGGATTATTCGCTATGGGTTTGAGTTGTTTAATCACACAACGGCGATTAGAAGGCATTTGAGTATCTTCGGCTAAAAAAGTTTCCCCAAATCCACCACTCCCCAGCACACGCAAAACTTGATAACGATTATTTAATAATGTCAAGGTCATAAAATAACACTCCTATTTGATTTGTGAACTTACTCATAAATAGAGCAAACACAGAACGGGGAAAGGGAAAGTATCAGAGTAGGTACTTTTTCAAAAATCAAACTGGATTCTAATATTTGGCATTGCTGAATCTAGCGATCGCTACCTCACGTATTCGGCTAGTTGCAAAGCAGAACTCGGATAATAGACAATAAGACGCACAGAAAAATCAATAAATTTATGCTGCGGTTACGCAATATCCGATATTATAGTTGGGGATTTTTTACATATAATTTATATTTAGCTGTTCAATATCATAAACTTTTAGTACCTATAATTAATTTAGTTTTTGCGTAAAAAATTAATTTTTGATAAGTAAGCAAGTATTGCTGTTAAGCAGCCCAATCTTCAGAGTAAGTAGACCACCTTTAATTTCTTAAGCAATTTATGGTGCAGCCACCTTCCCAAAGTCGAACTGTTTTTAGCTCCAATCCTTTTCTAGAATTAAACAACCAAGGTGAAGTTCTCTACTTTGAACTCAAAAAGCCACAGCATATTTTGGGACGAGATCCCAGCACCAGTGATTTACTTGTCCCGCAACATTGGGAAGTAGTTTCCCGTTGTCAAGCGGTGTTATGCAAAGAAGGTGCAGACTACCGCATTTATGATGGCGATGGGCAAAAACCGAGTAGTAATAAGCTATATGTTAATCATTCCCTAATTACTCCCAAAGAAGGCTATTGTTTAACGCATGGTGTAGAAATTCAAATTGCCCAAAATCCAAATCAACTGATTCAAATTAGATATGGTAATCCCTCTAACGCCCATTCAGTAACTACACCAACAATTCGGTCAATTTCGTTAAAACAGCGATCAATTTTACTCGGACGCGATCCCCAAGCTAATTTACAGTTAGATGCGCCTACAGTTTCTCGGCGTCACGCAACCATTGATACTGATGGACAAGGACGTTACATTCTGCGGGACTACAGCACCAATGGGGTGTTTATTGACGGTAAACAAGTCATGGGAACGGCTGTATTGGTAAATGGGGCGAAAATTCGTATCGGGCCGTTTACCTTGGTGGTGCGCGATGAGATTTTAGAAATTCTCGATCAAGGCGATCGCATTCGTCTAGATGCACAGAATATACTTTTAGAAACTAACGGTAAGCGGCGATTAGATAATTTATCTTTTGCAATTGAACCAGGACAATTTGTTGCTTTAGTTGGCGGAAGTGGTGCGGGTAAATCTACATTAATGCGGACGCTGTTAGGAATTGAGAAAATTACTAAAGGTGAAGTGCAGATTAATGGCGAAGATTTGCAGAAAAACTTTAATTTGTACCGCACTCAAATTGGTTACGTTCCCCAAGATGATATTATTCACCGAGAATTGACTGTTGCCGAAGTACTTACCTATGCAGCGAGGCTGCGCTTACCACCGGATATCCAACTGCAACCACTGGTAGAACAGGCGTTAGAAGCAATTAAAATGACTCATCGGCGTCATGCTTTAGTGAGCGATCTCAGTGGCGGACAACGCAAACGGGTAAGTATTGGCGTAGAATTATTAGCCGATCCCAAATTATTCTTTTTAGATGAACCCACCTCTGGATTAGATCCTGGCTTAGATAAGCAGATGATGCAGCTATTAAAGGATTTAGCCCATCAAGGGGGAAGAACAATTATTTTAGTTACCCACGCAACAGCTAATATTACCGAATGCGATCGCATTGTCTTTCTCGGTTTAGGTGGTAGACTTTGCTATTTTGGCACACCCCAAGAAGCTTTGAAGTTTTTTGGTGTGAGTGACTTTGCCGATATTTATATTAAACTCGAACAAGAGCAAGCAGTTGTTAATTATGCAACTTTATTTCAGCAATCGCCTTTTTATCAACGTTATATTGGCAATCAATTAAATACTGTCACTCCATCGCCAGCGAAGTCTTTAGCACCAACACGCAAAAAAGTTTCCTTTGTACAACAGTGGTTTTTATTAACACAACGGTATTGGCAATTAATTTTACGCGATCGCGTTAATCTTCTACTCTCACTTTTAACCGCACCTATCGGTATTGGTTTAATTACTTTAGCAATTAAAGATAAAACACCCTTTGTTTTAGGCGCAGAACCAGATCCCAAACTTGCACCATTAGCTTTGCAAGTATTGTTTGTCTTTACTTGTGCTGCTTTATGGGTAGGACTTTCTAGTTCTTTACAAGAAATTGTCAAAGAAGCAGCAATTTATTTAAGGGAAAGATTAGTTAATTTAGGATTGTTAGCTTATATTAGCTCGAAAGTTACCATCCTTTCAATTTTAGCGATCGCGCAAACTTTATTGATGCTGATAGTTATTTCCATCGGCTTTAAATCTCCTGATTCAGAATTAATTTTCTGGCCGATAGGATTAGCTATTACAACTTTCCTCACTTTATTAGCTAGTTTTAGCTTAGGATTACTAGTATCAACATGTGTGAAAAATAGTAGTCAAGCTAATAGTGCTTTACCATTACTCTTGCTACCTCAAATTATCTTTTCTGGAGTTTTATTTAAAACAACTGGCGATGTAAATAAAATATTATCCTGGCTGATGTTAAGTCGTTGGTCTGTAGGTGCTTATGGTGCTTTAGTAAATGTCAACGGTTTAGTCCCCGAACCAACCAAATTACCTGATGGAAGTACAGTCCCCCAACCATTTGAACCCACAGCAGTTTACGATGCAACATGGGGTAATTTACATTTAAATTGGGGTATTTTATTATTACATGCTGCCATTTATTTAACTATTACTTTTTGGCTGCAAAAGCGCAAAGATATATTTTAATATATTGGGCATGGGGCATGGGGCAATATTAAAATTATTTCCTAAAATATCGTAAGTTATAACGGTCTTGGTATTTGGCAATATATTCTGCATTGCGGATTTCTATAGGCTTTAATAATCGATTAGGAAATTGTTTTGGTGAATATGTCGGTTGATACCAAGGTTGATTATTAAAATAATCTTGTATGCCAGGAGTATCAAACTGTCTACCATGAATTGCAAATACCCAATTACGCATAATATCTAATTCAAAACCATCTTTCCCCGCTAAATCTGCATCAGTTACAGGCCTTTGAGATAGCCAAGAATAATCGTTAGTTGTGGTGTTGTTAGTTGGTGGTGTATATGTATTTGTAGAAGCTGAATTAGAAGCAGAAAATGTCGGAGTCGGAGTGGCATTCCCCGAAGGGGTTGCCGTAGGTATCGCTTGCGGTGTTACAGTGGGTTGGGGGATAGGAGATGGCGAACTAGTGGGAGTTTGTGCAATTGGAGATGTCACGTTTGATGAGGTTTCTGTAGGTGTGACTGTTGTTTGCGCTACTTGTTGAGTAGGTTTTAACACTTGACTCAGAATGATAGACGCAGCAATTAAACCCCCAGCAATTAAACCCCCGGTAATAAAAGCGTTACGATTATTACTTTCTGTTCTTGGGGGTTCCGTTCTTGGCGGTTCAGTTTTTGGTGGTTCTGTTATTGCACCAGGACTGACAGGAATCGTTGGCGGTGGTGGTACAGAATTTACCTGCGGTTGGTAGAATGGTTGGGTTGGTGCAATGGGGCTAGATATGCTCTGTAAAGCATCCAGCATCGCTCTAGCAGTAGGATAGCGATCGCGGGGATGATAGGCGATCGCGCGATCGATAATCTCTGCCATCATTGGGCTAATATGACTGGCATATTGTCGCCAAATAATATCCGCCGTTTGCGGATCTGTTTCTATTTGCTGCGGTTGTCTCCCCGTCAGCAAATAAACTACTGTCATCCCCACACTATATAAATCGCTAGAATAAACTGGTCTACCTGCGGCTTGTTCGCTAGGCATGAATCCCGGTGTACCAATCACAATTGAACTGGTAGGATTTCCTTGGGAATTCACCACCGTTCCCATCGATTCCCGCACCGCACCGAAATCAATCAGCACGGGTTTACCGTCACGGTGGCGCATAATAATATTATCCGGTTTAATATCCCGGTGAACAATATACTTACCGTGAACATATTCGAGTACAGGTAACAAATTTAGCAATAATTCTTGTACAGCGCCTTCACTAAATAAACCTTGCTGTTGCACCTTTGCTGTTAAGGTATCTCCCTCCACCCATTCTTGCACTAGATAAAATTGTCCACCAGCTTCAAAATAGGCATATAAAGTCGGGATTTGGTCAATTGCGCCGCCAAGAGTTTCTAAAATCGCCGCTTCCCGTTGAAACCGTTCTTGCACCAATTGATAAATCTGGGGATTATTTTGAATCGGTCTGAGTTGTTTTACTACACAACGGCGCTTTGAGGGCATATAAGTATCCTCTGCGAGATAGGTTTCTCCAAACCCACCAGCACCCAATGTGCGGATAACTTGATAGCGATCGTTCAACAGGTTCATTCGTAATTCAAAGATATAAGACCTAGATTCAGGTAGTTTACGCAGTCAGCAAACGCACCTGTAATACTTGATAGTAACAGTTGAATATACTTACAGCTAGGGTATTTCACCTGTTAAGTAGCCATAGCGATTATTTCCAGTATACTTTTTTGGTACACGAAGATTTGCATTGATATGTCACCCTGGACTAGTCTAATAACTGCTTTGACGCTGTTGCTCTACCTGGTCATTACAATTAATGTTGGGCGAGCCAGAGATAAGTATAAAGTACCACCTCCACAAATGACCGGAGATCCCAACTTTGAACGAGTGTTGCGCGTCCAGCAAAATACTCTAGAGCAAGTAGTTCTGTTCTTACCGGGTTTATGGTTATTCTCTGTTTACGTTAACCCGTTATGGGCTGCTGGTATTGGTGCAGTTTGGCTGGTAGGTCGAATTGTTTACGCCTGGGGATATTATCAAGCTGCGGAAAAACGGATGGTTGGCTTTGGTATCAGTTCTCTTAGCGGTATGGTTCTACTTGTTGGTTCCCTGGTTGGTATCATCCTATCTTTAGTGCAGCCATAATTTATGCTTCTAACCAAGCTTGCAAATCAGCCAAACTAGTAAAATCTAGCAGTGCTTCCCCTAGATTTTCTAATTGTTCTAGGGGAAGAGTTTCAACTTGTTCACGCACCTCTTCAGGTAATTGTCCCACCCGCCGAGTTAATTGACGCAGAACCAGCGCTCTTTCTCCTTCTTCCTTAATTTCCCGATAAACTCTCGTTTCTTGTAGCGTAATTCCTAACATTGATTCAACCTCTTTACGACTCAATTATGGCGACAGTCAACCGTCAACCGTCAACAGCCCTGACGATGGATTTTGCAACTTAAAAGTAGAATAACCGGATGGCTATTTTTTTGTGAAAGTATTTTGCGGTACAAACAATGAAAACGATTATCATTATATGTTAGCGATAATCGTTTTCAAATCTCATGTCATCAGAAAATCCCACTCCGACTACCCCAGTACATCGCCCTCGGCGCTTGCGTCGCACTGCTACCTTACGTCGCATGGTTCAGGAAACAACATTGACTGTGGATGACTTGATTTATCCGATGTTTGTCATGGAAGGAGAGGAGCAAAAAGTGGAAATTGCTTCCATGCCTGGATGTTATCGATATACTCTAGATTTGTTAGTCGCAGAAATTGCGGAAGTATCTAGATTGGGGATAAATGCGATCGCATTATTTCCAGTAATTCCAGAAATCAAAAAAGACGATACTGGTACTGAGAGTTACAACTCTGAAGGATTAGTACAGCGCACCATCAAGGCAATTAAACAAGCTGTGCCTGATATCTTAGTAATTACCGATATTGCCCTTGACCCATTTACTACCCACGGTCATGATGGCATTGTCGATGAAAATGGCGTAATTCTCAACGACCCCACAGTCGAAGTATTAGTGAAAATGGCAGTTTCCCAAGCTGAAGCTGGGTCTGATATGGTAGCGCCTTCCGATATGATGGATGGTAGAGTCGGCGCTATCCGTCGGGGATTAGATGCAGCTGGATATTTTGATGTCAGAATTTTGGCATACTCGGCAAAATACGCCTCTGCATATTATGGGCCTTTTCGCGATGCTTTAGATTCGGCTCCCAAGTTTGGCGATAAAAAAACATACCAAATGGATGCCGCAAATTCACGGGAAGCAATCAAGGAAGTAGCCCTAGATATTGCTGAAGGTGCTGATATCGTCATGGTCAAGCCGGCTTTGGCTTATTTGGATATTATCAGAAAGGTAAAAGATTATACTAATGTGCCTGTAGCTGCATATAACGTCAGTGGTGAGTACGCCATGATTAAAGCTGCGGCGCAAAATGGTTGGATTGATGAGAAAAAGGTGATTTTAGAAACTTTAACCAGTATGAAGCGGGCTGGTGCTGATTTGATTTTGACTTATTTTGCCAAGGAAGTGGCTTTGATGTTGCTTTAGAGTCAACAGTCAACAGTCAACCGTCAACCGTCAACCGTCATTGGTGATTTTTGTGTAATTACTTGGGTAAATTATTGTTTTGCACCCAGAGGTACGCAGAGTTGTAAGAGGTTTTTGGGCGTGTCTAGTTTAAAAGCAAAGATACAAGGAGAATTTGAGCAGCAGTGGCGAGGAATGCTGTCAGATTATGTTACAGCGATCGCTTGGTCGCCGCAAGGTGAGATTTTCGCCGCCTGTTCTGCGCATGGAGAGGTGATGATGTGGTTGGTGGGAGAAGGAGTTGAGGGAATTTCTCTCCTCCCAGGAAATGGAGAATCTTTAGATTGTCTGGCTTTTTCTTGGGATGGTCAATTTCTCGCCGCAACTGGGCAAAATGGAGAAGTGAAAATTTGGCGTTTACAGTCCCAGCAGCCAGAATTAGTCAGTGTGCGGAAGAATGATGGTGCTTGGATTGACAGAATGGTGTGGAGTCCAAACGCCAATCTACTGGCTTTTAGTTTAGGTCGCATCGTGCAGATATGGAATGCAGAAATCGGTGAACTTGAGGCGATACTAAATTTTAATACCTCTTCTGTCCTTGATATTAATTGGCATCCTAACGGTGAAAGTTTAGCCGTTGCGGGTTATCAAGAGGTGAAAATATGGATGGCGGAAAATTGGAATGATGAACCTTCTTTGTTACCTGTTGATTCCGCCAGTTTGATGATAAGTTGGTCACCGGATGGTAGATATATCGCCTCTGCGAATATGGATCGTTCAATTACTGTTTTAGAATGGGAGAATCCCAACCCTTGGATGATGCGCGGCTTTCCGGGTAAAATTCGTTATTTAACATGGTCAGATACAGCCACAAAATCTGGCGCACCGCTTTTGGCTGCTGCTAGCGCTGAAGGTGTGGTGGTGTGGGAAAAAAAATCTGATGATTGGGAAGCGCAGGTTTTACCTGTACATCAAGATACAGTGCGATCGCTCCAATTTCAACCCCAAACTCACCTGTTAGCTTCTGCTGCTGAAGATGGTTGGGTTTGTCTCTCGAATAAGGGTAAGCGTATCTCTCAAGTTCTTGATGGTGCTGCAAATGGTTTCTCTTGTCTATCTTGGCATCCCCAAGGACATTTATTAGCCGCCGGTGGGAATAATGGTGAGTTAATTATCTGGAAAAAGGGGAAGCGAGGTCAAGGTTTTGGCAAAAAGTAGATTTTTTTGACCGACTCCCCACCCTCATGGTGGGGAATTTTCTGTGTTTTGGCGCTATAATGATAACGATTATCATTATAGTTTAATTATGGTCAGTTCCTTAAATAAACCCCAGGAAAACCTATCCCAGGAAGACAGTGAGAAACTGCTACGAATTCGTCACACCTGCGCCCATATCATGGCGATGGCGGTGCAAAAGCTATTTCCTGGGACTAAAGTAGCAACTGGCCCAGTTATAGAGAACGGCTTTTATTACGATTTTGATTGTCCAGTTAGCATTACCCCTGATGACTTGGGAAAAATTGAGCAACAAATGGGGCGGATAATCAAAGCGAATCTTCCTATCATTCGCGAAGAGGTAGAAAGAGCAGAAATTCGCGCCGAAATTACCGAATTAAACGAACCTTATAAATTAGAAATTCTCGACCGGATTCCGCCAGCAGAAACAATTACTCGTTACTTTATTGGTAGTCCTGATGTTGGGACACCAGAATCTTCTTTATTTATTACAGATATTCAACCTAACAATAATTATTGGTGGGATTTATGTGCAGGGCCTCACATTAATTTTACTGGTGAAATTCAACCTGATGCTTTTAAATTATTAAATATTGCTGGCGCTTATTGGCAAGGAGATGAAACCAAGCCCCAACTACAACGTATTTACGGTACAGCTTGGGAAACTCCCGCCCAATTAGCAGCATACCTCAAACAAAGAGAAGAAGCCTTACGCCGAGATCATAGAAAATTAGGTCAAGAACTGAACTTATTTAGTATTCAAGAAGCAGCTGGTGGGGGATTAGTTTTTTGGCATCCCAAAGGTGCAAATATTCGCTACATTATTGAAGATTATTGGCGCAAAGCCCATCTAGAATCAGGATATCAATTACTCTACACTCCCCATATAGCCAATCTTGATTTATGGAAAACATCGGGTCATTTTGATTTTTATCAAGAGAATATGTTTGACTCGATGGATGTAGAAAATCAGGCTTATCAAATTAAGCCGATGAATTGTCCCTTTCATGTTTTAACTTACAAGCATCAACTACATTCCTATCGCGAATTACCCTTAAGATGGGCAGAATTAGGTACAGTGTATCGCTATGAACGCTCCGGGGCTTTACATGGTTTGATGCGGGTGAGAGGATTTACCCAAGACGATGCACATATTTTCTGTTTACCTCACCAAATCGCTGAAGAAATTCTCAAAGTTTTAAATCTTACAGAACAGATTTTGTCAGATTTTGGCTTTAAAAATTATGAAGTTAATCTTTCTACCCGTCCAGATAAATCAGTAGGAACAGATACAGTTTGGGAGTTAGCAACATCAGCGCTCAAACAAGCTTTAGATGCTAAAGGCTGGAATTATGTTGTTGATGAAGGTGGTGGTGCTTTTTATGGCCCCAAAATTGATATTAAAATCCAAGATGCTATCGGTCGTTTGTGGCAATGTTCCACAATTCAGGTAGATTTTAATTTACCAGAACGTTTTGATATGGAATATATTGCAGCTGATGGTAGTCGTCAACGACCGATTATGATTCATCGGGCTATTTTTGGTTCTTTAGAAAGGTTTTTTGGCATTTTAGTAGAAAACTATGCTGGTGATTTTCCCTTATGGTTAGCCCCAATTCAAGTACGCTTATTACCTGTAAGTGATGATGTGCGAGAATATGCAGAATCTGTAGTAATTGCTTTAAAAAAAGCTGGGATAAGAGCCGAAATAGACAACAGTGGTGAGCGATTAGGAAAGCAAATTCGTACAGCCGAATTAGAGAAAATTCCTGTTGTGGCTGTTGTTGGTAAAAAAGAAGTAGAAAATCAAAATCTGAGCGTCAGAACTAGAATCGGCGGAGATTTAGGAACTATGAATCTGGATGAATTACTACACCGCTTAGAAGAGGTTGTAATTGCTAAACAAGTTATTTAACAGCAGTTAATAAAATGTTGAACAATTTGAAGTTTAATGACCAAGGTTTGATTCCATCCATCGCCCAAGATTACCGCGATGGTACAGTCTTAATGATGGCTTGGATGAACCGGGAATCAATTGAAAAAACACTCGCTACTGGTGAAGCTCATTATTGGAGTCGGTCGCGTTCTCAATTATGGCATAAAGGAGCGACATCTGGGCATATTCAAAAAGTCCAACAGCTTTTTTATGATTGTGATGGAGATACTATCTTGTTAAAAGTTGAGCAAGTTGGTGATATTGCTTGTCACACTGGTGCAAGAAGTTGTTTTTTTAATGCTGTACCAATATCTGTAACCGAATTTTAGATTTTGGTTGGAGGATTAATTCTTAGGGACGGTATCGCCCCGTCCCTAAAATTTTGCTGAGGAATTTTGAATTAACTCATTTCTTTTTTGCAGATGTCAATTGTTGAATTAGTCTAGCTCTTTGATGAGCCATTTCTGGTCTGGTGAGAATTCCCTGTGTGGGGCTTAATAAAAGCGCTAGTAAAAATAGTCCAGATATGACTAGAACAATTGCGGCTCCTGATGGCACATTTAAATAATAGCTGATATACATCCCGCTCACGCTGCCAACTATACCAATAATTGCTCCTAAAAACATCATTTGATGTAATTCTTTGACTAATAAATAAGCTGTGATAGCAGGCCCAATTAATAGTGATACTACTAAAACTACTCCCACTGCTTGCATACTAGCAATGATGGTCAGGGTAATGGCGGAAATTAAACCTATTTGCATTAAGTTTACAGGTAATCCTATTGCTTGTGCGGCTAAAGCATCAAAGGTGTAAAATAGTAATTCTTTGTAAAATAATTTTACACCTAATAAAACAATTACTGTAATTATTAAAGTACGTACAACATCAGATGTGGTTACGCCTAAAATATCGCCAAATAAAAAACTATGCAGGTCTATTTGACTTTTTAATATGGTAATTAGCATAATTCCTAATGCTAAAAAACCTGAAAATACCATTGCCATTGCTACATCAACTTTTACCCGTGACTGAGTTTCAATCCAGGCAATAATCAAGGTACTGATTGTACCGGAAATGAACGCACCGATAAAAATATCGACACCAAAAAAAAAGGCGATCGCTAATCCTGGTAAAACAGCATGAGCAATCACATCTCCTAATAATCCCATGCGTTGTACAATCAAATAGCTACCGACAACAGCACATAATACACCCAGCATTATGGATGTAAATAAGGCGTTGCGCATAAACTCAAATTGTAGCGGTTCTAAAAGTAGATTTAACATTAAATAAACTCCACATTAATTAACAGATATTACGTAAATTTAAGAGAATTTTAACCGCAGAGGACACAGAGAACGCAGAGAGATAAGAGTTTGATTTTTTGTGCATCAGTTCTAATTAAATTAGTTCACTGCGGAGAAAAAATACTCCATCGCCATAGGCTTTTTGAATATTTTTAGCATTTATGACTTCTGCACTATTTCCATCAGCAATAATGGTTTTATTGAGGAGTAAAAATCGGTCATATCTGCGGGAAACTTCGCCCAAATCGTGACCAATCACCATCAAGGTTTTATTTTGATATTTCAGTTCGTTAAATACTTCAAAAATTACCGCCTCGGTTTTTTTGTCTACACCGACAAATGGCTCATCAAAAAAGAATAACTCAGCTTGTTGCGCAAGCGATCGCGCTAAAAATACTCTTTGCTGTTGTCCTCCCGATAATTCCCCAATTTGACGCTGACGCAATTCCCACATCCCCACACGTTCTAAAGCTTCTCTGACTATGGCTTGGGATTGGCGAGAATGGGAACGAAACCACCCTGTATGTCTGGTTCTCGCCATCATCACCACATTAAACACTGTAATCGGGTAATCCCAATCAATTTGACTTTTTTGCGGTACATAAGCAATTTGCGCCAGATGCTGTTTCAAGGAACCGTTACGAAATTTAACTACCCCACTTTCACGGGGAATTAAACCCAAAATCGCTTTCACCATCGTACTTTTACCCGCGCCATTGGGGCCGATGACACCAACGATTTGTCCTGGTTCTAGGCGGAAACTGACATCAGTCACCGCACAAACGCCTCTGTAGTTAACTGCTAAATGACGAACTTCTAGCATTAGACTCCGATTTTATGATAATGATAATCATAATCATAAATTCATCTGTGAGTATCAACAATGTTAGAAAACCAACAAAATAAAGGACTGGTGGTATTAGCTCTTACCTTCAGCTTACTGGGATGCGAGGCGACACCACCCACAACTCAACAAACTAAACCCTTAGATAGTGCTGCTTCCATTGCAACTGCTAACCCAGCCACCGCCGCCAGCGAAGTTCCGTTAGTTGTAGCAACTAATACTATACTTTGCGATTTAACCAAACAAATAGCCGCCACAACGGTGAATCTGCAATGTTTGATTCAGCCTGGTTCCGATCCTCATGTTTACCAGCCTAAACCAGGCGATCGCAAAGCCATTGAACAAGCTAAATTGATTTTATACGGTGGTTATGACTTTGAACCGGAGTTAATTAACTTAATCCAAGCAACATCTAACCCAGCTACCAAAGTCGCAGTGAACGAACTAGCTGTTCCCAACCCGCAAAAGTTTGCAGAAGATGGCAAAACTGTCACCGACCCCCATGTTTGGCATAATGCTCAAAATGGGGTTGCAATGGCGAAGGTAATTGGTGACAGTTTGAGTAAATTAAAACCAGAAAATGCTAATTTGTATAGTGAAAATACACAGAAAGTTACTAACGAAATTAGCAAAATCGACACCTGGATTAAATCGAAAGTAGCAACAATTCCAGAGAAAAATCGGAAGTTGGTGACTACTCACGATGCTTTAGGTTATTACGCTCAAGCCTATGATATCCCTGTAGAACAGGCATTAGGGGGAATTAGTACGGAAGCCGCACCCACAGCCGCCAGGGTGAGTGCATTAGTGAAAGATATTCAAAAAACAGGTGTACCGACAATTTTCGCAGAAGTAACAAATGATGCCAAATTAATTACAGCAGTAGCGAAAAATGCCAATGTCAAGGTTTCAGATAGAGAACTCTATGCTGATAGTTTAGGGGAACCTGGGAGTGATGCCGATACCTATCAAAAAATGCTGATTGCAAATACCCAATCGATAGTTGAGGGTTTGGGAGGAAAGTATACGCCATTTGTACCAAATTGATTTCGCGGATGTGTTTTGCTAGGGAAACACATCCCAGGAAGATTTATGATGAAATGCTAGTTATGGTTCAGTGCGATCGCTCATCATGAATATCTTTCTTTTTGCTAACCCACAACTTAGCTTATTTAGTGACTGGCAAGAGTGGCTAACGGTATCTGCATATTTAAGTTTGATAGTCTTCGTCATCTGGGGTGTATTTACCCCCCAGAAGCGATGAACATTAGCGCTTGAAGAAACGGCATATCAGTTCACCTGAGTCTTTGTCGGCAAATGGTATAAAAGTCCCATCTTTAAGAATTTTAACTTGAGACCGGCAGTTATAAACTTTCGTCGGCTGTTTGACATCATCTACGCTCACAGCAGCTTTGTATTCCCAATAATTTTTAGCGCTGCGTTCGATACTGAGAATGCAAACACGATGTCCATGATAGTTTTGGCATACAGCAGCATTAGCTGGATGCGCTACCGAGAAAGAAAGTATCAGTAGCAGTAAAAAAGTTACATATCTGATTGCGCTCATTTAAACAGGTAGAGAACCATACTTTGACGTTGCTATCGACTGCATCTGTTACTCAGATTGCATCGCAGTTATTGTCTTATGTTACTCGAATCAAGAATCAGAGAAAAATATGTAGGACTTATCCTGGCAAAATCTGTATTCCACTCAACCAATTTGCCAAGTAATTGTAATTAGTGCATTAGAATTATGCAAAATATACATATAGGGTTTGAATCATAGCCAAATAGATGCGATCCTCATTAGTGGGAATAAAGATGAATGCCCCTGGTAATAACCGGGGGCTTTTTGTTTTCAGGTTGAAAAGTGCTACATCGCAAAAAAAGCGATCGCTTTTTTAGCTGATGAAGGGTTATACCTAGGATTTTCGCAATACTCGATGTCTGAGAAATGCTCATGCCTTGAGGCTAAGGCAGATGTCAATGGTATAATTAAGGGAGCCAAACCTCCGACAACGGAGGCATTTGTTCTCCTACCCAAGCTAACCACAATGGTTTAGCGACTCTCAAATTACCTTAAAACTTAATCATTGTTCAATTTGTCTCCCAGTTGCTCATGACAACATGGCGCGCACTTTGTGCTGGCTAAAACTACCGCTTCTGGTCATTTGTACTAGGTGGAAAGACAATTATTTTGGGATTGGCCTTGACGATATTTGTGAGTAGCAGTTAGCCTGTTCGCAGAGCATTTCTAATTTATCCAAGCTGTAATTTAATAGGGGTGGTGAATCACTACCCCTGTTTTTTGTTAATAATCAGTAAATTTAATCAAATCTCCTTCCCTTCTACCCTCTGGCATCTGATCTCTGCCTTATTTTAATTATGCTTCAATTTTCGCGATCGCATCTACTGGCGTGACATTACTATAAATAATAGACATAATCCCTGGCAAATATTCATCCATCATCGCCACGTTAGCGTAAACCACTCGTTTGATCAGTGCAAAACTCAGTCTGTCACCTTCCACATCAATGCTGGTTTTATAGCTGATTTCGCCATCATTAAAATCTAGCTCAAAGTTACCAACAATCATCCCAGAATTTGCTCTCGTAATAAATTCAGCTATAGATAACAGTTTATTTTCTGGCGCGTTAACTGGACAAATTGAGTAAAAAACAAATTGCTTTTGTTCACTTCTTGCCCTAGCATAACAATTCCATTTACCATTTTCGCCTTGGAATGGTAATTGTAACGCTGGCTGTCCGGGAATTTCCATAAAAGCCCATTCATCGGCTTTAAAGAAATTAACGATGGTGGCTAACAGATTATCATCTGGAGTATGTTCTGGTAAATCAGCCGCAATATTTGGGGTAATTTTATCGGGATTAATATCTGATATTTCTGTTAAAAATTTATCTAGTTCTTGCAGCATTTTAGCCGCTGATTTTTGCGTTTTCGCAGATAAATTTGCTTCCGTCCAATCTTTAAAAAAGTTGACAATTCCTGTAGCGATTTCCTCACCAGAATTACTAGCTTGAGCAAGATTTTCGGGACTAATATAAGACCAAAGAGTTGTATACCCAATTTCCCCTGATTCTTGTTGCTGTTTTACAGATAAAGCTAACCAACTTTCAGTAAATAAGAGTTGATGATCTGGTTGTTCTTGGCTGATTTTTAAAATGTAATTTGCAGCTTCTTCATCATTGACAGTGTATTCAGTTAGCAGGGGTAATAAATCGGGTTTGAGACTAGCTTCGATGGTAATATTTGGTGCTTCAAGAAATTTTTGAGATGAAAGCTGGTTTCGAGCATCTGGTTTGAGGTTGAATAATGCTTCTGTGTCGATGCGTTGATAGAGTTCTAATGTTACTTCAAAGGTAAGACAACAGGCGATGAGTTCGTTATCTTTTCTAGTGAAGGTTAAAGTAACAGCGCGAACAGTTAAGGGAGATTGAGAGGAGTCGTATAGTTTGAAAAGTTTGTTAATAATATAATTTTCAGTTTTTGTAACCATGTAAAGTTAACCATTTAATCACTTTATTAAGTATTCAACCGTTGAAAATCTGATGATTGAAAGTCGGAAAAAATTTGTGGCATAATTTCTCTAAAGTTTTTTTCTTCGATTGACATGGGTTCATCAAGGTTAACATTCTCAGGGCCAGCAATAGCTAGATGCCAATACCAAAAACCGCGCGATTTAAGTAATAAATTTAAGTAACCTTCAAAATCTACACCTAGCGGTCTCATTTTTTCACCACGGTAATAATAATATACTTCCGGGTTACTTGAGCCATCTAAATAAAGTGCTGCACAAGCATTACCAATGAAAAAATCTATCGGATGTAAAGGTTTGCAAGGATCGTCTGCATCAAAATAAATAATATTTTTCCAATCCTTATATACTTCCTGAACTGGTAGTAAATCAATATATCCAGCAGCTAATCTGCCTCCAAGGACTTCTACTTCTTCCTCTAATTCCCAATAAATTCTAATTCCATTTGCCTGAAGATAAAAATCCATCATTGCCGGCGTCAGTTTGAATTTCATTTGGGCTGCATTAATTTCTGCCTCTGTGGCTGGGGGATTAATTTCGCAGTCAATCTCATTCGTATTAATTAATGGATTATTTCTTAGCTCCTCTACCATCGCCCGAAATCTATCTACAATACTTGTGGTATTCATAAATCTTGCTATTTTTTGCTTTATTTGCAGTAGATATTCTGACTAATTCTTGCTACTCTACTTCTTCAATTCTTCGCTTTTTACTTTTCTTGCCGGAGGAAACTTCTACTTGGTTAGGATTAAATGAAGCATCTTTTATGGGATCTTTATCGCTATACTCATCTTTATCGAGTTCATTTTTGGTATCTTTTTTATTTTGAGTTAATTCAGAATGTACAGTTGTTTTAAAAGCTCCTTTAAAAGATTTTTTGCCCTCAACATCAAGTTTAGCTGCTTCACAAATTAAATCAGCATTAACTACTCCATTGGCAATATCAGCTTTCTCATTGGCAACTTCAACTTTGTAATAAACCCAATAACCCTGATTATTTACCCAATTTTTCACTACACTTTCTACTTGTTGTACATGTTGCTTGTTGGCGTCAGCAGTTATGGGATAAAGATTTTGTGCGCTTCCTGGCCCACCAAGATTATCATTTAATAAATGTCCTTTTACATATTTTGCATTATTCGATAAAGAAGGATCGGTTGGTAACTTCTTCATTAGCGGATTGAGTGCGCCCCCAAGTGGAGGACTTCCTTGTGGGTGATTTGGGCCTAATCTGGTAGCTTCCATTTTGCTACCAACCAAGTATTTGTTATCAATGCTATGAGTTTCAAAAGTAACCTCCTGCTTAAAGAGGTTGCTATGTGATGTATCTCCTTCATTAAGTAGACCCAAACCAGAGTTATTAAGATGAATTACTGCCTTAGGATTGATTTCCATAATGACAGATGCTGAGGGTGTACCTAAGTTGTCCCACTCAAGCTTCTTGAGACCAAATTCTTTCTTCAAAGTAGGAAAAGACTGTTCGACTTGTTGTGTACTTTCAGATTGAGAAATAATTCCCTGTAATCGTTTCTGGGCTGTTTCTAAATCTTTTGTTTTGTCCTCATGAGTTCGTTCCTCATCTTTTGTATTTTTTTGATTGCTTTGCTCTTCCTGTGCTTTATGTTTATCCTTGCCAAAACTAAACTTATCTTTAACAGATTGTTTCTTATCTTCCATCCAATTTTGGGCAGCTTCTTTTTTATCTTCAACCCACTGCTTACCAGCTTTATATTTTTCTACTGCTTTATCTTTTATTTTTCCAGCTTTCTTACCAAACTTGCTATTCTTAATCTTATTACTAACTTTCTTAAAAGCTTTAGCACCTTTATCAATTATCCAATCAACTGCTTTTTCCATTGGTTTGCGCAGTTTGCGGAAGATGGCTTGAATCTTACCTGCTATACCGCCTAAGCCTAACAAGCTAGCTAAGAAACTAATAACTACAGGTAAAGATTTGGCGAGAGCATTTTCTACACCTGCAATTGCTTGGTCGATTGAGCCACTAGCGATCGCGCCAATTGCATCCAGTATCGCATTAATTAAATCTGCAATCTGCTGGGCGCGTTCAATAAAGAATTTGACTATCTCGTAAATTGTCTTGGCGGCTTTGATAAAGGCCGAAGCGGGTGTCAACAAACTCAGAACCCACTCAACCCCGGCGATAATCACTTTTTCAATGATAAAGTTCTTGATGGGTTCAATAATTAAGGTGTTGAGGTCGCCAATTCTATCTTGGACAAACTGCCAAATCCCCGCTATGCCTTCACTAGCTAAAATTTGAAATACCTCTACACTTTGTTCCATCCAGCTAACTTTGTCTTCACCCAGTCGTTTCACAGCTTGGCCGCGAATTACTTGATAGGTGAAGCCTGCAAGCTGCATGGCTAGGCTAAATATACCTTTAAGGTCAAAGTTTTCTGGCATTTCAATGCCGGCTTCTGCCATTGTGCCAGTTAGCCAGCCAATTAATCCTTGTTGTAGGTGCTTCCCAATATTCTTCATGAAGTTGAGGAAGCCTTGCTTCACCGCCTGAATTAAATTACCTAAGAAACCTATGGGGTCTTTGAGAATTTGCCCAACTACACCAGCAACTCGTGCTAGAACTTCCAACAGCATTTTTGTCAATTCGATGATAGTCTTAATGACTCCCACCACAAAGTCGAAGGCTTTTTGAATTAAACCGCGATTTGCTGCTTTCATCTCTTCAATGCGAGCATCAACGGCTTCGAGGTTTTCTTTATACTTCTGGGCTAGGGTATCAATTAGCTCATCTTGTTTGCTATCAACGCTTTGCTCCAATTCGTCAAATTTGCTGTCAATTTCTGTAGCGGCTTCTTGGCCTACGCCTTTGAGGTCTTGGGGTAGTTGGTTAACATAAGTTTGAATTTCCTGCTTACCAGTGGCTATTTCGGCTTTGGCTTGGGTCAATCCTTGACTGATAATAGCGACGACTTTGTTAATTACCCCATCCATCTGTTGGATGTAAAGCTGACGACCTTCTTGATAGAAGACATTCACCTCATCTGGTAGACCTGCAAATTGGTCTCTAATCCAGCTTGTCCAGCCCCACATTCCACCATAGCGATCGCTCTTATATTTGTCCATCTTTTGGCTGACGTAATCCTCAAAGGCTTTCTTGGCTTCAGCCGCGCCTGCATCAAAGGCTTGGATTACTTGTCCGTCTAAATCGCCTAGGGTTTTCTCAACTTTGGCTTTGGTTTTATCAAAAATCTTATTAATATCACCGGCAATTTTCGCTCTGGCTTGCTCATCCTTACCCTTAGCCCCTACCTGCTTATCTGCTACCTGTCCCAGGTTTTGACTACGGACACCATGCATAGCTTGCAGTTGCTGTTGAGCGGTGGCTGTGGCGGTAGCTTGGGCTGTGGCGAGGATTGTTTGCTCTTGCTGGCGATATTTGGGCGGTGCTTCCTGGGCGTTGGTTTGGGCTTCTTTCTTGGCGGTGAGTGCGCCTTGAAACTCCGGCTCGTTAGATTTTGCTAATTGCTCCTCTGTGACATCCGCCTCTTGCATTTGCTGGTCAAGTTTTTTACTCTCCGTTTGGATTGGCGCTTCCACTTCACCCTGTCCTTTAGATTTGGGTGCGGCTTTATCTGCACCTATCCCAGTAGGCGGTGCGCCGGGTTCCGTTGGCGGTAGGGGGGTAACTTGTTTGGCTTCAATCCCACTGGTATCGGGTTTTTGTTTGCTTTTCTCTTCTAACTGACCTTGAGAGTTTTTCTGTTCTTCTTTGACTTTGCCACTTAAATCGCCTTTGACGGCATCAAGTTTATTATTATCTTTAAATTTATCTGCTTCGTCTAAATTTTTAGGAGCCATATCCGCAATCCGCTCCATCAATTTAGCTTTGAAGGCGACGGCGTCAAATCCTGGGGTGGGAGCCTGTCCCATTTCGCCTACGTGATTGGCTTGGGCTTTGCTGTCTACTTCATTAGTAGGCGCAACCGCCGCAGCTTGGGCGGACTGGGCTTTGCTGGCGGCGGTGGGGTGTTGTTTTTCTTGTCCGGCGACTTGTTTAGTATTACTAACTACTGCTTGAAATGCAGGGTCATTGTCTGGAGAAACGGGAGCTTTTTCACCTTCACTAGGAACATTGGCTGATTTATCAGTGGTATTAGCTACATTAGCCCCTGGTAATTCCCCAGGGTTGTTACCTTTGCCTTGATTAGCTTGGATATCTTGTGGCTGAGGCTGTTTCTGGGCTGACAAGGGATTTCCCGCAGCTTCGACAGCGGTATCTACCTTTTTTGTCGGCGGTGGATTTGCACCCCCATCACCGTTATTGGGTGGGGGAGAGGCGCTAGCTTGTTCTTTAATCGGCGGTTGCTGATTTTTTTGTTCTTTATTTTCGGTTTCTGGTTTGGATTCTCCCACCTCTGAGTTTTTTGACTGATTTTCCTCAGTGGGTTTGGGGGAATTCTCCCGGCGTTGAATTGTCGAGAGTTTGTTTTCCTTGGGAGTGATATGGAGAGATTTGGGCTGGAGTGGTTTTGATTCTTGGGGCTGTAATTCCTTAGCTGGCTCAGTTTCCGGCTGGGTTTGTGGACGCAACAATGATATGCGACTAATGTCGTGTCCTGGAGGCTGATTGAGGGGTTGTAATAAAGAAACTGCTGGGGGAGAAGTTTGAGATGTGTTTAAACCAAAGCCGCGTACCGGGTTTTTCAGAGTGGGGATAGAGAAACCTGTAGTAGTTTTTTTATGCCGGCTTACCTGTTCTCTCATGGTCTGCTCCTGAAGCCCCAGCAATCAAGTTGTCAATATTGCACCAGTTTAATTAGGATACTGCGATCGCATTTATCAAGCAATTAGCCCAAAGTCTAATTGTTGTTTTCCCAAAAAAACACAGATAAACATCGATGGGCGGCGATGAATATCTGTGGTGTGTTTAAAGAGGAGTTAAAAGTAGGATGCTGATTTTCTGCTATTTTGTTCGCTCACTCAAAAGGTGAACTAGCATAATCCACCTAAATGCGACTCTTGTCTAAACCAGCTAAACTATGGGAACGACCATTTTGTCCAAAGCGCTTTTGCAGAATTTGCCGATAAACTGTTTCATAACTGTCGGTCATTTTCTGTAAGCTAAAGCGGTTTTCTACATGCTGTCTGCAAGCATAACGGTCTAAGTCTGTGACTTTAGCGATCGCACTAACGAACTGATCAACATTTTCACACAAAAAGCCTGTCTTACCATCATCGATGACTTCGACTGTAGAGCCGAGGTTCATGGCAATCACTGGTGTACCTGCGGCCATTGATTCTACCATCACTAACCCAAATGGTTCTCGCCAAGTGATAGGAAATAAAGTAGCTACCGCACCTCCCATTAAAGCATTTTTTTGCTCGTGGTCAGCTTCACCTAAATATTCAATTTGTTTGCCGTCAATTAGGGGTTTAATTTCTTTTTCATAATATTCCACATCAACGACATCTACCTTACCAGCAATTTTTAAATGCCAACCTGCTTGTTTAGCAATTCCTATGGCTAAATGAGTTCCTTTTTCTGGCGATATTCTCCCTAAAAATGCTAAGTAAGGGGGATCTTCTGGTTGCGCATGAAATTTATAACTGCTGACATCAATCCCGTTATATGCTGTGGCGACATAATTCAGTCCTAATCTGTATTCGCGTTGCGCTTCGGAAATACTGATATAAGGTTGATTTTTTGCATATTTAAACATCTTTTCGTTGTCAGGCGTAAAAATCCCATGCAACGTGTGAACTGTAGGGGTTTTGACGAGATTCGCATAGGGTAAAGCTGCACAACCCATATGGGAATGAATGATATCAAATTCGTCGGCTCGCTCGTAGACTAAACCCAATTGCAACATCTCGTAAATGCCATATTCTTTGATATTGGGATCGAGTCTTAAAGCACGGGGGTGAACTGATTCTAGCTCTGCCAAACTGATAGAATCTCCTGATGCAAATAGTGTGACTTCATGTCCGCGTCGCACCAGTTCATCAGTCAGCAACCCCACTACTAACTCTATTCCTCCATAAGCTGGAGGGGGTACTCTCTCCCATAGTGGGGCTATCTGAGCAATTCGCATCACAAACCTCCTAAAAAGTTAGTCTTGGCTGAGAGATTTGGCTTTGTGAGTTGCATATTTAATGCATAATTTTAAGCTATACAACCTAAGCCCAAAGCACCTTTTGCACGCCAAGCAAATTATGAATTACTAGAGAATAGTAAAATTTAAATTGAAGTGTTTTCTTCTATCTTTGTAGGGAAATTTGCTTCTCCTTTAGAGGTAAAAATTAGCTTTTTGAGTGAACCTGTACCACATCTATCGGTTTATGTTCGTTCACAAATCATTCGCAAAGTAAAATGTTGATTGTTGAGTGTTGACTGCGAATGCTAGTTAATCTTGACTTTTAAACATAATCCGCATAAAATTATTGGCTGATTAAAATTTATCCCCAAAACCCTAACGTGAATATTTCTCCATCTTCAAAAAAACCGCGTGTCGTCTGGCAGGCGGTTTTATCAGTAATTATATTTATCTTTATGTACCTGCCTATACTGGTACTTTCCTTTTATAGTTTCAATAAATCGCCTTATAGCGCCAGTTGGCAAGGATTTACTCTTGATTGGTATCGTAAATTATTTAGTGATGAGCGGATTGTTTTAGCTTTGCAGAATAGTTTAATAGTTGCTTTTAGTGCAGTGGCGATTTCCGCAGTATTGGGAACGTTAATGGCTGTGGGTTTAGCCCGTTATCAGTTTCCTTTCAAGAAATTGTATCAAGGCATGGCTTATTTACCATTAATTATTCCAGATATTGCGATCGCAGTTGCCACCCTAGTGTTTTTAGCGGCATTTGCCATTCCTTTAAGCCTGTGGACAATTATTGCTGCCCATATAGTATTTTGTCTAGCCTACGTCGGCTTGGTGGTTTCTTCGCGCCTTTCTCACTTAAATCCCCACCTAGAGGAAGCAGCTTTAGATTTAGGCGCTACACCAGTACAGGCTTTTATCAAAGTATTATTACCCCAGTTAATGCCGGGTATTATTGCGGGTTGTCTATTAGCTTTTGTCTTGAGTTTAGATGATTTTCTCATTGCCAGTTTTACCACAGGTAGTGGTTATAACACCTTACCAATGGAAATTTTTAGTCGGATTAGAACAGGAGTAAAACCTGATATTAATGCTTTGAGCGTTATTTTAATTTTAGTCTCTGCTCTCGTTGCTTTTGTAGCAGAATTAATTCGCGCTTACGGAGACGAAGTTTAAAAATTTCTAGTTCAAAAAAAGCCAAAAGCTTTGAGCAAGCCGATTTGAATTTGGCGACAGCAATTAATAGCATTTACAATTAGCTGTGTTTCGTAATACAGCTAGTATTCTGTTGACAGATAAATGAAAATACTATTATTATTCTTATGTGATAAAAATGCTTGCTCTCATATTTACTCATATTTAAAAAGTCACAAACAGAGTTCAACAAATAAATACAATGGCTCCATCTGAATTAAATCATTTAAGTATCTACACAGATTAAATCTGTGCCTATTTATTTGTCCGTAAACCTGTTTTCACTTTAGATAATATTGGGGCTAACTTTGGACAAGATGCTACCTACCCTACATTATGCAAATCTGCCAAAATCCCAATTGCTCAAATCCCTTCAATCATGACAACAATATATTTTGTATAAGTTGTGGTCAAAACAACTTTGGCAAAATGCTGAGAAACCGCTACCGTGTTTTAAGGTTAATAGGTGAAGGCGGTTTTAGTAGAACTTATGCAGCCGAAGACGCAGATAGATTAGATGCGCCTTGTGTCATCAAGCAATTTTTTCCTCAAGTTCAAGGAACTGGACAGCGTAAAAAAGCCGCAGAATTTTTTAAAGAAGAAGCATTTCGACTGTATGAACTCGGAGAAAATCATACCCAAATTCCTCGACTTTTAGCTTATTTTGAACAAGGTTCAAGCTTATATCTCGTACAAGAATTTATTCAAGGGAAAACCCTATTACAAGAAGTTCAAGCACAATGCTTTACTGAACAAGAAATTCGCCAACTTTTAGCCGATTTATTGCCAGTACTGGATTTTATTCATGCGCGAAATGTCATTCATCGGGATATTAAACCAGAAAATATTATCCGTCGCGATAGTGATGGTAAACCGGTATTAATCGATTTTGGTGGTGCGAAACAGGTAACCCAAACTAGTTTAGCGAAACAAGCTACAGTCATTTATACAATTGGTTATGCTCCCACAGAACAAATGGCTGGCTTTGCTTGTCATGCTAGCGATTTGTATGCTTTAGGTGTAACTTGTGTGCGTCTGTTAACTCAATGTTTGCCCTTACAAAATGGTGATGGCAATATTGAAGATAATTTGTATGATGCCATGAATGCTCAATGGTTATGGTCAGAAAAATTGCAAGAACATGGCATTACCATTAGTGATGGGTTAGCGAAAATACTGGATAAATTGCTGCAACATTTACCCAAAGATAGATATCAAACCGCTAACGAAGTCTTGAATGATTTAAAATCTACCACCACATCAGCCCTAGAAGCAGAGATTTTCGCTATTTCCCAGCGACTATTACTATCGGGAACGCCAAAGACAAAACAACAAAAAGCCATCAAACCCCTACCTTCTTTACAAAGCTTTGAATTTGATGTTGTCACAGTAGACACAGCTGGTAGAGAAGTCAACCGCGATCGCCTGTATAGTAAATATTTTACAGAAGAATTGGGAAAAGCGATCGCCCTGGAAATGGTCTCAATTCCTGGCGGTACATTCATGATGGGTTCCCCAGAGTTTGAAGGTGATGCTGACGAACGTCCCCAGCACAAAGTTACAGTCGCACCCTTTTTTATGGGGAAATATCCTGTCACCCAAGCACAATGGAAAGTTGTCACCGCCTTACCGAAAGTCAAACAAACATTAAATCCTAACCCCTCGAAAAATAAAGGCCCCTATCGTCCAGTAGAAAATGTATCTTGGCATGAAGCTGTAGAATTTTGTGCGAGATTAGCCGAAAAAACCGGACGGGAATATCGTCTACCCAGCGAAGCCGAATGGGAATATGCTTGTCGTGCTGGAACCAAGACATCCTTTCACTTTGGGGAAACCATTACCCCGGAATTAGTTAGCTGTAGTTATAGCGATACCAAATACCGTAAAGAAACCACAAATGTAGGTAGTTTTGAAGTTGCCAACGCCTTTGGATTGTACGACATGCACGGTTTAGTGTGGGAATGGTGCGCCGATCCTTGGCACAATAATTATCAAGGCGCACCCGCAGACGCTAGAGTTTGGGAAGAAGGTGGTGATATTCATCGTCGCGTACTCCGTGGCGGTTCCTGGAGTTTTGGCGCAGAACTTTGTCGCAGCGCCAGTCGCAGTTGGAATGAGTCAGACGGTGGATTGAGAATTTGTGGCTTTCGGGTAGTATTTTCTGTGGAAGGAAATAGTTAAAATTATATTTTACAACTCATCAACCTGTTATAAACACCCATAAATCATGCGTGTTTATTTATTGTTTATTCAACTTGAATCTACATTTCAAATTGTGTTAAAAATCTTGTAGGTTGTGTTGTCGCGTAGCGCAACGCACCTTGAAGAATAGCAAAATTTAATTGCTATATTAAAAAATATTAAAAAAGGAGTTTATTAAATGTCTGATTTACTGCCAATTATTCAAATAGGTAATCCCATCCTACGCCAGCAATCCACATCAATTGATAATATTCACAACCAAGAAATTCAAAAACTTATTGACGATTTAATTACCACAGTTGCGCAAGCTAATGGCGTAGGTATTGCTGCACCACAAACTGCCGAATCTTACCGTTTATTTATTGTTGCATCCCGTCCTAATCCCAGATATCCCCATGCGCCAGAAATGGCACCAACCGCGATGATTAATCCAAAAATTATTGCCCATTCTAGCGAAATAGTTAAAGGTTGGGAAGGTTGTTTGAGCGTTCCTGGAATTAGAGGATTTGTGCCAAGATATCAAGCAATTACAGTAGAGTATACAGACCGCAATGGTAATTTACAGCAACAAGAACTAACTGATTTTGTGGCGCGAATTTTTCAACATGAATACGACCATCTGGAGGGTATTTTGTTTGTAGATCGTTTAGAAAGTAACGAGGATAAAATAACAGAAGCAGAATACCAAGAACGTATTGTTAATCAAGTTTTATAGTAAGTAATACCTACCGAATTTTGAATTGGTATTACCGCTTTTTCGCAGAACATAACCTGAGATTTCCCGAACTAGCAAGACTACCATCAGAAATCCAACCTTCTTTTGGAGAAGCGATCGCAATCCAATTTTCTCCATCCACTTCGACAATTGAAGCAGGGAAACTATCTGGTTTGACAATTCTTCCATTAGCTACTATTCCCAAGCGCCGAGAATTCACCCTTGGTTCTTGGCGAATTACCAAGCTTTTTTTATTTTGAGTGTCAACACGCAGACAATTAACATTGTGCAAACTTGCTTTAATTGCAGTGCTGCGATATGTATGCAAAAAACGTCCGCCAAACCAACAGCCAGATTCTACCAATCCCGTACCAAGGCGTTGAACTGAATTACTCAACCTAAACCAGTACTTAATCTCTGTATCAGATCCCGCATCAGTTTTACAAGCATTCTCAAAATCTAAATATCCCCCCAACTCTAAATTAGAAAAACCCGCATCAAAATCAGCTTTAACAGCTTCTGCTTGCGATCGCCACAAACTCCAGCCTGGTTCCGCTTGATTGTGAGGTGCGTTAGGATTTTGCGATTGTGCTTGCACAGCTAGAGGTGATAATAACCATAATGCCCCAACTAGACAATTGAAAAAACTGCTAGGTAAGACTTTGAGGGTTTTTGCCATATTACTCCCATTGATTTGGCGATTTGATTCTGGGAGATAGTATTAGTAGCGATCGCACTTGATGTCAAGCGGTGGCTCCGCCAAAGCCTTCTCTTCTCTACGAGACGCCTACGGCGAACGAGACACTACGCGTAGCTTGCTTCTCCGTTCGCGTTAGCGTCTCCGTTAGGAGAAGGAGTACGGCTAACGCTAACAAAAAACGCTGACTTAACGGTGACGATTTGTCGCGAGTAATGTCCCAGCGCACAAGCGGGACATTACTTCATCCTTAATTCGGTAATATCCTATTCTTAATGGCTAAATAAAAAAAAGGTTTGGCTGATTACCAGACCTTTTGATAAATCCAGTGCATAACAACATCCCGATTAAATTTACTCTTTATTTTTTTATTAGGCATCTTCCTCTAGGATGTGTTCAAATCTTGTCACAGATGATAATACCTAAATCAAAATTACAATATAACTTAGGTAATACCATTTCCCTGTAATCAACAGACAAACGGGTAATGAAAAGCAGGTGAAACCCCTACAAAAATAAATCTTGGTATAAAAAAGATTTTGCTAGCTATACTGTATTTTATCTCGATTAACTATTTCGTTATAAAACTAATATCCCACAAATTTAACGCAAAATAAAAGACGGGTATTATCCCGCCCAGATAGCTTGAAAGAGGTAACACACCTTGGACTCTGAAAAAAATACACAGCGAATTAAATAGTTTGTCAGGAATATTCAGGAAGCAAAAATAACTGTTATTTGCTGATTATTTTTAGGTCTGATCCGGTTTACTCCTAACAAGCTCTATGAAAATAGCATAGTTAAATTTTCAAAAGTTGCCAAAATGCCAAAAAATAACAGACCAAAAAAGCAAGAAGACAGGTGCGGCCCCGTCTTCTGTAATGAGTGTAAACATCTTGGTAATATATGTAATATATCAAGGTAATTTTGCAGATAGTTGCCAAAATGCCAAAGGGTTAAAATTTAAACAAGTCTATTTATTGAGGTGAAATTGCCAGCAGTGATATCTGATATCTAAAATTAGTAGTTACGTAAGTTTAATTTAATTAATATGGATGCTGAATTTTTACAGGTGCAGGTTTAATCGAGATCACAAAACCGGCCCCTACTGACAACCGACAAGTCAGCGAATCTGGGAAAAGCGATCGCAAGCCGAAATGTAATAAAATTTTCTGAATCAAAAGATTCATCAGACTTAAAGTAGACACTATAATGGTACCGCCGCCTTTGCCACAATTATTTTAGGACTGCTATATATTCCTTGTTTGATGATTATAGGAATTGCGATCGCCTTACTTTCTTTTTGGCTAGGAAAACAAGGCAGAAGGTAATAATATGCCCAAAGTATGCGTTAATGGAATTGATTTGTTCTACGACATTAAAGGAAGAGGCGAACCTTTATTATTAATTTCTGGCTACTTTTGCGATCATACCTACTGGTCATTGCAAATGTCTGCATTGGCGAAGCAGTATCAGGTAATTCGCTTAGATAATCGTGGCTTTGGGCGAACTTCTGCCCCTGACAGTCCGTACACTATTGGGCAAATGGCAAATGATACCGCCGCACTGCTGGAACATATTGGTGTAGATAAGGTACATTTAGCAGGCCATTCAATGGGTGGTCATATTGCCCAAGAACTAGCATTATCTCATCCCGAAAAGGTACAAAGTCTAATACTTCTCTCATCTTTAGCTAAGGGTGATGCCTTATTCAATCATATAATCTCCACCTGGGGAGAACTCGCCTACACCCTCAGGGCAAACGCATCTAAATAGAGAAAAGTGCTAAGTAGAGGTGTGTTTTGAGTAGTACAAGAGAACTATATATAACTGGTGAAGAGAGCGATCGCTAAAA
>NZ_JACJRE010000020.1 GCF_014697075.1 Tolypothrix sp. FACHB-123 | reverse complement strand
GTCTATGACGACATCGTTGCCTGGATCGTATTGCAGGTTGAAGACATCATTACCTGTGCCACCGTAGAGAGTATCATTGCCTGCACCCCCCTGTAAACGGTCATCACCTTGTTCACCAAACAGGACATCATTACCAGCTAAGGCGTTGATGGTATCATTACCTAAACCACCGAATAATTGATCGGGGGAACTGGTAAAATTACTACCATTAACAGTATCATTGATATTCGCAGTGTTGAAAATGAAATCACTGGCTTGTAGTAGGCTGGGATTGATGTTCAGGAGTTTGATTTGGGACTGATCGCCACTAAAATAAGTTGTAATCAGTGCATTGTTTTCACCATCATTACTAATAAGTAATTTCAGGGTATTCCAATCACTAATTTTCAGGTTGCTGACATCAATTTTGTCTTGTCCTCGAACAAAGTCTGTGACAAGATCGTTACCTTGAGGGTATTCAAATTTAAAGACATCATTACCAGCGCCACCATTTAATGTATCGTTACCTGTCCCACCGATTAAGGTATCATTACCCAAACCACCATTTAAGGTATCATTACCTACACCCCCTTCTAAACTATCATTTCCATCTAGTCCAGAAAGTGAATCATTACCACTGAGGCCTTGAAGAGTATCATTGTCGCCAGTGCCGTTTAAGGTATCGTTACTGTTGGTTCCTGAAATAATCGCCATAATTTAATTGCAATATCCTTGTTGGGTTTGAAGATTTTTCAGCTATCAATCGATGATGGAATGACCTGTAAATTTCATCGAAATCCCCTCCATACCTTTGTGAAAACAAAGGTAAGTGGTGACGCAAAATTATTCATGCGATCGCGCGATCGCATGACAAGTGCCTCATGATAGGCTAATCAGTAATTCCACGTAAGCTTAGATGCAACCTTTAAATATTCAACTAGCTACTACACAGGAGTCTAACGAGATTCCCGATGTAGATATATAAAGATTATGTAAATTTAACCAAAAATGTATTTTATATAACAAATTCACCCTCTTTTACCCTATTCTCTCTACTTCTCCTTACTTCTGTCTAAATATCTCTTCCTTAGCCTCTAATCTTTATTTTCAAACTAGACGGTCATGTAATAAATCACACAACGAGGGCATGAACATACAGCATATTTCAGGTAAATGAGGTACGCGCTTCGGGGCATGGCAGTGCCAATGCCCCTACAATTAACGATTATCTCTACCTCACCAACTTGCAATTCGCTGTATCTATGAATAGTCAAAAGTCAACGCTATTTTCAAGAAAGCTAATCATGAGAAAATTTCACAACCAAACATAAAAATCTCTCTTTCTTATGCCCAATGCCCAATGCCCATTTTCCAGTTAATAACTACTCACCCCCACCAACTTTTTTGATCTATATTTTTGTTTTGTTCTGTTAAGGCTGTAATTTGTTTTTGCTGTTCTTTGACAACATTGGTTAATGTGGTAATCATTGCTTGCTGGTCTTTCACCGCTTTAGCTAATACCGCCAAAATCTGGAAAGGCTGAATTGCGGTTTTATCAGGCGATGCTAAAATATCGGGTACATTCTCAGCAATAAATCCTAAATGTAATTTTTGTTCTTGGTCATCTTTGTAGATGTATTTCACAGGTTGCAAAGCTTTGATGATTTCATAAACTTCTTGCTGAGAAAGTTCTGTAATTTTATCTTTCAATTCTCTAGAAGAATCTTGGAATAAATCACCATTAACCCTCACATTACCTTGGATATGTAGCTTGGTATCTAAGTCGGGGTGAGATGTCCCAATCCCCACATTACCTCTGGCTGTGACAATTAATTGGGTGATACCGTTACTATCTGCTAGGCGAGTAATTGGCTGTTGATAAGTAAATTGAGTTTCTGTGGTTAAAGCTGGAACAAAAGGTGTATTAATTGTTAACGAATTACCATCAGCAGCAATATTAGTAACTACTCTTGATTGACTAGTTGCGCCATTAGTTACAGTGATAATATCGCCGATGTTTAAATCTTGGGTAAATGTTGTCCCAGTGCCAGTTATAGTTCTAACATTACTAGTAATTAATCCTTGACCAGTTAGGGGTGCTGCGCCTTGATTGTGCAATCTCGCCAAGGGTTTTTCAATACCAATACCCACATTACCGTTGGTCTGCAACAATGTCATCCGCGCTTTATCTGCGGTTTGCAATGACAAGTTGGCGTTGTTAAAACTGCTAATTACGCCGCCAGAGATGGTTATGGGTTTATCAAAGTGGTAAGCTAGGCGATCGCTCTGGAAATTTACCCAATTACCATCTTCCAATCCTATATCTACAAAGCTAGTATTATTAGTAACTCTTAACCCTTCAGCGATTGTTACAGTTTTGTCAAAGTGGTAGCTAGGGCGATCAGTAACAAAATGCACCATATTACCATCTTGCGGGCCGATATCTACAAAGCCCGTGCCAGTATTAATACGTAAAGCACCTGATTGATTGCCTCTAATAGCACCGCTAATATGTAATCTTTCCAGGGGTTGATCAACACCAACGCCGACATTACCAGTATCATAAGAAACTTTAAAATGTGTTGTACCTGAAGTTTGCAGTGATAAATCTCTATTTCCCAGACTGGTAATTAATCCTGATTCGACGCGGATATCTTTATCAAAATAGTAACCGTCAAGGTCGGTTGTGAAATGCACCCAGTTATCATCTTGAGGTGCAATATTTACAAACCCATTATTATCACTAATTCTCAAGGTTCCTGCAAGATGAAGTTTCTCTTCAGGGTTGGCTATTCCAATACCAACATTACCATTAGTTTGTAGTAGTGTTACTTGGGTATTACCTGCGGTTTGCAATGATAAATTACTATTTGCATCACTGCTAATCAAACCATTTTTAACAGTAATTCCCTTATCAAAATGGTAGTTGGGACGGTCGGTAATAAAATTAGTGAAATTGGCATTTTGCGGGCCGATATCCACAAAACCTGTACCAGTGCTAATGCGTAAAGCGCCTGATTGATTACCTCTAATTGCACCATTTAAATGTAATTTTTCTTGAGGAATATCAATACCAATGCCAACATTACCATTTTTATTAGATACAGTAACTTGAGTTTCACCTGCGGTTTGTAGTGATAAATCCGTATCTTTATCGCTACCAATCAAACCATTTTTAACAGTAATTCCTTGGTCAAAATGATAGCGGAAACGGTCGGTAACAAAGTGTGAAAATTCGCTATCTTGCGGGCCGATATCGACATAACCTGTACCCGTGCTAATGCGTAAAGCACCCGATTGATTACCCTTAATCGCACCATTTAAGTGTAATTTTTCTTCAGGTTTATCTATACCAATACCAACATTACCATTGTCATGAGATACTGTAACATGAGTTGCGTCTCCTGTTTGCAGTGATAAATCAGTATCTTTATCGCTACCAATTAAACCAGTTTTAACAGTAATTCCTTTATCAAAATGGTAGCGATTCCGGTCAGTGACGAAATGAGAAACATCAGCATTTTGCGGGCCGATATCGACAAAACCTGTACCCGTGCTAATGCGTAAAGCACCTAATTGGTTACCTCTAATTGCACCATTTAAATGTAATTTTTCTTGAGGTGTATCTGTACCAATACCAATTAAACCTGCATCAGTGACTATTAGCTGCGTGTCTTGATTACCACTAGTAAACTTAACAATTACTGGTTGTTGATAGCTAAAGCTTTCTGCTGTTAAAGCTGGTGTAAAGGCTTGCTCTACCTCTAAAGATTGATGAGATATTATCTTTGTAATTATTCTCGTTTGTCCATTAGCTGTAATCGTATCACCTACACGTAATTCTGTTTGAAAAACAGTCCCTTCTCCTGTAACTGTAAGACTGTTTTCTGTAGTTGTTATTTTCCCTGTAGCAGGTAATGAAGACGCATTTTTAATATGTAATTTAGCTTCTGCTGCTTTAGTACCAATCCCAACCCTACCAGGAATATATTTACCATCATCTTGTTTACCAGTCACATAAAGATTAGACTGAATTTCTAAATCTCCAGTCATAATCCCGCCAGTTTTATCAAAACAATTTACCAACAGGGGAAATATATCGCGGTAGTCTTCAAGGTAGGAGTCTTTGCTGTCATAAAAAGCTAGAGGACTATAATAATGTTGAATACCTTGCGCTGGTTGGGGAATGAAAGTTTTAGATTCCTCATCAAAGGGTAATTCAATCTTTATTGGACTGTTAGGACGTAGGGGTATTAGCCAGTAGTCACCTGTTTGATAATTTAAATTATCGCCTTTAAATTTAACTTGAATCCCAGCTTCTATATTTATCCACTGGGAATTTTCACCAGCTTGATTGATAGAAATAGTACCTGTATTAGTGTTTTGATCCCAACGCCGTACTTTTGGTTGCTTCTCTAAAGGAAAATTAGCCGCACTGATGGGTATTTCACCAACTCTAGATGAAGGATCGAATACTAGTTTACTACCAGATGTCCCAGCCATTAACCGGACTAAAATTCCGGTTTCACCTTTGAGTTCGCGTTCATTATCGGTAATTTCTACCCATTGATTAGGCGCAAATGATTGTGCTGTATCCCTGCCGGGATTAGTTATAGTAATAATATTGCGGTCAATTTTGCTAATGGGACTAACAACTATACCGTTATCTCTTGACCATTTAAATGTAGCGGTTTGTAAAGTACCGGGATTGTGAATTTCAACGCGATAAAGTTGATTATCTAAGGAACTAGGACTACCTGTAATTGCTGTGTTATCAAAATTCACAGCGAGTAATTTCTGTTGATTATCACCTTTGCTAATTAATTCTTGTAATTTAGCAAGTGTAAAGGCTTTACGTTTAGTTTGAATTTGACTAATTGCGTCTTCGCCAATTGCTGCTTTTTGTGCAGTATAGGAATATTCTGCTGGTAGTTGAATTTCGAGGAGTTTGACTTGCCAAACTGTTTTTGTGCGCGTGGTAGTATCTGGTACGCTTGAATCTAAAGCGACTTCTCGAATTGCAGTATCTTCTAATGCCGTAACGTGGCGTTCCCAGACATCAAGATAGACTAAATATGTACTCTCTTGTTTGATTTCTGGAGGTTGAGGATAATCCGGCTGATTTTTGTATGTGATATTTTTTTCTAATTCACACAATAACCCGCCAACATAAATCTGTCCGGGGGCAATATTTAAATTATCATCACTAATATCTATTTTAAAATTCCCAGCAGTTTTATTCGCACCACTAACACCAATAATATTTTTTCCTAGAGATTGATGCAGATAATTTTGGATATCAACTTGTTCATTCCAATCAGCATCTAATTGCAACCGTCCTTGCTGCATCCAAACGCCGTTATAGTGTTTCTGAGGTTTAAAACTTAAACGAGTAAAATCACCTTTCATATTATTTATCTTCCTTAAGTATTGTAAAAAATATTGGCAGTAATGCCGAAACGTAAATATTCTTTGAGGCTAGCTTCTAGACTGGCTTGACGCTGTGGCTGTTCTAAAACATTAAAGACACCAATTTCTGAACCATCTTCTGCACCTTGAGAAATTTCTGACGCACAATTTTGGCTCAGTTGGGCATAGGCAGGATTACCATAATCTGTAGAAGTAAAACTCGGTTGTATGCTAGTTAAAATGACAATTTTTTGCGTAACATTTTGTAAACCTTGATTTACTGGTAACCAACTAATACCATCATCTGTTGATTGTAAAACACCACCGATCGCAGTTCCCGCAAATAAAGCAAGATTTTGTCCAGTTCCTTGCACAGCCAAGGAGGTAATATCGCTGTAAGTGGCGTTGATATCATTCAATTCCCAGCTATCACCGTTATTTTGGGAACGGAAGATATTACCGTTACTACTACCGGCTATGAGATAGTTAATCGTAAAAGTAGTACCAGTAGCAGGTAACTCATTAATTAAGGCGCTATCTATCTGAATAATTTGTTGGCTGGGTTCAATATCAATAACAGTGCGGGTTTCATTTCCAATAGTAATGATGCTACCTTTACCAAGTTCTTCCTGGAAATTTGTTCCCTGACCAATTAATTTACCATCTTCTAGAGTAATAGTACCGCTAGCAGTTTTTTGATAGGCAACTAAAGCAGTAATATCGGGATTAATTAAGCCTTTATTAATGCGTCGCCATTGTTCGCAGTCTGCTTCCCAACGGTAAATTCCACCGCCAGATGTACCCACAAAAATTTGTCCGTTATTTTGATTAATAGTTAAAGCCGTAATTTGCAGATTTCTGAGGTTATAGTTTAACGCTGTCCAGGTTTCACCGTTATTTTTGGAAACAAATACTCCACCACCAGATGTCCCGGCGAAAATTTTACCTTGATTGCTGTCTACCGCTAAGGTGATAACATTGAGATTTTTTAAACCTGTATTAGTTACATTCCAGGTAGTCTCATTTTCTTTAAGTCGAAAAATTCCATTACCAAATGTAGCTGCAAAGAGATAGTTTTGATTATTAAAACTAAGGCGATGAAAGGCGGTGACATCTGTATTAATATTTATATTGTGATCCTGAATGGTCGCCGTTCCGTTATGAAGTTCCAAGCGGAAAATTCCGCCGTCTGTTGTCCCCGCTAATAAAGTATTGTCGTAGGTGAAAAGTGCAGTGATGTATTTATCTGCTGTATCTTGATTTAGAGGTAGCCATTGTTCGTTAACGAAACGTAAAATTCCGTTACCTTCCGTACCTGCAAAGACTTGTTGATTGCTAGGATTAACAGCTAAAGCCACAATTCCTGCGGGTAATTTTTGATTTTGCTTTTCTAATTCTTCTCGCAGTTTTTCTAAGGCTAAGTCTGGTTGACAACGATAGCGACGGGGTGTGCGCGAACCACTTGGTAAATAACAAAATCGCAGACAACCATCTTGGCGACGCAAGGCGGTAAGTTTTTCTGTAAAAATGGTGTTACTAGTTTCTATACTCCGCACTGTGGTAATACCAAAAATAGTTGTGCGATAGATTTCTGTGTTAGTTCCAGGCGCAGCAATGACTACAGGATTTTCTTGTTTACCTCGGTCGATAATACTGTCTGCTATCTCCAAATATGACACTGTATCAGCTAAGGCGATCGCGCCGCAAATACTTTCACGAATTGTAATGCTTAAATTTTGATTATTTTCGACAATACTATCTGTTTCATCTGGTATAGTTCGGTCGCAAAAGCTTTTACCTTCGTCTTCTTCTTCATTATTAATCGGTGGTAATGTACATTGCCATTGATTCAGCACGGTTTCTAGAAAAGAGAATACACGAGATACTTGCCGCAACGCTAGTTGAAATAACCTGATTAAATTATTTTGCGAATTATCGCTATCTACGCCTATACCTAAATCAACGATTCTGTGAATTAGGTTGAGACAGTAAATAATCATTGCAATCAGCGAAAAGCCATCATCTTCGGCGGTGATTGGTTGATTATCTTCATCTGGTTTCATTACCTTAATTCCGCCATTATTAGGAACTAAAGTACTGTGAACAATTTCTAATTTTTGCAAGTTTCCTGGTAATACAGTGAGTTTACCTTCAATCAACAGACCGTTAATTGTAAATTCACCAGGATTGCTTTTAGCTTTGGCGGTTCCTTTAATTGATAAATTACCTAATAAATGGGGACGACGTTCATCAGCAGCGACAATTTGCAAATGTTTATCTGGGGGAATATTCAGGGTTAAGTCGCCTTCATAAGTGCGGTTATCCCTGATGATAATTACTCCCATTTCCTCATCTTGAATGATATCAATCTTGGCTTTGGGGGTGATATATAACAGCCAATTTTCCCCTGTATATCCTTCAGGAATATTGGGTATAGTAGTGGGGTTAGATAATTCGATAAGTTTACCGTTAATATTAACTGCTTGACCAGCAGACAATAATAAAGGTGTAACTTTGAAATTAATTGTGAATCCAGAAATTACACCTGGTTGAAACTGAGGTGAAATATTAGTATCTGATTCTAAAATTTTACCTTTGGTATCGATTGTTAAGCTAGTCAAGGGAATGACTGAAGGCGGAATATTATCAATTATTGGATATGCACCGATTTGAATTTCCCAGCGTGGTTCTGTTTCTGCTTGTTTATAAAGAATAGCTATGAGGATTTTCTGCTGATTTTGTAGTTTATTTTGTCTAGCATAATCTTGTAAGTCTATGCGATAATTAATATTTAAATTAATATTTTGTCCAATAAAATCTACAGCATTTCCTCGATGAATAATTACCTGGTTTTCTCCAACCTTCGCCGTCACATTTAAACCGTTAATGATTCCTGGTTGAAATTTTGGTGCTTCATAACCTGTGGAGATAATTCTCTCATTATCGGGATTTCTGACTAAGCGATGTAGAGGAATATAAAATAATTCTGTACAATATTGCCAAATTTTAACTTTTTCATTCCATTCTTTGGCTGCTTTTAATAGGGGATTTTCATCGGTTGCTGTTGCATAATCTAAATCCCAGGTAATGCGGCTTTTAGTACGGGATATACTATTAAGAAGTGACTTAGTGCGATCGTAAGTACCGCCACCAATATTATGGCTAAAGGCGTAGGAATAACTAACTTCTACTGTTTTGGGATTTGTGGCGGTGGTTAAGGCTAATCTTCCTGATTGTAAATCGACAATCGCTTTCGGTTGAAAATTAGTATTAGGAATTGTCCACTGGCTTAAATCGCTAATGAAAATTTCTTCTGGTTTAATAGGTTGTTGATCTACAAAAATTTCTAGAACAGGTGCATCGTAATTAAAAAATCCTTCGTCGTCTGGTTGGATTCCTTGTTTGATCGCTTCTCGTTTTGCATCTAATTCGGCAGTAATTAAGGCTTTACTAGATGTTAAACTACCAGGTAAATTAATTGGTTTGGCGAGGCTGGTAATTTCTGTTTCTGTTTGCGGTTGATTAAATAAAAGAATATCTTCGCCAAGGGGATTAAATGTATAGAATTGCCCTTGATTTTGATTGTTAGCTAATTTAGCTGTAACTTTTTCTATAGGGTAGGTTTTTAAGCGCCAAATTAAGATATTAATACTACCTAAATTAACTGCGTTAGCTTGTCCAGATTTACGCCGAATATCTATAGTTTTGGCAGCATTTTGTGATAAGTTACGCAGGTTGACGGTGACAGCACCTAGGCGCGGATTGTTGAGATTTTGAGTTGTGGCGATCGCTTGAAAGTTTTCGACGACGCTAGCCCGCCAGCCAGTGGTATCAAATACGAGTTGTTCTAAAATGGGGACTGTGCCTTTACGCGATCGCAAGGCTAAGGTGTTAGCAATATAGGCGCGTCTTTCTTCGCCAAATGTGCGGAAGCCTTTGGAGTAGAGTTTGACATCTAATAAGTCGCCAATATAAGGTACTACCCATTCGTCGCAGGTTTCGATAAACCAGTTTTCATATAGGTTTTCGATGTCGGTTTCTATTTGATTTAGTTCTTGTTCGATGACTCTAAGTAAGGCGCGTAATGTACCATGATTTACCGATTCGTCGCGGATGCGATAAATGGCGGGGAGGAGTTTATATAGGCGTTCTTCTGGGTTGTTCATCTGTAGGAGGAAGATGTTAAATTATATTTGCGTCTTGGTGTTAGAGATTTTTTTTAATTGAACCGCCAAGACGCCAAGGACGCGGAGTTTTCTTCTTTGCGTCTTTGCGCCTTGGCGTGAGAGATATTATTTAAATAACGAACCGCGAAGGCGCGAATAACACGAAGTAAGAGGAGTTACAGAGAGATTTTTCATGGGTTATAAAGTTAAGGTAATACTGTTAGGATTGAGTAATAACATTTCGGCTGGGGAAATTTGATTTTTATCCGGATTCCATTGGGCTTTTTGGGCGATTAATGAGTCTTCGACGGTTTTGCTAAACCCACGCAGATATAATCCATCTAAATCGACGGCGATGACTCCGGGGACGGATTGCATGGCGGCAATCGCTTCGGCGGAGGTGACTGGTTGACCAAATTGCCGATTTTCAAAGGCAAATGTGTCTTTTATGGCTTGGCGTACTGCGGCTAATACTGGTTCTGGTTGTCTTCGCGGATCTATGAGGATTTTGCCTTCTATGTTGAAAAAGATGGGTTTGTAAGTGTTCACCTGGACTAATACCTGTACGGGGTCGCGGGCTGCGTCTATGGCTTGGACTAGGTTGTTGTAGAGGCTGGAGTCTGGTGATACGGCTGCACCGCCGATCGCACCGACGGTGATATGTAATATTTGGGTTGTGCCGATGGATACTACTTCTACTTGGGCTTTACCGATACCTGCAAAGGCGCGGGCGAAGTCTTCAAAGTCTTGTAGAGAAACGATGCGATCGAGTGTGCGCACTGTCAAAGGGGCGCTGATGCGGGCTTCTTCCATTGATTCTCTGGGGGCTGCACCGGTGGCGGGGATGGGGTTGGTGACGCTTTGAATGCCTAAGGGTCGTGTTTTTAGCTGGGTTAGCTGATTTTGTTTGAGGTTTCCGCCTAAGCCAATGCCACTGCGATATATTGCCAAGATATTTTCTATACCTGTTGGTAGACGCGCTCCGCTTTCACCATCACCGAAAATTACTTTGGTGGTACCGTCGTCATCGATGCGGGTAATGTAGTTTTGGTCTAGGTTACTCAAGCCAAATAAGAAGCGAACTTCTTCCCAACGGACTCCATCAACGTAGACTTCGAGGGTACTTTTGTTACCAGTTGGCGTTTGGGCGGCTACGTGGGTGAGGGGTGGTTTTTTCAAGATAAAGCTTTGATTATCTAGGGTACCATTGCCACTGCCTAAGATTTCTTGGATGGTTTCGCCATGTGTAGCGGTTACTACATTGCCATAAATAGTCATGGTTTCTGGGTCATAGCAATTTTTTAGCGGTTCTTTTAGCTTGAGGATGGGGATTATTTGGTCTTCTGGTGGTGTGGCGATCGCATTTACTTCGCTGACGATAAAATCATCAGTATTGGCTGGGAGTAATTCGATATCTGCTGTCTCCGCAATTTCTACATAACCATCAACGCCATTGCGATCGCGTAAATGCCATTTTTTAAATTGAGAGTCTTCTTCGCTAGGGATGGGTACAGAAGTTACTTGTAATAAATCACCAATTTTTAATTCGACAGAGGCGAAGTTATCAGGGGAAATTAACATGCCAATTCCACCGATATAAATATCATTTTTATGGTGAGTAATTGACCGGATATCAATATTTCTTAAACCTTGATTAATTTCTTGCCATTCTGAATTATTAATTGTCCTGCGGAAGACACCACCGCTATCTGTTCCTACAAAAATCTTGTCTGAAATAATATCTAAACAACGGATATGTACATCAGTTAGTCCTTGATTATTTTCCTCCCAGGTTTCCCCATTATCGCTAGAAATATAAACTCCATTATCAGCAGTTCCCGCAAATAATGTGCCGGCGCTATGAGTACCAATTGCAGTTACATTGAAATTATTAATGTTTCTGTTTACATCTGAATTATTATTACCAATTTGTTCCCAATTACTACCATTTTGGGAACGATAAATACCGCTAATTGTGCCTACCAATAAACTATTACTAGCCTTAATAATGCAGTTAATATCGCCATTATTTAACCCATTATTATTTATCGTCCAACTGTTAGTATTCTCGTTAAAGATATAAATACCACCCTTGGTTGTCCCTGCAAAAATTCGCCCATCGCTAGCAGTAGCTAAGGCGGTAATATTTAAATTAGTCAAATTTTTATTACTTGGTTGCCAATTATTACTATCAGCTTTGAAAATAAACATCCCATCTTCCACAGTTCCGGCAAAAATATCGCCTTGTGGGTTGATAGCTAAAGCTGTGATATCTTTACTTGTTAACCCTTCATTAATCGGTTCCCAAGTGTTACCGCTATCTTGGGATCTAAATACACCACCTTCAGTCCCCGCAACAATATAATCTACACCCCGCCAGGAGAAATTTACAAGCGATCGCACTGCGGTATTAGTTAAGCCTTGATTTTTCTGTTTCCACTCTTCGCCATTCCAGCTATAAACGCCAGCAATATTTTTTATCTTGGCGCGGATATATTTACCGCTAACAATCACGGTTTTATCTACTTGCAAACCCGCCACATATTCTTTAAGGTAAATTTGATTATCTCGAATAGGGTCTTGAAAAATCTCCTGCTGTTTCGCCACCACTGTCAAGGGTTCTGCAACTAAATTTAACTGTTCACTGTTGACTAAAACAATTGTCTCCCGTAAACCAAAATTATTCCGGGAAGTGACATCTGTTTCCGTTTCAATTTCTGTAACTTTGGCAGTTAAACCATATTCTTCTAGGGATACAGTTGATGTATTTTTAACTTGGCAAGGTAAAATTTGGGTATTATCTTCCCTGGCTAAGACAATCCAGCTATCTGCTAATATCTTGGGATATAAAGTATCTAAATCTATCTTTTGATTGCTATTCTCTGGCTTAGGTGGAATCAGAAAATTAGGCCATTCTGGTGATGAGGTTGTTGTGGCGTTATCTTCTACAAACCCGGCAAAAGGTGTACCTGCTAAAACATATTTGATATCATTAATAGTGAAGGTAGTACCGGGATTTAAAACTGGGTTAAAATCACTATCAACAGTAATTTGTGTATTATTATTAATGGTTGTAACGGTTTTAGTTTGACCTGAGATAGTAATGCGATCGCCTGGTTTTAACTCTTGGGTAAATTTCGTACCGCTACCTGTCAATATATTACCAGCTTGCCTAGCGATTGCGCCTGTCCCCAGTTTACTAAAAGCAGTCAATGAGCTAACATTGAGATTTTGCAAATCAGTATTAATCACTGACCAATTATTACTATTAGCAGTAGCCAGAAAAACTCCCCCCGCAGTCCCTGCATAAATATCGCCGCTAATTTCATTCACAGCTAATGCTTGGACATCTAAAATAGCTAAGTTGTTATTAAACTCTTCCCAATTATTACCATTATCGCTGGAACGGAAAACCCCACTATTTGTCCCTGCTAAGATATAGCGAACACCATTGTAATTATAGGTAATTAAAGAACGTACAGATTTACCCTGTAACTTTCTTTGGTTCCAAAATATATCTTGGTTTTCAAAGCGGTAAATACCATCATCTGTACCAGCTATAATATAACTCTTACCGATAAAAAATGTAGTTCCAGTCGCTAAATCTGAACTAAAGGCAGAATCAAGAGTTAATTCTTGACTATCTGTGGCGATGAGATTAACTGTTTTAGTATCACCAGCCACAGTAATTGTATCGCCTACTTTTAATTGATCTGCAAAATTTGTATTACTCCCCGTTACCTTAGTCCCTGTACTAGAAATAGTTCCTGTACCTTGCTGAAGATTACAAGTTACTAATGAACGAATTACTTTAATTAATGCTTTCTTCTGCCAATTCCTCCCTCTATCGGCAGAATAATATATCCCCTCATCAGTACCCAGTAAAATATTATTAATAGTGATAGAATAAGATGTCTTGCCAGGTAAATTCTTGCTAAAAGCTGAATCAATCCTCAAGCTAGTATCATTGATTATTTCAGTAACAATTCTTGATTCTCCCCCAGCATTTATAGTATAGCCAACTGCAAATTCTTGATTAAAAACTGTATTATTACCTGTGACTGTATTGCCATTACTACTAATGGTTTCTTTGCCAATAATTGTCGCATAATCAACAATTGCCCGCACAACTGTATTGGGTAAACCAGTATTAATTGATTCCCAACTATTTGCACCAGTGGATTTTAATCCCACAGTACCAAGATTTAACTGTGCCCAATTTTCACCATTATCTTTTGAGGAAAAGACACCCCCGCTAGGAGTACCCGCAAAAAGATAGCCATGATCATCAATATATAAAGTTTGAATATTTAAATTAGTTAAACCTACATTTACAGCCAGCCATTTTTCTTGTTCTTCTTGATAGCGAAAGACACCGCTACCTTCTGTCCCCACAAATAATTTGCCAGTAATTTTATTAAAAGCTAAAGTGCGAATATCTGTAGTAGGTAAACCATTATTAAAAGCTGCCCAATTTTGCCCATCATTACTACTACGAAAAATTCCGCCGTTAATTGTACCGCCAAAATTCCGCTTAATATCATCAGGCATATCTTGCCATTTAGGGGCATTGTAACCAAATAAGGTTGCCCGTTGGCGAAAAGCGAATACCTGCGGTTGGCGTAGTGGGACATTTATCGGATTATTCTCCCAAGTAATAGCCGTATATCCTGCCTGTGGCTTGGCTTCCACCGTTACCAAGGTGAGTAAATACCACACTTGTTGGGGTCTATCTGCATCAATTAACAAAATGTGATCGCCTGCTTGCAGTTGTGTCGCAATCCCTTGCAAGTATAATTTTTCTGTAGCAGCATTAATTTCCTGAGGTTTCGCTAACCGTGGCTTCAATCCATTCCAATCTACATTGGCGATAATTTCTGTACTAGTTTCAAAAGTTTGGGGTAACTCCTCCCCCTGGGGAACACTGACAACCTGAGTACCCTTAGGCACTCTCGCCACCTTAATACTAGTAGGCGTATCCTCCACCGCAAAGGCTAAAAAAGTACTCGCCGCCACACCGGGGTTCAGTTCATAACCAATACTCCGCGCCAATTCCAGCACCGAACGCTGTTCTGTAGCTGTGTTCAGATAACCTTCATTAGCGATGCGTTCTTGGTAAAAAGTTAGCACATCTGCGACTATCGCCCAAGCATCCAAAAGTGCGATCGCTGGATCGTCATTCGCACGAGTATTAAGTTTAGCTAGAGGGCGATTATCTGGTTGTTCGGGATTTCCCGGTTGCTTAGTGAGATTCGCTAACATCCGGCGGCGAAAACTTGCCCAATCACCAATGCGGTAAGAGAGGCTGGGTAAGCCTGGGCGGTTATATATTTCTGGGATATTTTTATTAGAGTTCATAGAAGTTTGGATATATTTTTTACTTAGTAAAATTCATATTTTTTTGTCTCACGCAGAGGCGCATTCGGCGAAGCCGTTCCCGAAGGGTAGGCGCAAAGAAGAATATAAAATTCTATTCTCAATACAAGAAAAACTCTCTTTAACTTCTTCCTTAGCGTCCTTCGCGTCTTCTCTGCGAGACGCTTCGCGAACGCGGTTCGTTACTCTTCCCTCCATTACAACCCACCCTCCATCAAAAACTCAATCTTTCCCCTTGTTGGCGTATTTGGATCGTTCTCCAACAAAGCAATTTCTAAACGCCCAAAGCTAATTTGACCCGCTTTAATTTCCTCCTCCGAAGATTGTTTTTCTAAATTCCAACGCTGAAATTTCTTCACCTTCACAGATAAAACCCCTGTAACTTGCATCGCCGTGGCTATCACTTGACTTAAAAATACAGGTTGAGCAAAAGTAAAATTATCCGGGTGAAAGAAACCTAATTGACCATTGCGTAATACCCGATTACTAAATACATTCAATAGTTCTTCTTTGACTTGACTGTTAAAATAACTCGGCGCAACTTTCACCGTCATCGCAATATCTAAAGGTACAAATATCGGCCCGTCAATTCTGATATCTTGACCTACTAAACGGTAACTTTCTAAAAAATTCCCTAACTTACTTTTAAATCCATCAACATCATCTACTGGCTTTCCACTCTCCCGGTCTACAGTAATAAAAATTGTGTACCAACTACCAGTCCACCGTCGCGTAGCTACAGCTTTACGTACCCCAGGGAAACGTTGGGCTATGGTTGCATAGTCTTCTTCTGTGACAGCGCGTTTTTGAATGCGGAAGGCTTGCGGTGCATACAACCGCACTTGTTCCAGATCTTCTGGTTCCACACCACCCCGCGCCGGTAAGGGGTTACGGACTGTTTCTACCCATTGACGTAATTGTAGAGAATTGCGATCGATTTGGTTAATTGCTTCCGCAGCTACATTCCCAACTGTCCCGTTACCAATGCGATAGGTGGCTAAAAATTGGGTTTGGGCTTCCGGTTCTTTACCTAATACCCCATCACCAAACCGCAGATAAGCCCGTCCATCTTCTTCTGTCTCCACGACAAACTCGCGGGCGAAGCTATCACTATTGAGTAAATCACGTTGCGATCGCCAACGTTTACCTATAGAGTAAGAGGCGGGTAATGGTGATGTGGGCAGAGGCGAAGATCCTGGATCTGGGCTAGTTAATACGCTAATCTGTCGCATCTGGGTTAAAGTCAATTTCCTTTTCCCCGTTTCTGCTATCTCTTGTAACCAAATTTGCGGTAAAACATAACGCATATCCTTTTCTAACGCCTCAACAGCCGGCGCTTTGAGATTAAACGGACGTTTGCGGTTTTGGGCGTAAGCTTGCTGTGTCAAAGGCCCAAACTGCAATCGTGGGCGATAGCGTCCTTGTTCTGGAACTTCTGGGAGTAGTTCTTGTACTGTACACCCATGATCTACCAGTACCACATTACCCCGTGCCACGCTGATGTTAGATATTGGTTTATCATCAATAATTGTGGCAACGCATAAAGCAAAGGGTAATGCATCCTCAGCCGCCCATTCAATTTCTAATAACTCTTTGTTTTCATGTAAAGGGTCAGTATTTTTAGTTACTTTAGTTAATCGCACTACATGACGCTGATTTCTATCCGCATCTATGGTTAAACCTGTATCTACGCCCTTAATTTCTTCAAAAATCAAGACATCGCCAACTTGCAGCTTGAGGTTTTTGTTTTCTAGTGTGGCTTTTGTTGCCCCTGCTTTTAAATAATATTCCTGAGCATCCCAGGTATAAAAATTAATTTGATTATGCGCTCTATATAAAGTAATTTCGTGCATCGTTTCAAATATCTGCACGCCAGAATTGACTAATGAGGGGTAGTCATCAAAGGTGAATTGTTCGCTCAGGGGTGCAACTCTAGTATAAAATCTGGTTCCTGGGCGATTGTTATTAATATCGGGGCCTAGTAACTTCTGATTATTCCCCAATTCATTCACTTCCAGCGTTAACCATGCACGGGCATTGCAACCATCATGCATGGGATAATCTAACAGTCGCGCGTGACGACGGATAGACACTCGCCGCCTAGCTGTACCTAAATAAGCTTCCGTCGCCACTGCATCTTGAAAATAGCTAAGCCTGTCAGCCGTGTATGCGAGTAACTCCACCAACATCACCCCAATATCAGAGGGGTTACGTTCTTGCCATTGAGGGATAGTTACAGTCATGCGGTCAAGCATTAACTGCCGAAAACTTGCATAATCTTTAGCTAGGTAATCAATAATTGGTGGTGTTATCCTCTCTTGATTGGAGTCTAAAACAGGCTGACAATCAAACTCGCTCAAACTATCAACCCGAAAGGTAAATTCCACTACCGATAACTGGGGGTCAAAGCCTTGAAGTTGTTGAGATGTATCAGTGATATCTACTAGGCTCAATGTATAAGTAGAAAATTCATCGCCTGTAGTATTAACTCTGACAGTCAAGACATTAGCAAAGCTGCTAACAGAGATTGCAGAAATATCTTTGATGGTAACGCCGCCAGTAATGAGTAAATTGTCTTCAGTTAAAGATGGTGAATTCGCGGGGACACCCTCTTCCTGTCCGGGGAGATTGTGGATAAAATGCACCAGCAGAGTTTTGCGGTCTTTTGCCAACTCTATATAATCAATACCATTGAGGTTTTTTTGATTGCGAGCGATCGCTCTTCGTTGTTCGCTACCAGCTTTATGCTTGTAAACTTGATTTGGCGACGTAACCATCTCATACCTCACGCGAGAATACTCCGATTTGTCTTTCTTGAGTCCGACGCACCAAGAACCGAATAGTAATTTCCAATTTGGAATCGATAGCTTCTACCCGCAAAGCCTCCACTTCAATGACATCACCTAGCCATTGTTCCAATGCACCTTTAACAATAAACTCCGTAGCCGCAGCCAATTCTGTACTATTGGGTGCAAAGATAAGTTGCTGTAAACCACAGCCAAAATCGGGACGATTCACCCGTTCGCCAGGGATAGTAAACAACACTTGTTCAATCATTTGGCGAATATGGTCATCTTCCGTAGCCTCAGCTACTCGTCCGCGTCCATCAATCCGAAAAGGATAAGCGATTTGCATAATTAGTCAGTGGTCAGTTGTCAGTTGTCAGTTGTCAGTTGTTAAGGGTCAACGGTCAACGATAAATGCTTCAGGGTAATGATTGATTTAACTGTGGACTATTGACTATTGACTATTGACTAATCACATTGCTTTTACTCGCGTTTGTGTCAGTACAACAGTTAACGGTGTACCAGTAGGCACACATATAGCTTGACTATCCATCAATAGCACCGGCATTCCCATCGACTTGACACGGAGGGAGGCGACAACCCAGTTACCAAGAACACAAGGGCCGACATTGGCGGGCGGTGGTGGATTGACGCAACCTGCAATGATATAGGGCGGCCCCTGGGTGGCGGTGGGTAAACCCATCGCCCGCACTCGCACGTTAGGAACAGAGGGTTTAGCTTGTCCACCGTGAACGCACAAAACAGTGCTACTCAAATTGAGCAAAAAACCAGGCATTAAATCACCTCCAAAGCACCATTATTAACATTGACGGAAACAGGCGACATTTTAATACTGGCTGCACCAATGGTTAACTCAATACTTGCAGGTGTCAGCTTTGTATTAGCTCCTGGGTTACTTAATTCAATACCCGTACTTGCTGTTAATTTAATATCTCCAGGCGGACTCTTTAATTCAATTTGATTACTGGTGAGATTAACCTCTACAGTTCCTTCTTTGACTTGAATATTATTAGCTGTAAGAGTTACAGTAGAATTTGCCCGATTTTTTAATTCAATAATATTTTCCGTAATTTTTATTGTTAGCTCATCATTATTATTTATTTCAATTCCTTGAGGATTAAAAACCATCTTGAGTGGTCTATTAACTACAGGTTCTTTGACTTCAATAGATAAACCTTTATTATCTAAATTATTCCAGGTAAATGTAATACCATTAGTTTTCAAAACTTGTACTTTATCGGGTTCGCTCACCCTCGCAGCTTGTGGTAGTTCGTCTTCACCCCAAAAGCAACCACTCCAAATTGGATAATCTGTGTCGCCTCCCTCAAATTCTACCCATATATTTGAACCTACAGGAGGGACAGTAAAAAAGCCGATATCTTTCCCAGCATAAGGCGTTGCAGGCAGCGCCCAGCTTGCACGGCCTTCACCAAAAATTGCTGGTACGCTTACTTGAACTCGACCTAAATTTAATGGGTCTTGACTACTAGTAACTTTGCCCCGATATTTACCATAATAACGTTGTTGCATATTGTTATTTGTTAGTTGTCAGTTGTTATTTTTTTATTTGTCCTTTTATTTCCCATTTTCTATCTTCTGCCCTCTGCCTTCTGCCTTCTGCCTTTTATTCACACGATCGCCACCTGCATGATTGTTGTCCCCAAGCCTTCACGAGTGAGTATAAAAAGTTGTCTATACTCCCCTCCTCCTAATCTATGAGTGACTGAATTGATGTAATAACGACCATCGTAGGTGTAACCAACACCGCGCAATTCTACGATTTTGCCCATGTTTAATACATCGCCGTAGGTCAAAGTATCTAGTTCCCCGTTAACGGTAATTACCCGATCTATAGAGCGATTAAGCATGGCTTGAGACCGAGAATCTGCTTGTAGTTGCAATCTTGCAGTTTCGCGAAATTGGGTTTTACGTATGGAGCTTTGATTTTGCAGTGCTGGTTTTCTTGATAAATTCTCGCGAGTGCTGTCATTAACCTGAATTGGGTGAATTTGGTTGGTTTTGCGGTCTTGTACGCTTCCGCCTACAATTGCAGGCGCTAGAGCATTCATCTGGAGATTGATACTATCAACGTTAGTAGAGGAACCCATGTTGACTGTTAATGCTTTTTGCGGCGCTGCATTTAGTTGCGGTGGCCCCCAATAGGCGGTATTTTTCCCCGTTACTGGCCCAGGAATAATGTAAAACAGGTAAGAATGGCGTTCTGCTAAATATTGAATATATTCCAGGTCAGTTCCTTGCTGTACGGGTGTGCGTTCGTTGGGGGTGGGGCGATCGCTGATTGGCGGGTTAATGATTTGCCCAACTAAACCGTATTTAGAGTAACTAGAGATAATTTGGTTAATAATATCCTGTTCTGCCAAACCGGGATGTTCAATAGATTTTTCTTCCAAGTCCATCATGACGCTGACATCTTCGCCAGTAATAATCAAGGTAGATTCTCCTGGATCATTGCTGGGTGCAAATTCTTGGCGAGTAATGATTCCATCCATCAATACTTTTGGCATGGCATTGATAACGACAGAGATAATGACTCGATTGAAAGGATTAAGTAGTTGACTAGAAAGTAATTGCTCGTCACCTTGGTCGCTAATAGAACGACTAGCAGCAAAAGTAATTTGAAAAACCGATCTACCAGTAACGTTTTGGATAATTTCTATATTATTGATTGATTCTACTAACCAAAAGGGCGCTGGTTGGGGATTATTTTGCCCAATAAATAAACTTAAATTAATGCCAGTAAGCATAATTACCTCCTTAAGCACGAGGTAATGGGACGCGAATTCTTTGACCTGGTTCGGCGGTCAATTCTGCTGGTTTCATGGCATTATTAGCATCACATATTTGCCAAAATTGGTCAGCGACTCCTAAGGTACGTGCTGCAATTACATCTAGGCGATCGCTATTTTTCACGGTGACTTCCATTAATAATGGTAAATCTTGCCCCTGTGGTAAAAAGCGTCTTTCTTTAAACGCTATTTTGCGACCGTCAGCAGTGGTTAACTGTAATGTTTGTAAGTTGTAATAACGACTAGTTGGGTCAAACATTGAATAATCCTATACAATTATTAAAAAATCTTACCTAGTACATCACGGCGTAAATAAACATACCATTCCAAATCTTAATTTTGAATTTTGAATTTTGAATTCCGTCTTGCGGTACTAGCTCCTAGAGTTAATTTCCCCATCGTCAACGCTATAACTCTGATAAAGTCCGGTTGACATTCACCCCTGTAATTTGAGTGCGATCGCCTCCACTAGACAAATTCGCCAGTTGCTCTTTCTTCTCTTGGTATTTCAAAAATAGTTTGGCACCGCGCTGATCCCAAGGTAAATCGTCATAACTCAACACTCGGAAGCCGAACCTAATCTTGGCACGAATTGGATTTAGTTTGACATCAAAAGCTGTTTCATCAATCGTTAAATCCATCAGTCGCCCTGGAACTACCCGATTTTCTCCCCACACTAACAAAGTTAAAGGAGCCTCTAAAGGCACAATTTCCACATTTCCCTGACGTGCATTATCCATCTTTCTTCTCACCTGAAGACTTTTCGGATAAACTAGGATTTCCAGCGCCGAAAGTTGGGGATAAATGCCATAATCCTTAATACTCTGATCGTCTCTTTCTAGTTGGTCTGTGGCGTCAATCTCTACTTCATTAAAATTTATCGTCTCTGTTGGCGCTCCTTGCAAACGTAAAGCCTCTGTTCTGGCATTTTGGTCATTGTTTTCTGCTCGAATATTTAATGTGCGAGTTAGTTTTTCTGGGTTGTATTGAAAGGCTACTGTACTAACTATCGTGTTGGATAAATTATCTAGGGCAACAATTGCCCCTTTAAACACACGCGGAAAGTCAACAAAGACAGACATAGGCAATACCTTGGCATCGATTACTGATAAAACTACTTGTACCGATACACACAATCGCAGTCTAATAACTACAAATATAGATATTTCAGTTCCGGAAAATTAAGTTGATTATTTTTACACTTAAGTTTTCCACGTTAAAATTATCCTTGTGAAATAAGATACCGTTTTCTTGACAATTAGACCCATGACGTAACTATAGTTCACAAAAGCAAATCGCACAACTGACATATACTTACGTATGCATAAAATAAGTTAAAAAAGTTATTTCTTTAAAATCATTTAAGCTGTATAAAGAATAACTAAATACTGAGGACATAATTCTTGACAAATTGATACAATTTGTTTAGATTTCCATACATTCTGATGTCAAAGTTGCCGTTTACAATAAAAATCAGTCTTGAATAGTAGGACAACAAGTAATACTGAATTCTTGGTCAGCGATGATTCTAAATCAGGCAATACTCTAGCAGGATATCGCTAGAACAACTGAACCTAGTTAGGTGGGCTAAATGAGATTTATTTATCGCTAAAGATTGCTCAATAGTTGATGAAGAATTATTACATTCAATAAACAAATAAATCTGTTCGCGGCTATTACCCAATTATCCACAATGGAGACAACCAGTTTATGAATCCCATCCAAAATCAAGCTGTCGAATTATGGCAGAATATATCGGATAAAGACACAGCTTTAACTTTAAAGAAAGGCTTGCAAAAGTTTTGGGAGTTGCTACAGCAAACATTACAACTCTGCTTTTTTATTGTGCTGTTGGGAGTAGCTTTGATAATTTGGTTTTGGAGTATTGGTTACCAAAGCGGCCGCTATTTTCGTAATTGGACGGAAAATGATGTTAAATCTCCAGATGACTTGGTCACTCAGTTAATAAATATGCTACTCAAGCCGTTGCAAGTTTTACCAGATTGGGCAAAAACGCAAATTCAAGAATTATTAGGAATTGAATTAAAAGCACTACCATCTGCAAAAACTCAAAATATCTTACCTGCAACTAAAGATACTAGTCTTGCGGTAGATGTGAAAAAAGAAGTTTTAGAAAATGAAACTTCCAGTTTACGCAAGTGAGAAAAGACGGCAGAGGGTACACTTCCAAAGGGTATATCCACAGTTTCTCTTCTCTTCTGCCGTCTGCCATCTACCTTATTTGCTCAAGTAGTCTTTTTCAAGACAATGTGAATTGTCTGTAGTAATTGGTTAATGGTGTAGGGTTTGAGTAAAAAAGCTTGCACGCTAATACCATGAACTTCTAAAACTTTGCGATTGGATGTAAATCCGCTCATGGCAATTATTTTGACAGATGGATTGATATGTTGTATTATCCGCGTCGCCATTAATCCATCTATTGACGGCATCTGTACATCCATCACAACTAGGCTAATTTCATTTTTGTGCTTGGTGTAAAGAGAGATTGCTTCTACCCCGTTCATCGCGGTAATGGTTTTGTAATTGTATTCTGCTAGTAATGTTTTGGTAACCTCTTGAATCGATGCTTCGTCATCGACAATCATGATTAATTCGCCGTCACCTCTAGGTAAATCGCAATTATCGGCTTCTGGTGTTGAACATTGCTCAATAGCTGGTAAGTAAACCGAAAACTTACTTCCTTTACCGAGTTCGCTCTTGACTTGCACAAAACCACCGTGATTTTTCACAATTCCCATAACAGTAGAAAGACCTAATCCAGTACCTTTATTTAGTTCTTTAGTAGTAAAAAAAGGCTCAAAAATTCGCTCTAAGAGATTTTCTGAGATACCGCATCCTGTATCTGCAACTGAAATCGCTACATAATTACCGACTTTTGCTGCTAAATCCATCTTGGCATAAGCTTCATCGACAAAAAAGTTTTCGGCAGAAATAGTGAGAACGCCACCATCAGGCATAGCATCATAAGCATTGACGCATAAATTCATCAATACCTGATGGATTTGTGTCGGATCTACCCAGATTGTGAAAAGATTTGGTGTGGATATATCAATACAGACTTCGATTGATTTGGGAAAGGTACTGCTGATAATTTGCTCAATTTCTCTAAGTAGGTGTTTAATTTGTAAGGGAATTTGCTTACCTTCTGAGCCGCGAGCAAAGGATGTAATTTGCTTGACCAATTCCCCACCGCGTTTAGAATTATCTGCCAAAATCTTGAGTAATTGGCGGTTTTTATCATCTAAATTCGGAAATTTATACAGTAGTAGTTGAGCAACTGTTAATACAGGTGAAAGGATATTATTTAAATCGTGAGCAATTCCACTGGCTAAAATGCCAAGACTTTCTAAACGCTGTGTTCGGTAAAATTGTTGTTCTAGTTGTTTTTTTTCCGTAATATCAGTATCAACTGTGAGAATTGATTGTGGTTCTCCCATTGGGGAATACATGAGAGTCCAGCGACTAGAAACAATTAATTCTTGCCCAGATTTAGTAATTTTATTGAGATCGCCATGCCATTCTCCTTGGTCAACAACAGTTCTTAAAGCTTCTTCTACTTGCGGCGATATCTGTTTATATAAAAATTCATGACATTCCTTACCCAGAATCTCGGCAGATGTCCAGCCATATAAGCGTTCCGCACCTTTGCTCCAAAATAAGATTTGATAATTCAAATTACGGACAAAAATTGCATCTGGTGAGATATCAATTAAAGCTGCTTGTTCGTGGAGTTTCTGTTCTGCTTGTTTGCGTTCGGTGACATCTCTACCAACAGCTTGTATTTCAATAACTTCACCTTCTTGATTGCGTAAACCTGCAACTTCCCATTGAAACCAGCGGATACCTTTGACTGTGAATGCGCGTTGCGCTTGTGTAGTTAAGCGGTAAGGTGGTGAGGACAAAGCTTGCATATTTGCCATGACATCAGGTAAATCATCTGGATGCACAAACTGAAGTATGGACTGACCAAGAAACTCATCCGGTTTAAAACCAAATGTCTCACCTGTAACTGCATTCGCAAATGTCAAGCAACCATCTATGTCCATACGGATAATCAGATCGGTTTGGCTTTCAACTAATTTACGGTAAAGTTTTTCGCTGTTTTCTAGCTGTTTAATCAAGCGCGTTCTTTCTAAGACTTTTTGAATCGCTAAGCGCAAACTAACTGCTGTTACATGTTTTTTAATGAGATACTCAGCAGCACCGCTTTTCATCGCCTGTAATGCTATCTGTTCGTTTCCCTGATCTGTCAAGATAATGACTGGTAAGTTGGTTAAATCTAATTGAATTTTTAAATCACTTAAAAAATCCAGTCCATCCACATCAGGAAGTAGATAATCTAAGACGATCACGTCTGGGAGTTGCTGCTGACATAATAAAAGTGCTTGTTTACCAGTTTCCGCCTCTAAAATTTGATAGGTATGTTGCTGATCTCGCAGCAAATAGCGTTGGTAGGTTTCCCTTTCTTCCCAAGACTCATTAACCAGTAAAATTACTTGTAGTTTTTCACTCATATCTACCTCCGCTAATCTATTTAAAAATTTCATCGAGCTAGTTAGGTGGGAAATGCGATCGCCTCTTGCTCTTTCTTGACCAACATGGAAAAATACAGCTTTTTTACTGGGTTCTCATCGAGGGCTGATGGAGGTAGTACGCACAACTGAAATTCAGTAAGATATTAATTTTGCACAATTATGGGCGATCGCTCCATTGAATGTTTTCGTTACTAACAATAGCCGCAGACATTAATAAATGAGGTTTATTTCATTTGATGGTGATATTGATCAAGTCGATTTGTAATAAAATCAATCTTGGGAAATAGAAATTAATATTTTTATCTCCTCCTGATAGCAGATTTAATTTAAATTTAATAAAAAACTTTGAGTAACTTGTGAGGATAAATTTTATTAGGCAACGCTTGTCAGTTTTTCTGCCACTGACAACTGTACGGGCGGGTTCACAGATATCCTTAAATATCCATAACGATCTCCCATAAACCCGCCCCTACTGACTACTGACAAAATAGATATATTGGGCACTAAACGAATACTGAGTACGTCATTGATTTTTAGTTGCTGAGTTTGCTTTAAACAAAGTCAGATCAAGATTTCGATGGACAGGGAATGCATATCTACCAGTTAATCAATTTTCTAGTAGGCATAAATGCTTGTAGACTATATGACTAGTAGATTTCATCATCAAAGCCTGCGCGTGTGGGTAGCTAATGCATTAATCAAACCTATGAAACTAATTTTGAAAGTAATTTCTGTTTTTCAAGGTTGGCGACGTAGACACGCGTCCACTTTTAGTCAGACATTGCGCAAGCGTCTTTTTGCGATCCTAGTCTTGATGTCGTGTATAACGATATTACTGGTAGATAACTTCACTGCGGCGATCGCTCAGAATCCCCCATTACCCCGCCAAGAAATTCGCGGAGTTTGGATGACTAACAACGATATTGACGTTCTCAAGGAACGAGCCAAAGTCACTGAGTCCGTCAGCAAACTCCGCAGACTAAATTTCAACACAATCTATCCTGTAATCTGGAATTCCGGCTACGTCATGTATCCTAGCGCTGTCGCCAAGCGTACAGGTATTCAACCCTTTGTCTTGCGAGGCTCAGACGGACATGATATTTTAGCAGACCTCATAAACCAAGCCCATCGTCAGGGATTACTCGTAATTCCTTGGTTTGAGTTTGGCTATATGGCTCCGCCAACATCAGAATTGGTAATGGAGCATCCCAACTGGTTTACCCAAAAGCAAAACGGCGGTCAAACCTCGATTAGTGCGGCTGGTGAGGTCATGTGGCTGAATCCTTTTCATCCAGAAGTCCAGCAGTTTATCACTAGTCTGGTAATGGAAAACATCACCCAATATGATGTGGATGGCATTCAGTTTGACGATCACATGAGTTTGCCAGTTGAATTTGGCTACGATAAATACACCGTTGCGTTGTACGCTCAAGAGACAAAGAAAAACCCTCCCACTAATCCTCACGATCCGGCATGGGTGCGCTGGCGTGCAGATAAAATGACAGCATTCATGGTACAACTCAACCAAGCTGTTAAAGCCCAAAAACCTCGGTTGATTTTCTCTGTTGCGCCTAACTACTACGACTTTGCTTACAAGTTTCAACTCCAAGACTGGCTCAACTGGCTCAGGCTGAATATTGTCGATGAGCTAATTGTGCAAATTTATCGCCCCAATCTGCAAAGTTTTGTGGCTAATATTTCTCGCCAAGAAATTCAAGAAGCGCAGAAATCTATTCCCACTGGTGTGGGAATTATGGCAGGTTTGCGAAACAATCCCGTATCAATACAGCAAATTAAATCTCAAGTGCGAGCTGCTCAAGAACGGGGTTTAGGGGTATCTTTCTTTTATTACGAAAGTCTTTGGGAATATCCTAAAGAAACATCTACACAAAGACAAGAAGCATTCCAAACCCTTTTCCGCTCTCCAGCACTGCGGGCGAGATTAGAGTAAGCTCATAAGTTGCATGATAAGTTGCATGAGCTGAATTTTTGAGAACAGCGAAGAGTCCAGAGTTAATTTTGACTTTGGACTCTTGACTATAGCGATGGTTAATCGTTCAACTTCTTGCTCGCATTAAATTTGTATCCCATGTATACAATCCAACTTTTTCGGGAACTCTAGAGAATCGCCCTGTACGATAACCCCGCGATAGCTCATTCAGCACCTTACTTTTAACCTCTCGCAGTTCATCCGCATCTAGTTCGCCATATAGCCCAGCGATCACTTCCGCTACGGTAAAAACTTTGCCGGAATTTTGCCTTAACAAAGAGGTGATGGCGTCAATTAAAAATTGGCCCTCATATGCTCTGAGCATGGGGACTATTTTGCTCTTGGAAAGAATTATGGGTTTCTTCTTTTTCTGGGAGAGAGTTCTGGTAGAAGCGTGGCTATTATTTGCATTGAGCAACTTTAGATCCAAGGTATAACAACCAGGTTCGTCGGGTATGGCAGACCAACTACTACCTTTACCTTGAGTAAGTGAAGATTGGACTCTACCTTTAACTACTTTGAAAATACTTGGGTCTAAATCTCCATAGAGCGATCGCACGATGAAATCTATATGACATACTGTACCGCTATATGCCTGCAAGACCCTTTTGATCGCTTCGATGCGATTGATACAGTCTCGATACTCAGGTAGCATCGGAAAGTCCTGTCCTTTGATTGATTGCTCTTTAGTTTCTAAAGAGGACTCACCGGGGAAATTAATACTTGCAGATTCAGACTCTCCATCATCTGTAGTCGCAGACGATAGATTCTCTGGCTGTAAATTTTGCGAGTCTGGAAGTTCAGGTTCTGGAGATTTTGAGTTAGTAGACTCTAGCAAATCGCTATCCGCATCAGAAATGCTATCTAGGGATAATATCTCTTGTGCTTGACGAGCTAATGTCTCATCAGTTACATCAGAACTGACAATTTTTTGACTGGTAGCTAAGTTTGACCAGTTAGATAACAACGCTTCTACATGATTGAGATGTGATCGCGCTTGTGTATATAAGCGTTCGTACTCTTCTACAATGCGTGCATAGTAGTCTCTTAATTCCAATAGTGGAGAGAGGTAAGTATCAGGAGGAGGTTCTAATTTTCCCTTAACAGTCATAAAAAATTAATCAATCCAAATCAGATTTACTTTTGTAAGTCATCGGTCTGGGCTTAGCTTTAGCCGCTGGTTTCTGCGGTTTTTTCGGCGCTTGGGGAGGGCGACAGCGTTCACAATATAACGGTCGAGGCCCATAAGTCTCCCGTTGTGTACTCTCATTACACTCCTTGCAGATAAAGTGAAAAACACGAGTGTGGATTTCTCTTTGATGTGCCCGAACTGTGTACTCTCTAACGTTTATTAACTTACTTGGCATAATAACAAGTTGTGAATTTCCGTCCTATCAATATAGCTATTCAAGCAAATGAAATAGCATCAGTGTGTATCTAGTTGCCGATTTTCGGCAATTTTTTTGGCTTAAGCTATAGACTTTGTCATGACAAGAATCCTATGGAGTTGGAAATAAATATTATCCACTCTCATCAGAGTCCGTCTAAAAAGTCATTACCGATACACTAAGCAAGTTAACATTCCTCTAAACCGCCCTGAAAAAGGGAGACTTAAAGCTGCACTTGTCCCCGTTCACAGTTGGCTAGGGAGCAAGAACAAAATATCTAATATTTCAAGATACATCCTATCTGAAGAATTTTGCTTCTAAATTAAGTCATACTTTATCAAGAAAACTAGATAACAGTTATGTAGTGTGAATGCAGTTTTTGCATTGCGATTTATGAACGAGGTCTCAGGGAGCAGTAGAAGGAAGACAACTTACCAATGATTAATGACAAGCGAGCGTTAATTTTAAAGCTGTGTTGCAAATATTAGGGAAGCTGAGGCTGATATAAGACAATAGAGTGTGTTCAAAAGTTGATCGATCGTCGTCACCTAAGAGCGGTAGTACCTACTTTCAAATATATCTAGGATGGGGTAGCGATCGCTAGTGACGACAAATTATAGAGGGCAGAAGGAAATTCCCACAAATCATTGCGCTGAAACTGTATCAAGAAAATCCCAGTTGATTTTTTGCCTAAATTTCAACTGCATAGCAGAGAACTGAGAACTGACTTTAAAACAAAAATTATACTTTTTCCTCCTGAATTGACAGAATCATTTCTTTGCGTCTTTACATCCCCTTGTCTGTTTGTCTCGCTTACATCGATGACGATGAAAATTTGTCATCGGGGCTGCTTCCTCTGTCCTCTGCTTTTCTTCAGTAACCTAAACTAAGTCAATAACTTGGGATATGGATGTACTAAAGCGTCGCATTGGTCTTGAACAAGAGTTTTTTCTAGTAGATGAAGCTGGCGATCTCAGTCATCGTAGTGATGAGTTTTTGCAGGGTTGTCATTTGATGGCTCAAGCACAAGGTTTAAACCCTCAATACTTTGTGCCAGAGTTCGTCAAAAGTATGATTGAAATTAATACTCCGCCCGCTTACTCAGGTACAGAACTGGCCGCTGAGTATCTCAAAAATCTGAAACTGGCGCTAGCTGTAGCCCGACAGATGGATTTACGGCTGTATCCGCTTTCCAGCTATCCTTTGCATATTATGCCAGTAATGCGCGATCGCCCCAATTACCATATTCAAGCCCGCACTGTCGGCTACGATCGCTTTTTGCACGCCGGCAAATGTACGGGCACGCACTTACATTTAGAAGTACCGACAGGAGTCATAGATCCTCGTGTTGCAGTCGCCTATAACTCTACAGCCAATGAGCGAGAAGAATTACTGAATATCTACAATTTGGCTACTGCTTTTGACTCAGCGCTGATTTCTTTGGGGCGGGCTTGTCCTTTTTATGAAGGTGAGGCGATTGGGCTAGCTGCACACACAATTCGTTATCGTGGTAGTGAAATCTTCGGTTGGGAGGGAGTGTATACTTATTTGCAGCCCGTAGGTGGACTGATGCCCTATGCTGAGACTGTAGAAAGTTTAGTAGAACAGCAATTTTCCCGTTATCATGCTTGGTTGCAAGCCTTAGATAAAGCCGGAATCGAACGTCACCTGTTCTTAGAAGCTGGCGGAAGCTTACTGAAATCTGCTTGGAATCCGATTCGACTCAATAAACTGGGAACTGTAGAAATTAGATGTATTGACAGCAATTACCCATCGGTAATTCTGGCTATTATTGCACTACTGGAAAAAGCTGCCCACCGAGTCAGAAACGAGCAGTTAAAAGTCAAACCAGCCAAGGATGTATATACCTTTGAACTTGACGGTAATTTCCTTTGGGTACCAGATTTTGACTATTTAAATGGTGAATTGCTGTATGCGGCGGCGACAGAGGGAGTTAAACACCACAAAGTCAAGGCTTACGTCGATTCTATTTTGCAGTTTGCCATTACAGATGGTGGTGATGGCGCAAAGTATTTAACAAAATTGCGAACTCAATTAGATAAATATCAAACTATCGAAGCCGATATTCTTCAAGAATTTACCCCAGCAACTGCTAAACTTTCGCGAGATGAAGGTTTGCGTTTGGTGCGAGAATGTTGTGACAAATTAGAAGCCCAAGTTGCATGGCTGGATACTAACCACCCCCTAGCGGCTTTGGATGAAGAACCAGTTACTTTATGAACAGATAGGAAAGCGATCGCATCTTCATGAGATCCTAGATGCGATCGCCACCTTAGCCAATCTTAGATAAATTCAGGCCACTTGAGGCTTGTAGCAGGGCAAAGTATTGTTTCCTATGCCCTATGCCCAAAACCTACCCAATATTAACCTTGACCGATTTTTGCTTATCTGACATCGATTTCGGTAAAGTTAATCGAAGAATGCCATCTTTATATTCGGCTTCTACCCGATCATTTTGCACTTCCCTCGGTAATGGAATCACTCTTTGAAATCTGCCATAACGGAACTCAGAGCGAGCTATACCTTTTTCTTCTGTCTTAGTTTCTGATTTCCGTTCACCGCTAATAGAAACTGTATCAGAAGTGACTTCTACATTAATATCTTTAGCTTCCAAACCTGGTATTTCTAGTCTTAGGTGAATTGCGTCTTCAGTTTCTTCCAGTTCTGCTGCTGGAACGAAACCAAAGCCAATACCTTCATCACCATTGTTTGTTGGCATTAACCGATCAAATAGGCGATTCATTTGCCGCTGTAAAGTGTCAATATCGCGGAATGGTTCTAACCGTTCGATATCCCGAAATGGATCCCAACGAATAAGTGCCATACTGTCACCTCATTAGAAGCAATCTTTTGTTTTCAGAAGCTCAATCTCAAGCTTCCTAATTAATAGATTAGTCCAACTTCAGAGGCTTGTTAGTTCGGTTTTATTACCAAGACATATAGCAATAGCCGTACCAGTTGTTTAGTGTCGTAAAAGGGAAGGAGGACAAATGACTAATGACTAATGACTAATCACTATCGTCTTCTTTGCAACTGCATAAAAACTGCACCAATAATTAATCCGGCTGCTTGTGCCCAGTAGCCCATGCTAAATTTATTGACTCCCCAAGGTGGTATATTTAAACTGCCAATTCCGTAAAAAAGTTGTTGGATAAACCACCAAATTAAATAAGCAAAAGCTGGTAGTTTGGCAGGAATATAAACAATTATCAAGGGAATTACGCTATCAATTTTCGCTTGAGGAAACTTCATCATATACGCCCCTAAAATACAGGCGATCGCACCGTTAGCACCAATTAAGGGAACTGATAAACTGGGTTCAGCCACAATTTGGACTAATGCTGTCCAAATACCACTTAATAAATAAAATCCTAAATACCTGCCATGTCCAAGAATGTTTTCTAAAGTCTTGCCAAAAACCCATAAAAAGATAATATTCCCTAATATTTGGCTAAAACTACCATGTAGAAACATTCCCACCGGTAAAGCAATCAACCGCCAACAGACAACTATCCAAGCTGCTGGGTTAGCGATCGCATTTGTCATCGCTCCAGCAATCTGTGCAGGAATTACACCCCAACTATAAATAAATTCACCTAATTTATTACCGAGTTCTAATTGGATTTCCCATAAAAACACGGCAAGATTAATGCCAATCAGCCAGTAATTAATAATTGGGCGATGGCGAGTGCGCACATTATCACTAATAGGAATCATTAATGGGCATGGGGCATAGGGCATTGGGCAACGCAACAGTCAGTAGGGGCGGGTTTATTGAGAATTATCATTGATCGGTGAGGATATTTGTGAACCCGCCAGTACAACCGTCAACCGTCAACCGTCAACCTTCCAGAATAGAACTCAGCAGATGTTAGGATAAACCATCATGACAAATGATTATGAATCCGTAAAGAAATGTAAAATTTAATTGCGGTATTGTAAAAAGAAGCTTGCTATTAAATTTAAGCTATGAGCCAGTCAGAAGACAATCTTGCCTCAACGGCTTCTTTGACGAACCACGATCGCAAACCAATTCACCTACCTGGCTCTATCCAACCTCATGGTGTACTCCTCGCTCTCAATTCCCAATTACATATAGTACAAGTTAGTAGCAATACCCAAGAAATCTTGGGTAAATCTATTTCGGAATTGTTGGGTAAACCCCTAAATAGCTTACTTGATACTCAACAAGTTGAAGCGATCGCCCAATGTTGGACAAAAAAGGCTGGTATTTACACAAACTATAAAGTATTTATCAATACTTTCAATCGCGAGCAATATTTTGACTGCATTGCTCATCGTACAGAAGACACTCTGATTTTGGAGCTAGAGCCGAGTGAATCTCAATCGGAATTGAGTTTTTTAAGTTTCCATGCTTTAGTCAGTGAAGCGATCGCGGATATTCAAAAAACATCCAATTTGAGTGACTTTTTGCATCTAGTCGCCAGTCAAGTCAGAGAAATCACCGCTTTTGACAGGGTGGTAATTTATCAATTTGACCATGAGGGAGCCGGTTCGGTGGTTGCGGAAGCAAAACGAGAGGATTTACCACCATACTTAGGGCTACATTATCCGGCTACAGATATTCCTGTCCAGGCGAGAAATTTATACAAGCGGGGTATACTGCGATTCGCGCCTAATTTAACTGCGACCGCTGTCAAGCTAGTCCCCCTCGACAACCCCATCACCCAGCAACCTCTAGATTTAAGCTTATCTGTACTCCGGAGTGTTGATAGTTGCTGTATTGAGTATTATCAAAATATGGGTATAACCGGGATTTTGGTAATTGCACTCATTCAAGATCAAAAACTTTGGGGTTTAATTTCCTGTCATCACCACACCCCTCAGCATCTTTCCCATGAAATGCGGCAAATTTGCGCCTTTTTGGGGCGAATTGTCTCATCGGAGTTAACCCATAAAGTTAACGAATTAGAATTAGATTATCAAGTCAAACTCAAATCTCTCCAATCTGAGTTTATTGAATCGATTTCCCAAGCCGATAATTTTATCGATGCGCTAATTAAACCCGAAATCCGCTTACTAGATGTTGTCAGCGCTTCTGGTGCAGCAGTTTGTTTAGATAATGAAATTACCCTCGTCGGGACAACACCGGCAATTGAGCAGGTTCGTGCTGTAATTGAATGGGCAGATGATCAAATTAAAGACAATCTGTTTGCAACTAATTCCCTACCCCAGCTTTATCCAGAAAGCGTTGCGTTTAAAGACACAGCTAGTGGATTGTTACTACTGCGAATTTCCCAAGTCCGGCGTTATTACATTCTCTGGTTTCGTCCTGAAGTGATTCAAACAGTAAACTGGGCAGGTAACCCTAATCAAGCTGTTCAAGTTACCGAGGTAGATGGTACTGTGAGCTTGAGTCCGCGAAAATCTTTTGCGAAATGGCAACAAACAGTCAGGTTAACTTCTCTACCTTGGAAAGAATGCGAACTTGATAGCGCGATCGCTCTCAGAAATGCGATCGTTGGGATTGTTCTTTCTAAAGCCGATGAATTAGCCAAAATTAACCGTGATTTAGAACGCAGTAACCGCCAATTAGCCTCTTTTGCTTACGCTGCTTCCCACGATCTCAAGGAACCTTTGCGCGGTATCTACAATTACTCAACTATTCTTCTAGAAGATTACGCCCAAATATTGGATGCTGACGCCCTGGAATGTCTAGAAACAGTGGTAAGTTTATCGGTGCGCATGGAAACTCTCATTAATGCACTCTTAAGACTCGCCCAGCTAGGACAAGCACAATTACGCAAACAACCTACCGATTTTAATGATCTAGTCAACGAATTAATTGATGTCTTTCGTGCTAGTCGTCCAGATGCTCATCTGTTTAATATTCGCATCCCTCAACCTTTACCAACAGTTCAGTGTGATTCAGTTCTCGTGAACGAGGTATTTAGTAATCTGATTACCAACGCATTTAAATACAACGATAAAGCCGAGCAATGGGTGGAAATTGGCTACCTAAATTCCCACCCACAGCAGAGAAAACAACAATCTTCTGTCACGCCTATATTTTATGTCCGCGATAATGGTATTGGCATTCCCGAACATCATCGCGAAACCATCTTTCGACTATTCAAACGCCTTCATTCCCAAGAAAAGTATGGTGGGGGAGTCGGTGCAGGATTAGCAATTGTGAAGAAAATTGTTGAACTTCACAACGGGCAAATTTGGGTGGAATCGACCCTAGGCATTGGCTCGACCTTCTATTTTACGCTGGAATAGTTTAAGATAAGTAACAAAAATCTTTTAATTATTACGTTTTGTTAAGACAACTAATGACGACAAAACTTCATGAACCTCTACTAGTCGTTGAGGACAGCAATGAAGATTTTAGGATGCTACAACGGCTGATGCGTCGCATGGCTGTAAAGAATCCTATATATCGCTGTACTAATGGAGACGAGGTTTTAGATTTGCTTTATCAAAACAGCAGGAGTGAAAATCCTCAGAAGACCCTGAGACCCTCTGTAATCCTGCTGGATTTGAATTTACCAGGTATTGACGGTCGTGATATCTTAGAGCGGCTGAAACAAGATATTAGTCTCCGAGAAATCCCGATCGTTGTTTTCACCACATCGTCTAATCCAAGAGATATTGAGTTCTGTTACCAAAAAGGCGCAAATGGCTATCTCGTGAAGCCAATGGATGCACAAGAACTACAAAAGACAATTCAAGCATTTGTAGACTATTGGTTAGCAACTAATACTCCGCCTGTCTCAACGTAATTTGTGTATTTCTGGTTGATGAGATAGTCGGGAGCAGAAAAGTACGCGGAGCCTGATACAGCAATAGACTTTGTTCGTCTATTGGTGCTGGTGTTTCGTACTCATACTGCATATAGGTTCTGAGTAGATCTGTGTCTCTGTATCTTCGAGATCTCTTAGTTCTCCGCGTCACGCTGTCTCCCCCCTCTCTCTAGCGATGTTTGCGATTTACTCTGTCACTATTGGTGCGTCGGCTAATACTTACGTAATTTTTTCAGCACTTTAGCCGAGCACTTAAAGTTTTTTCAAGAAATTTTAGATTTTATTTATATTTATTTTAGATTATTTTTAGAATTATGCAATAGCTACATAGACTAAAACAATCCCCCTTATTCCCCGATCCTCATAATTTTATGGTGGACACATGGACGCTACTGATTGTTGATGATTGTGCAGCGGATCGGAAAATTTATCGTCGATATCTTTTGCAAGATCCGTACAATACCTATAAAATTTTCGAGGCAGACTGTGCAGAAAGCGGGCTAGCTTTGTGCCAAAAAATGCATTGCGATGTGATTCTGCTAGATTTTTGCCTACCGGATATGAGTGGTTTGGAACTATTCGATCGCCTAAATAAAGAAATCCTTGATACTCCAAAAACAGTAATTATGCTGACTGGGAGGGGTGATGAAGAAGTTGCCGTACAGGCAATGAAACGGGGTGCGCAAGATTATTTAGTTAAGCAATATCTCAAACCAGATGTGTTGCAATTAGCTGTGCGGAATGCGATTAAACAATCGTACTTGCAAGCCCAACTCTACAAAACACGAGAAAGACAGCGCTTAATTGCGACAACGGCGTTACGAATTCGCCAGTCTTCAGATTTAGAGCAAATATTGAATACAGCGGTAGTAGAAGTACAGCAACTTCTCAAGTGCGATCGCGTTTTATTGTATCAATTTGCCCCAGATAATCGCGGTAAAACCGTAGCTTCTTCTGTTGAATCTGGAGAAACTTTAGCCGCATCTCATGATATCCAAGATATTTGCCAAGAAGTAGGCGGCGAAAACCATGTGTGGGGATGTAAATTACCGATTACTCAAGTTTGTGAAGTTGGATTAAGTAATGATTATTTACATTTATTAGAACAATTTAAAACAAAAGACAATTTAGTTGTGCCGATTCATTTAAGTAACAATGGCGATCGCGAAAATCCGCTTTGGGGGCTGTTAATTGCGCACCATAGTTCTCAAGAACGCCAATGGCAAACTGATGAAGTGGAAATGCTCAATGAATTATCAGTACAATTAGCGATCGCCATCCAACAAGCTGAATTACTAGCCCAAACACAAGCCGCCCTCCTCAAAGAAAAGCAACTTAATACCTTTAAATCGCAAATTGTCGCCACAGTTTCCCACGAGTACCGCACGCCGTTGACTTCCATTTTGGCGGCTGCATCAACTTTAATCAAATATGGTCAACAATTAAATGAATCTAAACAACAAAAGTTTTTAGGCATGATCGAGGAAAAAGCTAGGTCAATGTCTAAACTAGTGGATAACATGTTGATGGTTAACCAAATTGAACTGGATAAAACTAGATTTAAGCCGATTCCACTCGATTTGCTGCAATTTTTTACCGATATTCTCGAACAAGCACAAGAGACATTAACTCACGAGCATGAATTAATTTTTAACAGTAGTGGAAATTATCAAGACTTTTGGGGCGATCGCGGGCTTTTGCAACAAATTTTTATAAATTTAGTTTCTAATGCTATTAAATATTCTCCAAATGGCGGCAACATTAAATTTGAGTTGATTGGTACTGAATCAGATGTGATGGTTTACATCAAAGATGAGGGGATTGGTATCCCCATAGCCGATCAACAAAAGTTATTTCAATCCTTCAGTCGTGGAAGTAACGTTGGTACAATTCCCGGTACAGGTTTAGGATTAGCGATCGCCAAATCTTGTGTCGAGTTACATGGGGGTAATATTCAATTATCTAGTCAAATTGGGCAGGGAACTAAAGTGATAGTTAGTTTACCCAAACAGCCGAGTTTTGTTTAAGTATAGGGCATTGGGCATTGGGCATTGGGCATTGGGCATTGAAAGGCGGTAGTTGAGCGAAGCCGAAACTACCGCGTGGAGTCCGCACACTGAGCGTTCGCGCAGCGTCTCCCCTTGGGAGAAGTCGAAGTGTCGAAGTGTCGCTGCTAAGGCAACCAAAAATCAGGCAGAATAGATTTGCTTAAATGACGCACTGTTTGATTGAGCGATCGCGCTACTTGGATATGGGCTTCATCGGCTTCTACAGGTAAAATCTCAGATGGCTGTCCTTGTCCTAAATAGGAAACTACCAAATTTGCCGCTTCTAAACCAGTAACATAAGCCTTTTCCTGCGACCATGAACCATGACGGTTAACAATCCAATCACCACTCATAAACACATTTGCCAAACTCGTCTTGGCTGGTAACATATGACGATAGCTTCCTGGGGCAAAATGAGTCACTGCATTAGGTAACCGAATCACACTACTATCAATCACCTTGGCTTCTCGAAAACCTGGAATGCAAGTTGTTAAATAACGCTGCACTATGGGAATAATTTCCTCATCAGCTAAATGTAAAAACTGATTTGCGTGATAAAAATCAGCTTCAATAACTGTTCCTGATTCATTTTTATATTCATCATGCAGGGCATTTAAATCAAAAAATGTCCAACCTGTAGTATCATCAAATCCAAAACAAGCATTAGAAGGACGCGGAATATTTAATTTTCTATCAAACCATAAGCGAGTTGCTAAAACATCAATTGCGCCCAAATTATTTAAATCACGAAATTCTTGCCGACTTTGTAAACTGGGGCTATTGGCAACAATTTTCTTCATTCCTGTCACCCCAACAGCAAAAATTACAGCATCAGCATCGAATACTTCACCATCACAAACCACGCCTTTAGCATGATTATTACTATCAACAATGACATCAGTTACCCGCCGTTTTGGTAAAACCTTAGCGCCAGCTTTTTCAATGCGTTCTACCCAAGGACGGAATATTTTTTCGCCCACCGTTCCCCGACACCAAACCACATCAAAATCGCTTTGATGTGCCAAAATAAAAAAGTACAACATTCCTAAAGTGGCGGCGGCGGAACACTGTTCGCCAGGTGCAAATAAACCTACCAATAACATTGGTTCAAATGCATCTTTATAGAGTCGTGCTGACACGCCAAAATCCTTAAATAATTCTCGCGCTGTGACAAAATCATAACGCCGCCATGCATCATGAGAATTATCAAAATCAACTACAGCATAAAGTAAAGGTAAGGCACTCAAACGGTCAACTAATGGGAGACGTTGAAAATGTGTGTAGAGAAAAGTTCCTAAAGGCGAGGGAAGTCTGGGTAACTCTTGAAAAATTGGTGATTCTACTTCCAAACCCGCAGGGGAATATTGCGCCGAACGAGTCCAAGATGTAAAAGGATTAATTCCTAATTCATTGATGAGTGCAAAAATATTTCTGTAAGGATACCAAAAGCCATGTATACCTGCTTCTACAGAACGTCCTGCGGCGGTTTTCCAACCCGCAACCAGTCCCCCAGGATAAGGCCCAGCTTCTAGAAGCGTCACATCATATCCTTGTTTGGCTAAGTGGTAGGTTGCACCTAAACCAGCCCAACCTGCGCCCACAACTACTACCCGTTTTTGTTGTGACTCTTCATTCATTGCCGCACAGTCTCCGATAATTGCCGTCTATAATTTAATTTAAAGTATTTGTAAACTGATTTAACTCTTTAGTAGTAAAAATACTGACAAGCAACAACAATTCTCTGGGAGAATTTTGGGCAAATATTGTTGTTTAACAAATTTTTTCGTTACCAACGACCGCGTTTTTCAGTAGTTATCAAACTCTAGATAAATTTTATCGGTAGCTAAGTCCACTTGGATGGATAAATTATAGAGAAATTATCGTTAATTTTTAAGCTATAAGTATCGATAAAATCCAACGCTGGCGACTAGTGAATACCCTAGATATAAATATACGTAATTTTTTTGAGAACTTAAATTTAATTACTTAGATAAAATTACACTTGCAGGTAATTATTATTTAGGAGTATAACAGGAAAAATGGCTAGTTATCCTTATAAATACTCTTATGACTCAATTAGCAAATTCTCCCAGCAGCTTAAGTGAATTTCAATTGCGTGATGGCATATATTTTCCGCATAATTATGCACAGTTAAATAATACTGCACATAAACAAAAATGGGATGCAATTGGTAAGACCTACTATGGTTCCCAAAAAATTGAGACAATAACAGAAACATCAGCCATTAAACAAGATTACACATTGTTAGGTGGTAGACCTGGGGGAACTTGGAATAAGTTTCCTATGAATAAATCTGTGGATTCTATTCTAGAAATTGGTTGTGGCTATGGTCGCGCTCCCTTACATCTTTCTAAAGATAAAAATCTGCAATGTCAAAAATATTATGCTATTGATATTTCCGAATCTTTATTGAGGCGACTAATTAAAGTTAAAGAAGAATATAATTTTTTTCCCGATGCTGAATTTAATATAATTTGTAATTCGGCTGAAAATTTACCTTTAGCAGATAACTCTATGGATTTAGTAATTTCTAACTGTGTATTTATGCACATACCACATGCACAGTTAAGAAATTTATTGACTGAGATATTCCGAGTTTTAAAGCCTGGGGGAATGTTTGTTTTTAACCATTCTTTTCATAACAAAGCTTGTCCCTCGCATATTATCCATAATTTCATTAGAAATCTCAATATATTTAGCAAAAATCCTATTTACCTCAAGCAATATTCAGCCATTGAAATTCAAGAAATGTTGAATTCTGCTGGGATTCAAACTAAGTGTCCCCAATATATAGTTGAACCGACAACAGAATATGCAATTTTACCGGAAACGATCAAAGGTATTCCCCTACCATTTGCGAAAGCAATTAATAGAAGTCTCAAACCTTCAGATGCGTGGAAAGACACTTTAGCTTATGGCTTTAGTGCTTACAGTATTCCCCTGGAGTGATTCGAGAACAAGACTTGTAGCGATTGTCTTAGATGTAAAATAGTGCGATCGTTAAGCAATGTAAAAATACAAAAATTGATTTCGTAGTGTTCGCGCAGCGTCTCGCAGAGAGGACTTTAGTCAGCAAATAAGGACTAAAGTCCTCACTACATTGGTATCTTATTGTCTCAGACCAGAGAGGGAATGCTCAACACGAGTCAAACGTTCTGAGTAGTTTTTCATTACTTGTAGCGCAAACAAAGGAGTTTCTTGCACTACAAAGAGAAACCTTTGCTCATCCAAAAAAGCAAGTTTACAATCTGTTTTAGCAATAGCTGTATAAGTTCTATTTTTTACGCCTACAAGTGCCCCGATCGCAAAAACTTCTCCAGCGGAAATTGTTTCTACAACCTTGCCATCAACTAATATATCAACTGAGCCTTCGATAATACCATACATACAATCACCAGGCTCTCCTACCTCAAATATTACTTGCCCTGCTGAAAGTACTTTAGGATTTGGTTGTCTTTGAAAGATAGTGATAGTCTGTACAGCATTTAACATTTAAACTGCCCCGAAATTGTATATTGTTTACCTATGTTTAGCTGAGTGCAGCCAATTGCTAATGTCAAAAACCATTAGACCCGATTAAGAATTTTGCACAGAGATATATATTATTGTAATTCAGTACACAAACGCCATCTTTGTGGATAAATTCGTAGCCAGGAATTTAGTCCTGACTACGAAGAAGGCAAAGTTCAACTACTAAATTACATGCTAGAGTAAACCAGGCAAGGTTAACGAAAGATTAAGCTTTGGTGAAACGTAATTTTATATTTGTTGCTAAAGTTTCTCTCATAACTGCATAATTAGTTTTGATTTATACCTGAGCTTTGTCTCATACAAATTTTTGCAACACAACCCTTGAACAATCGCCACTTGGGCAGAATATTTGGATAAGCTCTACGAGACAGAGATCGGATAAATCATCAATCTCAGCAACGAAAAAATTCTCGCAAGTCTTTCTTCGCTTGAGTTTTGAAGTTCTCTTTGAAAAACTACATGCAATTAGTTCCATGAATGCTTCATCCTCAGATAATTTGACAAGTCTGCCAATTAATCAAAGCCTGGAGACAACTAGGCAAGAATATCGATATAACCATAGCCATATTCCACCGCTCGCAATGGTGGATGAGCTACCTGCTGCGGAAAAATTTTCTACTAACTGGTATTTTTTGTTAGCGCAGCAGTTACGAGTGCTGTTTGTCAATACTTTGATTACCAACCGTGGTAATCGCGGTTCCAAGTCAATTCGCGACGATGTCAAATTGTTTATCTTAGAAGCTTTATTCAAGGGGGCGATTCCTTTGAATATCAGCATTATTGCTAGGGTGCTGCAAATTGTCCCCCAGTTTTTGATTAAAGGCATATCCAAGGATTTTCACGAACTTGACGATCTGTTGTTTGCTATTCTCAAAGAGAATGGAGTCCAAATTCTCAGAGATTCCCTGAATCGGGTAATTGAAATGCTGTATGCAGAACATCCGACAGGACATGTAAGCAGCCTGACAGATTACGAAAAGTTATTTCCGGTGATTGGAGTACCAGCGATCGCGCAAAATTTTCAAGAAGACGAAGTATTCGCTTATATGCGCGTAGCGGGTTACAATCCCGTGATGATTCAGAGAGTCAGTAAATTAAGCGATCGCTTTCCCGTTACCGATGAACATTACCAAGCTGTCATGGGAAGTGACGATTCCTTACAAGCAGCAGGGGAAGAAGGAAGACTTTACCTGACAGATTATGGCATTTTTGCGGGTGCGCTCAACGGAACCTACCCCAAAGAACAAAAATATGTTTATGCTCCCCTAGCGCTGTTTGCTGTACCTAGAGGTTCCAAAAGCGATCGCTTACTGCGCCCAGTCGCTATCCAATGTGGACAAACTCCAAGCCCCGATTATCCAATTATTACGCCTAATTCTGGTAAATATGCTTGGTTATTTGCCAAAACAGTTGTGCAAATTGCTGATGCTAACTTTCACGAACCCGTTACCCACCTAGCGAGAACTCACTTATTCGTCGGTGCGTTTGTCATCGCTACTTATCGACAACTACCAGCTACCCATCCCCTCGGCTTACTGCTACGTCCCCATTTTGCTGGTACTTTAGCGATTAATGATGCGGCGCAACGGATTTTGATTGCTCGTGGTGGTGGTGTAGATAGATTACTCTCATCCACAATTGATAACTCACGGGTGTTAGCCGTTAAGGGATTGCAAACCTATGGCTTTAATAGTGCCATGTTACCCAAGCAATTTGAACAGCGCGGAGTAAGCGATCGCAATTTACTACCGATTTATCCTTACCGAGACGATGCTTTATTAGTCTGGGATGCTATTCGTCAATGGGTGAGCGACTACCTGAAACTTTACTACGCCACAGATCGAGATATTCAAAATGATACCGCCCTACAATCGTGGGCGGCTGAAGTTCAGGCTTATGAAGGTGGGCGGATCAGCGAATTTGGTGAAGATGGACGTATCCAGACGCGAGACTACCTAGTTGATGCTGCAACACTGATTATATTTACCGCCAGCGCCCAACACGCAGCAGTTAACTTTCCCCAAAAAGACTTAATGGGCTACGCCGCTGCTTTACCATTAGCAGGTTACGTACCCGCCTCAATTCTCAAAGGAGAAGTCACAGAGCAAGACTACCTTAATTTGCTCGCACCTCTAGAGCAAGCCCAACGGCAATATAACCTGTTGGCTTTACTAGGTTCTGTATATTACAACAAACTCGGTGAATATCCTCAGGGATACTTTACCGACAGCCGTGTCAAATCCTTATTGCAGAATTTCCAAGAAAATCTCCAACAAGTTGAACACACCATCAATCAGCGCAACTTGAGCCGCCCAACCTATGACTATCTCCTCCCTTCCAAAATTCCTCAGAGCATTAATATTTAAAACTAGTTAATAGTCAGTTGTTAGTTCCATGCCATGCCCCATGCCCAATTTTTACAACTTCTCCAATAACTCTTGGGCTAATTGAAGAAAAGCTTTAGAACCAGGAGATTGCGGATTCATTAAAACAGCTGGCATAAAACTATCAACAGCCTTAGCCACATTCACATCAACAGGAATTTGGTTCTTACAAATTTTATCTACACCAAAATCTTCCACAACGCGATGCATAACTTGTTTATAATATCTGCCAGTGAGCAGATTTGCACTCGACATACTGAATACAATCCCCAGCATTTTTATATCAATTTTTGCTTCATGTTCGTGACTATCTTTTAATTGTCCAATGCGTCTTTCTAACAATTGAATACCCACCACCGATAAAGGTTCTGGTTTAGCAGGCAGGATATAAAAATCGCTGCAAGCTAAAGCACTGCGAGTTAAAAGATTATAGCCAGGAGCACAGTCTAAAAGAATAAAATCATATTCGTCCCGCACTGGCTTTAAGATATTATTAATTAACACTCGTTCAAAGCGATTCCAAACAGTTTCAAAATCCTGCTCGCCTAAAGCCACCGATTGTTGATGCAGCATTTCCGAAACCACAAATTCATCGTATAAATCAATATCTCCAGGCAGTAAATCCAATCCCGGCAAATTACAAACTTTGCTCTGAACGATATCATGAATCGCAAACTTAGGATTTGGTTCAGGTGTAATAACTTGATCTATTAGATATCTAAAAGTCTTTCTAGTCTTCCGCCGCTTGGCAAATTCTAAAGGCGACATCAAGCTGAGTGTGGCACTAATTTGACTATCTAAATCAAGAACCAACACCCGCTTACCGTGATTTTTCGCTAAGCAAGTAGCTAAATTGACTGTAATGGTGGTTTTGCCGACACCACCTTTCATATTTGCAGTTGCAATTACATATCCCATTGGTAAGTCCTTTGATGACGCATCCCCATCTGGGTAGCGTACACCTCTCCTGATATATGGAAATTTACGTTCAATTTAATCTTTCTGGAATACACAAAGTGATTCCAGTGACATTGCCACAATTGAGGCAGTCAGAATTATATAGCAACCTGACTTAAGTTGCGAAACCTAAGCAAAGATAAATCAATATTTATCTTTTACATCACTTTTATTTGATTTTTGAAATCCTAATAGACTGGGCAATGCCCAGAAAATCAGAGTTTTGTAAGCATTTCCCACCCTACATCATATATTTGAGCAGCTTCAGTAGGGCTTTAATTTAGATACCCATCAATTTTATTAGATTTGGTTACTGTGAATTTGTCATAATGTCCAGAAGTTTCAGTATAAATACTAAAAATTTTATGATTTTTTACAATTTATCAAACACTTTTTGTAATCAATACTACTGAGTCAATGCCATAATCAAACAAGTATGAGCTTCTTTCCCATCACAGCAGTTTTCTATAGGGAGTAAGAGATTGCCTTTTAATCCTAAACTGTGCCGCAACGAAAGCGAAGTTGAAAGTAAACTCATCGTTCAATATTTGCTACCAGCACTAGGTTATACTCCTGACACCTGGCATCAAGAGGTAGTACTTGGTAGCATCCGCTTAGATTTCTTAGCTTTTGCAGTGCAAGTGGTTCCCTTTGTTTTAGATGCAAACTCGCCATTGAGTGTCGTCATGGAAGCGAAGCATCCGAAGCACAATTTAAATAATCATGTTTCCAGACTCAGACATTATTTAACAACCTTAAATGTGCGTTATGGATTGTTAACCAATGGTAAGGAAATCAGAATTTATGAAAAATTTCAATATGAGATTCAGCTAGTTTTTCAGTGTGCTGCTAAAGAAGTAGAAACGAAGATAGAAGATATTAAAAATTTAATTGGTAGAGAGAGTCTACAAGAAAGACAGAATCTAAATAATTTAGATATTCAAATATCTGAAACTAAATCAAGTTCTGAAACCAAGAGGCAAAATTCAATGAAAACGATTGCGGTTTACCATAATAAAGGCGGTGTGGGTAAAACAACTGTTGCCGTTAATTTAGCAGCAGCTTTGAGTAAAAAAGGCAAAAGAGTACTTTTAATAGATATAGATTCTCAGGCGAATACTACTTTTGCTACTGGATTAATCAAGTTTCAATTTGATGAAGAAGATGATTTACGCGCACTAAATGTATCACATTTATTAGAATCTGGAGATTTTAATCATATATCTGAAATTAGGCGGCAGTCTCATTATTTTAATAATCCCGAAATCGATGTTATACCTTCTCATATTAGCTTGATTGATAAGCAAGATATGTTAAATAAAATGGCAGTTAGCAGACCTAGGTTGATTTCTAAACTCAAAAATGTAGAAAATGATTATGACATTATAGTAATTGATACTCCCCCATCAAGAGACTATTATGCTCAAGTTGCCTTAATTGCTTCTGATTACTTAATAATTCCTTCAGATTTAAAACCCTTTGCAAACCAAGGCTTGCCAACGGTCAAAATTTTTGTTAATGAAATTAACGAATACAGAAACATGATAGGGAAACCAGCCCTTCAAATCATAGGAGTTCTTGCTTCTAAAATTTCAACTAATCCTAAATTTTTACAGTACACTTTTCCCAGACAGAGAAATGTAATATCTGATCGATATGGCTTACCTTTGATGGAAGCAGTTATCTATGACAGAACCTCTCTATCAGAATGTATGAATAATTTTATAACGATTGGAGAATTAGAATACCCAGATCCTAAATCAATTATTAAGTATGCAGAATCAAAAGCTAATGCTCAACAGTCAGCTATGGAATTTGAGGTTTTAGCCAAAGAAGTTTTAGAAAAAATCGGAGCCAAATAATTATGAAATTTTATACAGTTGATGTCAAAAATATAATTTGTGATGTTCCTGCTTCAAATTTTGAAGATGATGCTTTAAATAACCTCACTAATACAATAATCGAAAGCGGTGGGCTTATTAAACCCTTGGTTTTAAAAAATATCGATTTAGAAACTTATACAGTAGTTGATGGGCATTTTGAATACTATGCTGTTGTTAAGGCAAGAGAGAAAAACCCTCGCCAATTTGAAATGGTAAACGCTTTTGTTATTTCATCCAATGATGAGGAGAAAATACTTAAGCAAGTAGCTACTTTTAAGCAACTAAACTCAAGTGGAGACCCAGAAGATAATACATCTATCGAAATAAGAGCCAAATCAAATTACTCAAATTTTACAAATGATGACTTCAGTGTATTAAAACAGCAAATTGATCATTTAAGGTCTGAACTAGCACAAGAAAGACAGGACAGGCAGAAGTTGTATGAAATTATGAAGTTACTTGAAAATAAAATTCCTCAACAAATTCAACCATTAGAAATATTTAATAATCTAAATTTATTAGAACTTAATTTCAGATTAAGAACGGCTGGTTTTACTGATAAAAAAGCTGTTCAGGTTGTTGAAAGTATTGAGAAAGAACGTAAAAAGAAAAAGTTTGAATCCTTGAAAGATGTAGTAGAAAGAGTAACCATTGCAAATGGTAAAAAACGGATTAAGGGTATAAGTAGCGATAAAATGGTAGATATAGTTGATATTTGGTCACGTATTTTATTTAATTAAAATTGCAGATGATTAAACGCTTTTGGTTTGCGTAAGTCCTGAGTTCATTGACCTTTTTTGGAAAAATAAAAACTGGGATGCACCCTTCATAACCTTTCTACAAGCGCTGAACCCTCGTAAATTGGCAAAGATGTGGAAGTTGACGAACTCAAAACCTTGTTAGCTGTGACTACAGTCGATAGATATTTATGTACTATATCCAAAACTTTATCAGCATCTATGGGCTTATTCATAAAGTCTGTCGCACCAAAAACCTTAGAGCGAACTTTATCGAACAGACCATCACTACCTGTTAATATAACTACAGGTGTGTTAGCTAAAACAGAACTTCGCCTTAACTGAGCACAAATTTCATATCCATTAACAACAGGCATAAGCAAATCTAAAAATATCAAGTCTGGCTTATGCTGTATAAGAATTGGAAGAGCTTGTACAGGGTCTTGGATATTAATAAACCTCATACCATTTGAGGTAATAATTTCCTGGAGGATTTTACAGATTTGAGAACTATCATCTATACAAGCGATGAGAGGAGAATTTAGTTTTTGAGGCGGTACTAAGCGCTCGTTATTTTTAGATTTAGTGGCTGGTAAAGTTAAGTCGGGTACTTCTATAAGTTCAATGATTCCTTGACGGATATAGGGAAGTAGAGAACGAGTTATTGATAAAGGATTCTGATTTCGGAGCGCAGCTAAATCCCATAAGCTATATTTGCCGTTAATAGAATTTGTAAAATTTTTGTAGACAGATGAGTTTACCTGCTGCTGGAGTTGTTCTGGTTTGCGAATGATTGGTGCTAAGTGAGGAGAAAGATTAGTCAAACCAGCGGTTGACCAATTATTCCAGAATTCTTGTGCTTGTTTAATAATGGTATTGGGAATTTTTACATCAGTTGATGCTTTTAAAATTACGTCTTGATGGCGCTCATGACGTAAGGTTCCACTGTTTAGATGTTGAGCTATATCGAATAATATTTCTGATATTATTCCCCTAGTAATAGCATCGATTTGCTGAGGTTTGATTTGATATTTTTGACAGAGAATTTTTATGAGCTTATAATCCCAATAATCTATTGAGCTATCTTCAATATGTGATAGCAATTTGTTAATTTCAACTTGATAACAATTTGGTGTTATGTATCGATAAAACCGCCGACATTGACGCTCGCTTCCAGTTATCCAAACTATCTGTCCTAGCTCATAATAAAAAGTCCAATGAGTTTTTTGAGAACTTTGAATTTTTAGCTTGCCGCTATACTGAATTTTATTAAAGTATTGAAGCTCATCCCATAATTTATTTAATTTTGTCTGTTCTAAAGAGAGCATAATTTTAATGAGTAGTGCAGCCAATAAACGTGGTGTCAGCCAAAGAAAATTTATCAGATTAGCAAACATACAAATATTGAAAAATTAGCAATTTTCATCTCGGCTAATATTTTCTTAATTTGTATGAAATTAAATTTGAAAAAATAAGAAATTGTTGTCTGAAAAAATAAACTACTTTTGTTGGATGAAACTTAACATTAATTAAGTTTTACGTCATTTACTTACTTAATTTATAGATTAGAAATTATATTAAAACATATTAAGTTTTCAGATAACCGTAATAGTACTGGTTTCAAATTTCATAGCTTTTAAGCCATATATCAGACTTTTTTGCCTTGCAAATTATCAGAAAAATTTAGTTAATAAAGTTTAGATTTAAACAACTCAGAAAAAGATTGAGTAAAGATTGAATATATTAAACTTCATTCAGAATTGAGTAAAAGTCTAGCACTATAAATAGAATTATCTCCTCATCGCACCTATGAGCAACAAAAAACCCCGGCGAAACTAACCGAGGTGATGCAGAGAAGAACGAATGACGATGAGAGATAACAATAAGTTTAAAAAGTTAGTTGATGCTCAAAGCAACCAAAACTAAGGTTGTCACAATTAAGCTGGCAAAAATACCTTGAATAACATATTTACGTTGCTCCCAAATTGCAGGGTATTCAGCGTAATACATTTGGGGTTCAGTTGCATAGTTGTTGAGAACGCCATCTTCGTTAATGGTGGTATACATAATTGTTTTCCTTTGCTGTTTTTATTGTGGTTGTTACTTTATGTAAATAAATTTAACAATATTGTTACAAAAAGTCAACAAGGATTGACAAATTATTATAGATGGGCTTAATAAGCCAGGCTTATGTAGTCGGACTATGATGGGAATAGGGCTTCTGTCAAGGCTTGAACTCCGTGAATGAGGCTTTTATCTCCATGAATGAGGCTTTTAGCTCGGTGAATGAGGTTTTTAGCTCGGTGAATGAGGCTTTTAGCTCGGTGAATGAGGCTTTTAGCTCGGTGAATGAGGCTTTTAACTCCGTGAATGAGGCTTTTAGCTCGGTGAATGAGGCTTTTAGCTCGGTGAATGAGGCTTTTAGCTCGGTGAATGAGGCTTTTAGCTCGGTGAATGAGGTTTTTAGCTCCATGAATGAGGCTTTTAGCTCGGTGAATGAGGTTTTTAGCTCCATGAATGAGGCTTTTAGCTTCATTCCTTGCACAGGTATGTTGATCAGTAATGAAAAAATCTAGCTTTATATCTCTAACTGCGGTGATGCTGACGGCGCTGACTCTTAGTAGTTGCAGTACTGTAACTACTAGCGAATATGAAGCAACAGCGCTGACGACTTATACCTGGCGAGTGCAGTATATTGATGAACCATCACCGCAATTTGAAACTTTCGCCAGTACTTATTTGCTAAATCGTAATGGTTTGAAGCCAGAAGGTGCGGTTACTGGGCCTGACGATCGCGGTTTATGGTGGGCGGCGCTACCACCGCGTCCTTCGGTTGGGGAAGTTGAACAGCGCCAAAAACCTCAACAACAGGTAAGTCAGCCAGAATTATTGAAAACTGTAGATTATAAAATTACCTATGGAGTCGGTTCGCAACGGCAGACATTACCGACTAACTATGATGTGTATCGCGAGGTAGTCAAGGCGTATCCATCGCGCATACCTTTAGAACTGACCTTGGGAGTTAACGGTGATACCGTGGAAAAAGCAGAACAGGCTGATTAAGACAATAAATCTATCTAAAGAAATCAATAATTTCTACCAAATGACAGATAATTTTTGATAGAGCTAGGTGTGATTTACACTGAGGGTAACTTCTGGATCGATATTTTCTACAGGAGAATCAAGACGGTTGTCACAAGACGTTTGGCAAGGCATGATGATTCAGTCGGTGGATTTAACAAACTGCGATCGCGAACCGATTCACATTCCCGGATCGATCCAGCCACATGGAATGTTGCTAGCAATCGATTTAGCGACATTAAAAATTATTCAGGTTAGCAATAATACATTTGAGTTCCTTGAGCGCCAACCCCAAGATTTAATAGGTAAGTCGTTATCAGCCTTATTTGACTCTCAACAGATTAATACTATCCAGCAATGTTTAAACGGAGATTTTGAAAGCCTGAATCCCTTACACCTTTACATCAAGCATCAAGGCAAAAATTTGCGATTTGATGGCATAGTACATCAATGGGATGGGGTGGCGCTGTTGGAATTGGAACCAAAGAAAATGAAGGGGAAAGCTAACTTCTTTGGTTTTTACCAGCAGGTGAAAGGAGTAATCACTAAAATTCAAAAAGCTGGCACAATGCAGCAGATGTGTCAGGTGGTAGTCCAGGAAGTGCGCAAAATTACTGGATTTGAGCGCGTCATGATCTACCGTTTTGATGATGATGAAACTGGTATCGTGGTTGCGGAAGATACAAACCAGGATATTCCTTATTTAGACTTGCGTTATCCACCTAGTGATATTCCCAAACAAGCGCGACAACTCTACATGCGCAACTGGCTGCGGATTATTCCGACTTCTAATTATCAGCCTGTAGAGTTAATCCCGACAAACAATCCTTTAACTAATCAACCACTAGATTTAAGTTTGTCGGTGTTACGCAGTGTTTCACCAATTCATCTGGAATATCTGCAAAACATGGGGGTAGCTGCTTCCATGTCCATATCTTTAGTGCAAGACAAAAAACTTTGGGGCTTGATTGCTTGTCATCATTCTTCAGCTAAGTATATTCCTTACAGCTTGCGGGCAGCTTGCGAGTTTATTGGCCAGGTGATGTCACTAGAACTAGCAAATAAAGAAGCCAGCGAAGATCGAGACTACAAAATTCAATTGAAGTCTTTGCAAACTCAATTTGTAGAATCTTTATCCCAAGCTGAGCATTTTCTCGATGGGATTGCACAGATGGGGTCAGAACTGCTAGCGTTGGTGAGTGCCACTGGTGCAGTAGTTTGCAGTAGAGATCGCTTGATTTGCATCGGTGAAACACCCCTAGAAACTGATATTCCGCCTCTGTTAAATTGGATTAAACCCCAACTGCAAGATAATTTATTTCACACGCGATCGCTGTCACAAGTTTATCCGGCGGCTGAGTCTTTTAAAGCCATTGCTAGTGGGGTTTTAGCTCTAGAAATTTCCAAAATTCACCAAAATTACATTATCTGGTTCCGTCCAGAAGTGATGCAAACTGTGAATTGGGGTGGTAATCCCCATAAACCTGTGGAAGTTCTCGATGATGGCAGTTCGCGTTTGTCACCACGCAAATCCTTTAGCCTATGGCAACAAACAGTTAATGGTTGTTCTCTACCTTGGAAACACTGTGAAATTGCCGCCATTGCCGAATTGCGCAGCCTGATTGTCGGCGTAATTCTGCGACAAGCAGATGAACTGGCATTAGTGAACATGGAACTGCGGCGGAGTAATGAAGAATTGGATTCCTTTGCTTATGTCGCTTCCCATGATTTAAAGGAACCACTGCGAGGAATTCATAACTACGCCAATTTCTTAATTGAAGATTATGGCGATATTTTAAATGAAGATGGCGTTGCCAAACTACAAACGCTGGTCAGACTTACCCAGCGCATGGAGAATTTAATCAATTCCTTGCTGCACTTTTCCCGGTTAGGAAGGGCTGAACTCATCCGCCAACCAGTGAATTTACATGATTTGGTGCAACAAGCGATCGCTACCTTAACTATATCTCGACCCCAAGACCAAGTTGACTTTCGCATTCCCCAAACCCTACCGATAGTCGAATGCGATCGCGCTCAGGTAAATGAGGTATTTACCAACCTGATCGGCAACGCCATGAAATACAATGACAAACCAGAAAAATGGGTAGAAATCGGCTTTCTGTCAACAACTGACAAACCAGCGACTAGTCCCTACACCTTCTACGTGCGCGACAACGGTATTGGCATTCCCCAGGAACATCAAGAGGAAAGGGTTTTTCAAATTTTCCGGCGATTACATGGAAGAGACGAATACGGCGGTGGTAATGGAGCCGGATTAACAATTGCCCGCAAAATTGTTGAACGGCATGGCGGTAAAATTTGGGTTGAGTCCACAATTAATCAAGGTAGCACCTTCTATTTCACCTTAACAGCGGAGGCGATGGGGTAAGCGAACAAGGGACGAGGGCGTGTTTTCATACTTGCCGTCACCTCCGGGTGCGACGCAGTTAACCGTCAACCGTCAATAATAAACGCTAACCTTTATGTTCAAGTTATGCGATCGGGGTTGAAAAATAATTCTTTCTTGCCCAAGCAAGTTTTTCCGCACAGCCGCGATCGAGATTTTTGGGAAAATGTTCAGTAGTCAGTTTTGCTCCTTGTCTGCCTTGCCCTCTGTCTCCCTTGTCCTCTTTGCCCCTAACCACTGCTATGATCGACGTTTCCAGCCCTCCTCTCAGGCAAACTCCGCCCCTGTTAATTGTGGAAGATAGCAATGAAGACTTTGAAACTATCGAACGTTTTCTGAAGCGATCGCCATTGTTGATGCCGATTCATCGTTGTATTAATGGCGATCAAGCATTGTCATTTCTTTATCGCACTGGCAGGTATACCGCGCCTGATATTGCGCCTCGTCCAGGAATGATTATCCTTGACCTCAATTTACCAGGAACTGATGGCCGGGAAGTATTGCATCGGATCAAACAAGATGATAGTTTAAAAACCATTCCTGTTGTGGTTTTCACTACATCCAATAATCCTAAAGATATTCAAGATTGCTACAAATACGGCGTCAATAGCTACATCGTCAAGCCGATTAACTTTGCCCAATTGAAGCGAGATATCCAAACACTTGTGGATTATTGGTTTGAAGTCACAATTTTGCCTGATTATCCCGAAAATCTGTCATGAGTCAGCAACAGTGCACTGTATTAATTGTAGATGATTCCCCCGAAGACCGAGAACTCTACCGCCGCTGTCTGTTACGTGACAGGGATTATACTTACAACATTCTCGAAGCAAGACTAGGGCAAGAAGGTTTAGGACTGTGGCAGCAGCATCAGCCAGATGTGGTATTGCTAGACTACCGCTTACCCGATCTAGATGGGCTGGAATTTCTGACTAGATTGCATCCTCCTTCTCCCCAGCCCTACTTACCCGTGATTGTTGTGACTGGGCAAGGTAGTGAAGCGATCGCGGTGCAAACCATGAAAGCCGGGGCACAGGATTATTTAGTTAAGGGGCAAATTACTCCCGAACGGTTGATATTGGCAGTCAATTCCGCGATCGCTAGGGTGCAGCTACATACCCAATTGCAACTGCGCATTGAAAAAGACAGATTAATATCGCAAATTACCCAAAGAATTCATCAATCTTTGGATATCGGGGAAATTCTGCAAACTACTGTCAGTGAAGTCAGGGATTTTCTTAAAAGCGATCGGGTGCTAATTTTTCGCATCCAGTCAGATGGATTAGGAATTGTGACTACAGAATCGGTAGCACCAGGCTGGACACCTCTACTCTCAACTTCTCACTACGATCCTTGCCTGAATGAAACCTATGTTAACCCCTTTCGCCAAGGACTTGTCACAGTCAAACCGGATATTTATGATGGCAGCATCGATCCTTGCCATGTTGATTTATTGGCAAATTTACAGGTAAGGGCAAATCTAGTTGTGCCTATTTTACAAGATGGTCAGCTGTGGGGAATGCTGATTGTACATCAGTGCCAAGCACCACGCCACTGGCAAGCCTTAGAAGTAAATTTGCTCCAAGAACTGGCAACTCATCTAGGTATTGCCTTGCAGCAAGCGGAGTTGTATCAACAAGCAAAGCATGAATTAGCAGAGCGCAGGCGGGCAGAAGCATTATTACAAGAAGCCAATGAATCTCTAGAACAAAGAGTTGGCGAACGGACGATGGAGTTAGAAAATGTCAACGCCCAATTGCAACAAGAACTATTACAAAGACAACGCACCCAAAAAATCTTAGAAGAACAGGCACAGCTGTTAGATTTAGCTCACGATACCATCATGACTCGTTCCCTTGATGGCAGAATTACCTTCTGGAACCAAGGAGCAGAAGGCATGTATGGCTGGAGTGGCGCTGAGATATATGGGCTAATCTGCCATGAACTGTTGCAAACACAATTTCCGCGATCGCCAGTTGAGGTAGAAGCAGAATTTTTTAGTCAAGGCTACTGGGAAGGAGAACTGGTACAGTTGCGCCGCGATGGCATACCCATCATTGTTGCTAGTCGTTGGGTATTGCAGCGCGATGAGCAAGGTAACCCAATAAAAATCTTAGAAATTAACAATGATATTACCGAGCGGAAACGTGCTGAAGAACAGTTACGCCGTAGTAGCGAGCGCATCAGTTTAGCTAATGCAGAATTAGAAAGAGCAGCTCGCCTCAAAGATGAATTTCTCGCCAGCATGAGCCATGAATTACGAACTCCCTTGAACTCGATTCTGGGAATGGCAGAATTACTTTTAGAAGAAGTATTTGGCAGCTTAACCTCCCAACAACGCCAGTTTTTACAGACAGTAGAACAGAGCGGTCAACACTTACTAGAGTTGATCAACGATATTTTAGATCTGTCGAAAATTGAATCAGGCAAAATGGAGTTGCTACTAGGTTCAATATCAGTTCGTCCCCTGTGTGAATCCAGTCTCAACTTTGTCAGACAAGAAGCTAGACAAAAGCAAATTCAACTTACCTGTGAAATTGCAGAAAACGTATCCGAAATAGAAGCCGACGAACGCCGTTTACTACAAGTATTAGTCAACTTACTAGCAAACGCTGTCAAATTCACCCCCGGAGGTGGTAGGGTCAGCCTGGAGGTAAAAATGAACTTCCCTCAACAAGCTGTAAAATTTCGCGTCATGGATACCGGCATTGGTATTGCTGCGACAGATATGAATAAGCTATTTCAGCCATTTGTCCAGTTAGACAGTTCCCTGTCACGGCGTTATCCCGGTACAGGCTTGGGATTGTCTCTAGTCCGGCGGATTGTTGATCTGCACGGAGGAAGCATTAAAGTTGAAAGTGAGTTAGGTCAGGGAAGTTGTTTTAGCGTGCTGTTACCTTGGCATCCCTTACAAACTCAGGATCAATTACCTTTTGTGTCAGATACAGAACTAAAAGACATTGTCATGCAGCAAGCTTTAGTAGTAGAAGATTCCACTGCTGCTGCTAGTCAAATTAAGCACTATTTAGCGCAAATGGGGGCAACCAGCATCATTCATCCAGTGGGAGAAGGTGCAGTGCAACTGGCTGTGCGAGTCAAGCCAGATGTGATAGTTTTGGATCTATTGCTACCTGATTGTTCGGGATGGGAAGTTTTAATCGCCTTAAAAGAGCATTCTCAAACTAAGCATATACCTGTGATTGTCATCTCCGTTGTCGATCGGCGATCGCGCAGTTTGGAATTAGGCGCTGCCGAACACATTTTAAAACCCCTATCACGACAAAAATTTTATCAAGCATTGAGTCAGATTTTCGCTAACGTGCAACAGCCAAATTTACAAACCGCCCTCGTGATTGCTGCTATGGAGTCATCACAAAAACCCAGAGTTTTGTTAGCGGAAGATAATGAAGCTAATATCACCACCGTTATGAGCTACTTAGAAGCACACAACTTTCAGGTGATTCTGGCACGCAATGGCATAGAAGCGGTGCAAATGGCCAAACAGCATCAGCCTAGTCTGATTTTGATGGATATTCAAATGCCAGAGATGGACGGCTTGGCAGCAATTAAACAAATCCGTGCTGATACCCAAACCCAACCTATCCCCATTATTGCTCTGACAGCTTTAGCCATGCCTGGTGATGAACAACGTTGTTTAGATGCAGGCGCAAACAAATATTTAGCCAAGCCTGTCAGACTCAGGCATTTACTAGAACTGATGAATGAACTTCTTTCCCAAGTTAGTAGCTAAAATTTAATGTCCCACATGGCGAGATTGGGGTTGAGTTGTTCCAGAAGATGGTCGAGGCGAAACAGAACTACGCAACAGCAGTATAGGAATACTCAACAATCCAAAAAACATGACTAATGCTGTAATTATCCACACCGAGAAGCGCCGCGGTTGATAGTTACCGCTTTCAATTTGCCAGAAAACCTGGTTATATTGCCAAGCTGCTAAAGCGATGGTCATAATCCCCATAATGACTAAAATAACTCCTAAATTCTGCGAATTGAATATAGGATTGACTGTTGGCTCTTTTTGTGTTAAAGCGGTATTAAGTTGATGCAAAAATAAACCAAATCGCGCGATCGCAAAACCAAAACCAATTAAAGCTATAGAAGTACGTAACCAAGCTAAAAAAGTCCGTTCGTTAGCTTGATGCTCGCGTTGACGGTCTATTTTTGGCGTTTTATCCATTATTCTTTTCCTATTTCACCATCCCCCGACTGAATATACATAAGTGCTAAAACAGCAAAATACATCTCCTCAAGGATACAAAATTGTCCGAAAATTTGGAAAAACATATCTGCTGGCAGAGACTTTAAACCAGAGCAATAAGTGAAAATAATTGTGAGCAATGAATTAGGGTGATAATATGCTTCGTTTAACTCAAATTATGCGGAACTTTTACCTTCGGATAGAAGGTTTTTTCTCTGTAATTTTCAACAGCATAGCTAATGTAGTCAAAAATTTCTTTGGTATTTTTGCCAAACTGTTTGGATTAACTGAATCTGGTTATTACTTAGAATCAGATCAGGCGCAAACTCTTAAGCGGAGCGAAACTCAACAGCCAGTTGAACCTCAGCTGAATAACAATACTCAAACTCCCACCAGCAAGCGCCGTGCTAATGCCAAAATGGATTATTACCTCAATATGGCTCGCGATTTGAAAAAGAATTAAGGCATAGAGCCATCCACAGTCAATTTAACATCAAATCCTTCTCTACTCTCAAACGCCGCTACCCGTTAGTAGGCTCTAGGGACTGTTTTTAAACCCCAAATTAATTTTAAATGTAGGTTGGATTGAGGAACAAAATCCAAAATCTGCGTTGTTCTGTTGGGTTTTGTTATGCTTAACCCAACTTACTGGTTGATACAATTCAAATAATGTTTGCGGTACATCAATCTATTCTAGAGGGCATAGCAGTGCTATGCCCCTACTATCTGTCCCATTCTTTTTTCAAATAATTATGAGTTTGAAAACTATGGGAAACTGTTTGTAACACCTGTGCTAAGTAGCCAGCATGTTTAGGGTGCGTTACCGACGAGAGTATGGTACCGTTAATGACTGCATCTGCTCTGGTAAGGCAGATTACCAAAAACCAATATTAGAGATTGGTTCCGACAGCTGTGCTGTGTCGCCAATAAACCCCATTATCTCGCTGCATTAATTTGCAACTAATTAACTCTCGCCGCAAGGTAGCGTAGTCAGGATGGTAACGCTTTAATGTTTCATTCACATTAGGTTCTGGATACTGAACTCCTTCCTCAAATTTATTCGCCAGCCACTTGAGAATGACTAGACGCTTTTTCCGACTGGCGGGAATCTCCTTCAGGCGTTGTATCACCTCTAAATTGTTGGTGTTAGTTTCTAAATAGTGGCTTAAAACTTTGCTTTCCCAAGCTTCAGTATCTACATCCTCAATTAAAGAGGCTATTTTCTCCGGGGTAAAAATCTCCTTGCTAATATTTTGCAACGCTTCGCTATCTAATTGATAGAGGCGGCTATTACCCTCTGGGCGCATAGTCACTAAATTCAGTTCCTTGAGTTTTGACAAATGATGGGATACTGTCGGTTCTTTGAGTTGTAATAGCACCGCTAACTCTTCAACACTACACTCCTGGTTCGCTAAAATACCTACAATTTTTAATCGGCTCTCATCCGCCAAGGCTTTAAAAAATTGCAGTAGAGTCTGAAATTGTTCTTTCCTCATAATTTGTTATAATCAAATTCGACTCCGATCTAATTAGAAAGAAATCGAATTAGCTATGTTGTTCTCCTCTGAGTAGTCAGAGGAAGTGTTTTGCTTTGATTGTGAATTATTGTTAATTCTGCGACTTGTTCTGTCCAAAGTTGAGATTTCTTAAGTTGTTCTTTACATTTCGCTATGTTCAGACCATTCTCAAATAGACACAGATGGAGAGGAAGTAGCGCCAAGCAGGGTACTTCTTTAGTGCAAGCGGCTAGATTTTTAGGTGTAGACCAAAGTACTCTGTATATGGCTTTGCAAAAAGGACACATTCCCACCAGCAGAAGAAATGGGCGCACGTTTATTAGTCAAGGCGCTTTAATGGATTATCAAGTTAGAACTAGACCTCTGTTGTAAGCAGATGTAATTCTAACAAAAGGCGACAGCATACTTATTCCTAATTCCGATGGAATAAGTATGCTGTTAGCGATATTTGGCCTTAATTAATCAACTTGATGTCTGTATAGCATTTGATAGATTATTTAGTCTTTTTTCTAGTAATTATTTAATAATTTTGGTAGATTAAGTTTAGGCGATCGCCTGAATATTTCTCTGCAAAACATTAAAGCGATCGCCCAATTACAGCGAATAAAGGCTTGTTAAAAGGTATTTGGTTGGATTTTAGATAAATAAGCAATCCAAAATCCCAAAACAATTTAGCTAAATTGCTCTTCTGCGTCCAGGTTAAATAGCATTTGCAGAGTTTGCATACATCGCCGTCTAGCTTCCACATCCTGCTGCGCTCGCAATTGCACCATCGGATCGTGTAAAATTTTGTTAACTATTCCCCTTGTCAGGGCCTCGATTACCTCTTGATGTTTCTCGGCAAATTCTGAACCTAAGCGCGACAATGCTTTTTCCAATTCTTGTTCGCGGATGGTTTCGACTTTATTCCGCAGACAGCTAATAGTGGAGACAGTTTCTAAACTGCGCCACCAAATATCAAAGGCTTCTACTTCTTCATCCAGAATTTTCTCCGCTTCTTGGGCCATCTTCCGCCGACTTTCGTAATTTTGCGCCACAACCGCCTTCAAATCATCCACATTGAAGGCTTGGACGTTAGCTAGCTCATTCACGTCAGAATGGACATTACGGGGTACGGAAATATCAAATAGCATTAGAGATTGGCTAGGCTCTAAAACCATTTCTAATTTTGCACGATCCAATATGGGATCTGTAGCTGAAGTACTAGTAAATACTAAATCGCTCTGGGAAATTACTGTCATCATTTCCGAGAGTGGTTGAATATCTAGAGGTTGATCGGGGAATTGTTTGGCTAATTCCAGGGCGCGATCGCGGGAGCGATTTAAAATACTAATTTGCCCAGCACCTTTAGAAATTAAATGCTGTACTAACAAACGCGACATTTTACCCGCTCCAAGAATCGCTACACGACAAGCGGCTAAATTTTCCACTTTCATGTGCGCTAATTCTACAGCCGCCGAACTGATGGAAACTGCACCAGTACCAATGCTAGTTTCAGTACGAACTCGCTTACCTGCCGTTAAAGCTTGTTTAAATAACCGATTCAAAATTGTTTTTATACCACTATATTGCTGACCCAGTTTGTGAGTATTTTTCACTTGAGCCAGAATTTGCCCTTCTCCTAGGACTAAACTATCTAAACCTGCTGCTACGCGCATCACATGCATGACAGCATCATCATGCAACAACATAAATAGGTGTTGGCGCAAAGATGTTACAGCTAATTTACTATATTCAGCTAAAAACTGAGTTACTTCGCGGATACCGTGTTCTGTTTCACTGGTAACGATATAGATTTCTAGGCGGTTACAAGTGCTCAGAATAGCAACTTCGTCAATATGGGGATAGCTAGTCAATTGAGCGATCGCGCTTTCTGTTTGGGGTTCGGGGATGCTCAACTTTTCCCGGATTTCAACTGGGGCTGTTTTATGGCTTAACCCCACCACTGCTATATTCATCTGCTAATTGGTAATTGCTAAATGGTAAATGGTAAGTGGTGAATGGTAACTGAGGAGTTAGGTAGAGAATATATCGCTCCTAACTCCTCACGGTTTATTGCTTAGTGCAATTGTACGATCTTAGGACTATCGAACATGTGAATGGTATCCACAAAGCGAGCGGTGTTCGATTGGTTAGAAATAACTAGACTTTGAGTTCTGGCTCCACCTTTGAAGAAGCGTACACCTTGCATGAGATTACCACTGGTAATACCGCAAGCGGCGAACAGCACGGTTTCACCAGATGCGAGTTCATGAGCATCATAAACCTTATCGGGGTCATTGATGTTCATTGACCTCAGACGCTCCAAGTTAGCTTCTTTGCTTTCGCCAATTAACCCTGTTTTGACGATAGCGGGGTCATAAATGAGCTGACCTTGGAAATGTCCACCTAAAGCACGCATAGCGGCGGCGGAAATTACACCTTCAGGCGCAGCACCGATACCCATCAGGGCGTGGATGTTGGTTCCAGCAAAACCACAGGAGATAGCTGCACCCACATCACCATCAGAAATCAGTTGTACTCTCGCTCCAGCGTCGCGGATTTCCTTAATTAAATCGTTGTGGCGTTCGCGCTTCATCACGACTACCACAAGTTCTTCAATAGCGCGATCTAGACACTCGGAGAGAATTTTGAGGTTTTCTGTTGCTGATTTGTTGATGTCTACCTTGCCTTTAGCTGCTGGAGGCGCTGCTAACTTCTTCATGTAGAAGTCAGGCGCAGCAAATAAGCCACCTTTTTCCGAAATTGCTAGTACAGCCATCGAGCCTGGTTGTCCGTATGCTACCAAGTTCGTACCTTCACAAGGGTCAACGGCGATATCAATTTCGATTAACTCGTCTGGGTTACAGAAGTCCTTAGCATCTGGACGGGAGCAGATACCCACCTCTTCCCCAATATATAACATAGGGGCGTCATCGCGTTCACCTTCACCAATGACAATGCGACCGCGCATATAAATTTTATTCATGCGTTCGCGCATTGCTTCCACTGCCACTTGGTCAGCAGTGTTCTTTTCGCCTTTACCCATCCACTTTGCGGATGCGATCGCGGCTTGTTCTACTACCTCAATAATCTCTAATCCAAGTGTATTTTCCACAGAGTCGCCCTCTAAACTGCTTGACTTAGCGTCGTTTTATCTAGCTATTCCAGTCTTCAAGTCTACCAAAGGGCGGATACCCGTGGAAAATACTATTGCTATGACTCTATGTTAAGTTTTGCTGCTACTATTTCTTGCTTGTAATAAATATGACTTTTTTTAGGATGGTACTTATCTTCTAAATAAGAATAATTCTTAATTAAGATTCTCTTTCAACAAACAGATGGCGATCGCTTTCAATCCTCCTCAGCTAAATAAAATCCAGATAAAAATATATAACTATTAGTTCTGTGGTTAGATATACGAATTATTCAGATTATGCAAAAGTATATTTTTAAACTAGAAACTATTGAGAGGTAAAACGTGTTTATTGACTACATCACCCTAATGTTAATCAATATGGTAGCTGGTTTATTTTTACTAGCAGATTACGTATATCGCGGGATAGATAGTGATCGCCAGAAACGCTGGGTTCCTGGTTTTGGGATTACAGGGGCGATCGCATTGACAACTGGCTTACACATGACTTTTACTTGGCCCATTAGGGGTAGTTTTAACATTGCTTTTGGGGAAACGACCGTTTTATTTGGCATTTTGTTTATTAGTAGTGCGATCGCTCTTTCTTTAGGTTGGGATTTAGTCACAGTAGCAATTTACGCTTTCTTCGCTGGTTTAGTTGCAATTGTTATTGGTATTCGCATCATCAACTTAGGGATGACACAGCAACCATTAATGTCGGGAATCGGCTTTATTCTCACTGGTTTGAGTGGCGTATGTGCTGCACCAACTCTCTATTGGAAAACAAACCGCACTTGGCGGTTAATTGGCGTAGCAGTGTTAATTATAGCGGCATTGATTTGGGCATTTACTGGTTATTTAGCCTATTGGAATCATCTCGAAACTTTCCAAAAGTGGGTTCCCACCCCTATGCGCTGAATAATTCTCGATTGAGTTAATGCCATTGCTATCGAGTTAAGCATTAATACTGCAATATTGAATTTTTATGTATCCAAAAAAAATCAGTGTCTTTACTACCTTACGCAAATAGACGAATAATATGCTATTTTGCATACAAAATAAGGCATTAATGGATAGTGAAGCGCTTTAGTTCGGTTGCTTTCAAACTCTTTCTTAACTACTTTCATAGCTGTTTAATGTTCTTATTTTTACAGAAAAGGGCATTCTATGTTGAGAAAACAAAGTTAAGATGAAGCAGCCACAAAACGGATGATTCAACAAAGATCCCCTATATTTCCTCAGAGGCTCAAGCAAATTGGATGCATCATTGTTTTAGCGATCGCCTACTATGGAATGGCGGAAATATCCCGTTATCTAGCTTCCACACCTCAGGATGTGACTCCAGTTTGGCCTCCCGATGGAATTGCGACTGGGGCTGTTTTGTTGTTTGGCAATTGGATGGGCTACGGTGTGTTGTTGGGTTCATTTTTCGCCAACTTTTGGGCATTTAGAGATCCAACCAGTTTCTTATCCCTAGTGACTTCCTCAGTACCGGTTCTGTTAATTGCCATCGGCACCACCCTTGGGACTTTATTCGGTGCCTTACTGCTACGAAAAGCTATCAATTTGCGATATCCCTTAGAACGTGTCACCGATGTATTCAAATTTTTAATTTTAACTGGCATGGTGGGGCCGACAATCAATGCAACTGTTGGCGTCGCTTGCTTAGTGTTGAGTGGTAAAGTTCCCTGGATAGCCTATGGTAAAGTTTGGTTAACCTGGTGGATTTCTAACGTTTCGGGAATTGTAATAGTTACGCCAATTTTGCTGAGTTGGCAGCAATTCAGGCAAAAAAATCCCCAAATTTGGCAATGGTTACCACTCACTTCAACATCAGAAAATTTTGAACATTTTCCTCATCGTTTAAAATTCTGCTTTGTTGTCGTAGAGCCAATTTTCCTCATGGGGTTGGTAATATTCATTGGTGACATTGCTTTTGCTCAAGGATATCACCTGGAGTATATGTTGATTCCTATGTTAATTTGGTCTGCTTTTCGACTGGGACAACTGGGTGCAACCTTATTAACTTTTATTGTGGCAGCGATCGCTGTCATTGCTACTGTTAATGGTAAAGGTGGGTTTGTAACTCAGGATCTCAATCAATCTTTGTTGCAATTGCAATTATTTATTGCTGTGATTACACTTACTATTCTTGTACTAACAGCAACAATTGCAGAACGAGCACAAGCAGAAACTAAGTTGCGTTTAGCCTTTGCCGAATTAGCCAGAACTAATGAAACTTTAGAAGTGCGAGTACAACAGCGAACCGAAGAATTGAATGAAAAGAATACAACTTTGAAGCAAACTCTAAAAACACTGAAAAAGACTCAATTACAGATGCTTCATAGTGAAAAAATGTCAGCATTAGGACAGATGGTCGCAGGAGTTGCCCATGAAATCAATAACCCAGTCAATTTTATTCATGGCAACTTAATTCACCTTTCTGAGTATATCCACGATTTACTCACAGCATTACAAACTTATCAACAATATTATCCAAATCCACCTCAAGCCTTGCGTGCAAAATTGGAGCAACTTGACCTTGAATTTTTACAGTCAGATGTGAAGAAAATTCTTAACTCCATGAGTATGGGTACCGAGCGCATTCTCACTATAGTCTTATCATTAAGGAACTTCTCTCGTTTAGATGAAACAGAATGGAAAGCGGTAGACATTCATCAAGGAATTGATAGTACCTTAGTAATTCTGCAACACCGATTGCAAGCCACAGCAACTCGCCCACAAATCCAGATAATTAAAGATTATGGTCAGTTACCACTAGTTGAATGTGATGCTGGCTCCCTCAACCAAGTGTTTCTCAATATTTTAAGTAATGCTATTGATGCATTAGAAGAATCTCATCAGGGGCATTTAGCTACAGAAGTTTCAGCTAAAATTGATGCCATCTGTATTCATACTTGTCAAATAGATATAAACCAAGTAATGATTACGATTTCTGACAATGGTACTGGGATTGCTCAAGAGATTTGTTCTAACATATTCGATCCTTTCTTTACCACCAAACCTGTTGGCAAAGGTACTGGGTTAGGTTTATTTATGAGCTATCAAATTGTGACTCAGAAGCATGGCGGTAAGATTCGTTGTGACTCTGCACTAGGCAAAGGTACAAAGTTTGTCATTGAAATTCCGATCAAAGTTCAGACTATGGCTTCAGTAAACCAAGTATAAGTGCGATTCAGGTCAAGTATAAGTAGCCTTTTTACTGGGAAAACTCTGTATTGCAAAACACATCCAAATTGGTGCTTAATTGGTATGCAAGTTTTAATTATATCAGCACTAATGTAGGCATTCACTGATTATTTATCGAGCGATAATCATCTCAAAACCTTGGCAAATTGGGTTATGCTCTCCAGGTGATGAAAAATTACCTGTGACAAATAACTTAAGCTAGAGAAAATTCGTAAAAAGCGATAATATGCAAATATGCTAAATTTTCTCAATCCTTTATTCAACCGTCATCCAGAGCGAGTTAAAGCTAACGTTGAAATCTACACTTGGCAAACTTGCCCTTACTGTATCCGCGCTAAAATGCTACTTTGGTGGAAAGGTGTTCAATTCCAAGAATACAAAATAGACGGTGACGAAACTGCTAGAGCCAAAATGGCACAAAGAGCTAACGGACGCCGCACAGTTCCCCAAATTTTTATTAATAATCAACATGTTGGTGGCTGTGATGACCTTTATCAATTGGATACTCAAGGTCATCTCGATCCACTATTAGCGCAAAAAGCCGTTTAAATTCAAAAGTTTCGCCTCCAGGCTATTTGAATACTCCCAGTTAGAACAGCAAATAAACATCAAATTAGCCCGCTAAGATGGGCTTTGTCATGCTAACCCTTAGCAACTCTTGAGGGCTATCAAAGTCACTTCAGTGACTATTAATCATGCTGATCTTTGGGTTATAGAGAATAATTAGCAATAATCTCATGTTAATTGAATACCCAGAATATCTTGTCCACCGACAATGGATGAGTCGTGCCTTAGAATTAGCACAAGCAACCGGTGAAGCCGGGGAAGTACCTGTAGGTGCAGTGATCATTGATGCTGCGGGCAATTTGCTTGCAGAAGGTGAAAACCGCAAAGAACGAGACAAAGACCCTACCGCGCACGCAGAAATTATTGCCTTGAGGGCAGCTGCGAAGAATTTACAAAATTGGCATCTCAATCAATGCACACTTTACGTAACTTTGGAACCTTGCCCAATGTGTGCAGGTGCCATTATACACGCCCGTGTGGGATTGCTGGTGTATGGAGTAGACGATACCAAAACTGGTGCAATTCGTACTGTTACCAACATCCCCGACAGTGCAGCCTCTAATCACCGCCTCAAAGTCATTGGAGGTGTTTTAGAGTCTGCTTGTCGTCAGCAATTGCAAGCTTGGTTTGCTACCAAACGTCATAAGCGAAATTAGCAGACAGAGACGAAACTGTCCAATAGGTACGACACAAGTTATGAAAGAGAATTTACGGTGTAACTAATCAAGATTTCGTCACATTTTACCAGGCAATCGGCAGTTACCAGCATGATGGACATTTACCCTGCTACTCCTACCTCTGAGCAAAAACTCGCAAATACTCGCGCCCACACCCAGGTGGCTAATACTACCGCTAAGACTTCACGGGTTTCTTCTTGGTTAGCGCCTGTGGCGTATCTATTAGGACGGTACTTTCTGATACCGTCATTCTTTGGGCATATTCAAATTCTTGGTCAAGAAAATATTCCTGAATCCGGGCCGATAATTCTCGCACCTACCCACCGTGCGCGTTGGGATGCATTGCTTGTACCTTATGCTGCGATCGCTTGTAATAGAAAAAAAGACTTGCGATTTATGGTCACCAGTAGCGAATGCAAAGGATTGCAGGGTTGGTTTGTCCGGCGCTTAGGAGGCTTTCCTGTAGATCCTAAACATCCGTCAATTACGACCTTACGGCATGGTGTCGATCTGCTTCAGCAGAGAAAAACCTTAGTGATTTTCCCCGAAGGTGGAATTTACCGTGATGGCGAAGTTCACCCCTTAAAGCCAGGAATCGCACGTTTAGCTTTAAGTGCAGAATCTAGCCAGCCAGATTTAGGAGTTAAGATTATCCCTATTAGTATCAATTACAGCCAAAGTTATCCCAACTGGGGTACTGATGTCATAATTCACATCGGTTCATCCATCAAAGTTGCAGATTACAATCATGGTTCTCTCAAACAAAATGCTAAATGCTTAACTAGCGATCTAGCCAAAGTTTTACAACAACTCAGCCACGCAGAAACAGAAATTGCTAATCATACATTTGCACAAATGCCTAATTCTTAATTTAGTCAGTTGTCAGTTGTCAGTTGTAAAAAATATCAATGTCCAATACTTCTCTGCGAGACGCTCCGCGTAGCTTGCTTCCCGTAGGGTACGACTTCGCTCAGTACAAGTGCCCAATGCCCAATGCCCAATGCCCAATAATTAAACACTCAAACTGAGTTCCCAACTATTCAATTGACCAACATCCTGGGGTACGTAATCAACTAGCCACAGTTGCCAACGTCCTTTAGTTGAGGAAGAAAGCAGTTGTTTGAGGGTTGGTTGCGATCGCATTGTGTATGTTGTTTGTAAAGTAGTCCGTCGCCCTAAGGTGCGATTTTGTAACAAAACTTGTTGATTATTGGGTGCAATTAAATAAATTTCTAAATCACCTAAAAAATCGTGGGTGATATTAACTGTTACTTGAATATCTTGGATGATACTGGCTTCGGAAATAGCGATCGCGCTTTTGATTCCCTGACGATTATTATCGGGAATCCCTAGGGGGCTATTATTTCTGCCCTGAATTTGCTTGCTTGGAGTTGATATCCCCGTTCGCATTTGCTGTGCTAGTTGCACGGCTTTAGCTGCATTCACTTTGCCATAACCAAACCATTGGGAATGACCGTTACTATCGTAAGTACCTTTACGAAAACCCAATTGGGGGTCAGGATCGGTGTCTACAATTTTATCTGTGGTTTCTTGTAATATCCGTCTGACTTGTTGGGCAGTTAAGTCAGGATTTGCTGACAAAATGAGTCCTGCCACACCAGCGACTACAGGTGTTGCCGCAGAAGTACCGCCAAAGTTGCGGGTAAAATCGCCTTGATCGTAACCTGCGACTCCTAATTGATCGCTAGTCAGCATTCCTAAGCCAGAAAGAGAAGTAGCGATCGCGGGTTGAGTTTCCATAAACCCCGTTTCCTGAAACCACATTCCCGGTGGCGCATTGTTACTCGGCGCACATACAGCAATATTATTACCCCAATTGCTATAAGCTGATTTTTTATTCAAACTAGTACTTGCCGCGATCGCCATTACATCAGCATGTACCGTAAAACCACTTAACCAATCTGTATTACCTGATAGTAGATTCTTCGGCCAATTGCGCTCGTTAATAGTCCCGTCAATTGGGCGGTTAGCATTTCCCGCCGCAAATAAAACCACACAACCCTTACCCTTGCGCCCTTTTGTAGCCGCGCGAGTAATCGCCGCGCGTTGACGCAAAGACAAGGGGAAATAAACAGCCGATGCGCCCCAGCTGCAAGAAATTACACTAGCGCCTTTGTCTATTGCCCAATTGAAGATATCTTCAATGGATTCATCATCTAAAAACCCAGTGGTACGAATTGGCATTAAAGCACAACCAGGAGCCACCCCGACGATCCCTTTACCATTTTCTTCGGCTACAGCTATACCCGCACAAGCTGTTCCGTGGCTAGTTTCCTCTTCATTAGGTAAAGGTAAAAAATCATTTTCTTTTAAATCTCTAGGAGCGACAATTTTACCGCTACCTTGAAAATCGGGATGGTTCAAATCAAAAGAATCATCAACTACAGCGACAACTACAGAACGGACACCGCGAGTGATATCCCAAGCTTTTTCTATAGAAATATGCGAACCAACTGCTAATTGATTACCACCATTATGGTTGAGATACCATTGCTGGGCGTAAAGCGGATCGCGGGGTTTATAGTGAGTTTCTTGACGCACCAAAATATTAGGTTCAGCAGCTAATACTTCCTGACGTAATTGCAATTGATTTGCTATTTTAATGGGATTTTCTGTGGCTTGTTTACTGACAGCAAATACAAAAGTATTAGGCAAACCCAGCACTGGTTTGTCTTGGACTAAGTTAAATGTAGTTGTGAGGGCATTTATCCTGGGATTATCTATATCAGAAGCAAATTGAATTGTAATTTGGTCATTCAGATAAACATAAGTCCCCGGATTATCTTTAAGCTTATAAATATGGCTAGCAAAAGCAACATTATTATCAGCACGGGCTTGGGACATCGCCGTTTCTAACTGATTGGCTGCTACTATAAAAAGTTCTAGCCTGGCTTGGGGAATGCTGCGTTGCCAAGTACCCCAACTAATCCCAGATAATTCCTGGGGAGAGCGATCGCCAACCAAACGCACGGTGAAACGATCTACAGCCTTTTCTAAAATTAATTCTTCTCCACCGCGTTGTAATACTAATCCCAGATTGCTAGCTGGAATAACTGGATTGGGAGAATTTGCAGAATTATCGGTATCGTTCATAGGAACACTTTTAGATACTATGATTAAAAGCTGAGGGAACTCAATTAGCCTGATTTTCAGTCTAAAACAGAGAAACTGGAATGTTACTTTGCTTGGTCACAGACAAAAACAGAGTTAAGATACCCGAAGTTTCCATTTGCTTTTTATATATTTTGTCGCACGAATTGATCCCATGAACCTAGCCGTTGCTGTTCCCTGGATTAGCTTCACTTCTTTATCGCTCATAGCAACCCTCAGTCTGCTATCACCTACTCATGCTCAGCAAATCAATTTACCAAACAATAATCAAGCACAACCTATTGACCCCAACAATCCGAATAATCTGCGTCCTGTAGCGCAAAATACTACGCTATTGAGCATTGATAATGGACAGCGTCTGCTAAAAGAAGCTGAAGCTGCTGTATCTGCCCAAAAATATGATGTAGCTGCCAAGAAACTCCAAGAAGCACGTCAGGTTTTTAATCAGCTGTCTAATTTTTATCAGGATCTGAATGCTAGTTTTTCGGGAATTGATAATAGAGTTTCTGAGTCTCAGCGTCAAAAAGCGCGAGATACCGCCCAACTGCGAGATGAAGCTACCTATAGGCTGGCATTAGTACATCGCGCTCAAAATCAATCAGAATTAGCCGTACCCTTGCTGATCCAAATTATCAAGAGTCAAAACCCCACAAGAGATTTAGGCAAAAAAGCTTATCAACAGCTATATGAGTTAGGTTTTGTAGATGCACCCTATCCCCGCCAAGGTGGGAGTTCATCTTCCCAAAAATAAATCAACAAATGCCAAGATTCCCTGTGATGGGATGCTATGGCTGGCAATGCCTTAATGGTAGGATGTAATTATCTATAGTCCGTTGAGGCATTCTCAACAACAAGTGCTTAGAGTGCCTTAGCCCTTAACCTGAGCAAAACTGGCAACGGTGAAAGGCGATCGCTCTCTATCTGTTAATAATAGAAAAGAAGTTTTTTCAGGAATTGCGATGATTAGTCCGCAGCAGGTTGAGGCAATGATCACAGCGGAACTGCCAGACGCCCAAGTTCAGGTGCAAGATTTGACTGGTGGTGGTGACCACTATCAAGTAACAGTAGTTTCATCGCAGTTTGCAGGCAAGAGACTGGTGCAACAACATCAGCTAGTGTACGGTGCATTGCGGCAAGCTATGTCAACTGAAGCGATTCATGCACTGGCAATCAAAACCTATACTCCCGAAGCTTGGCAGACAACAGCCGCTTCTTAGTAGTTTAATACTGACTGTTGAATGTCAGCCGCCTTAAATTGCGTAGGCGTAGCCCGCCGCAGGCATCGCTACAGGCGCTGGCTCCTCTAGACTATAAGCAAAAGCAGGAAACAAAACCATGACGCCAGAACTCCAAGCAAAAATTGACAACTTAGTAAAACAAAACAAGATTTTTGTTTTCATGAAGGGAAACAAGTTAATGCCTCAATGTGGTTTCTCCAACAACGTTGTGCAGATTCTTAATACTTTGGGTGTTCCCTTCGAGACTTATGATGTTCTCTCCGATGCAGAAATTCGTCAAGGAATTAAAGAATATTCCAACTGGCCGACAATTCCCCAAGTGTATATTGATGGCGAATTCATTGGCGGTTCAGATATTCTCATTGAACTTTATCAAAAAGGCGAATTACAGCAATTAGTAGAAGTAGCTTTAGCTTCGTAAATATTCTGGCTATTTCTCATCCATATTCCCCGCACCAACTTTTGTGATGTTGCGGGGTTTTTTATGTATGGGGCATTGGGCACTGGGCATTGGGCATTGGGCATTGGGCATTGGGCATTGGGCAAGTGGGTAACGCTAACCTTCGGAACCACGTTAAACAATGTCTCCTTCTGCTTGCAACAACCAAAATCCACTGTAAGTCATCCCAGAATCGTCTGGTTGCACTAACAAAAAGTGTAGTCCGCGACTTTGTTGTTGACGCTGTTGATAAAGTCTAGCGGCAGTAGCAACTTCTGCATCTTCAAAAGTCGCCACAATCCACCTATCGACTAAACCGGCTTCTAACACCAAGCCATCAGGCGCACCAGCTACATAATTCAACTCTACGGGACGAGCTTCGTGTAACCACCGGGATAAACGCATCGATTGTCTCCCACCGTAAATGATGACACCAGGAATTGCGGCTGTTGATGGTAAACCGAGATTCAGGGGTTTGAGAGACTCTGGTAGATGGAGAATAGGAATAGGGCGATCGCTAAATGCTGTTTCTACATCTCCAGCACTCAAAGTTACAAACCGCCATTGTTCCCCCCAAAGATTTTCTGGTAAAGGTACAGGTGGTGGTTTATCTACAACTGTGGAATACTGTTTTTCTTGTAACCACTGCTTGAGTGCTAACGTCTTGCGGGTAGATTCGACTCTAATACCTAAATTACGCCCAGCCGCCTCCATTAAACTCAAAGATTGCGGGCGAAAAACTTGAATTACATCCGGTATTTGTTCACCTGCTGCTAGTTGAATTTGACTAGTCAGCCAAGTTGAATTCGCTTCTTTTTGCGGACAGCTAGCTACATACTCTAAGCTGCGAGTCGGATCGCAAATTAACAACTCCCAGATATTTTGTCCGGTAGTATTTTGTTGTGGACTGCGGTAAAAATCAGCTTGCCAAATTTTCATTTTTATAACCAATCAAATAAAACTGTTAGGGAATTGTTAAACTCATCTCTGTGTCCTCTGCGTTCTCTGTGGTTCAAAAAAAGTAACCGCAGAGGGCACAGAAAACACAGAGTAAAGTAATCGCTTAATTCTTTGGCTTAATTCCCATAGCGCTACCAGCTAAATAGGCGGTAGTCCAAGCACTTTGGAAGTTAAACCCACCAGTCACACCATCAATATCTAAGACTTCGCCAGCAAAGTACAAACCTGGAACTAACTTGCTTTCCATTGTTTTGAAATTGACTTCTTTAAGATTGACACCGCCACAGGTGACAAACTCTTCTTTGAAAACGCCTTTACCTGTAATTGTGTACTCTCCTTGAGTTAGTTCTGCTACTAATTTATTGAGCATTTTATTAGGCAATTCTGCCCAACGCTCTTCTGTGGTGATACCAACACGGGTGAGAATGTATTGCCATAAGCGATGAGGTAAGTCTACACCTCGATGTAGCATAATCGGCCGCTTACCCCATTCAGTCTTAACAGCGAGGATTTTTTGCCGTACTTCTTCTTGCTGGAATTCTGGCAGCCAATTAATCAATAATTTAGTTTGGTAGCGATTTTGATGTAAAACTCGCGCACCCCAAGCGGAAAGTTTGAGAACAGCAGGGCCACTTAAACCCCAATGGGTAATTAATAATGCTCCTGTTTGTTCTAGTGGCGGTTTACTATTAGTTGATAAGCGCAACTTGACAGGGTTCACACTAATTCCTGCTAATCCCCGCAACTTAGGATCGGGAATATTGAAGGTAAACAAAGAAGGTACTGGCGCTTCAATTTTATGACCTAAATCTTGGGCGATTTTATGACCTGCTATGCTGCTACCTGTGGCGAGTAAAATGCGATCGCACTTTAGTACTTCTCCCGATTTCAGTACAATCTCAAACCCTGCTGTCTCGGTTTGGCGTTTTACTTTAACAACAGGTGTCCCAATGCGCAATTCTACTCCAGATGCTTGCGCTGCATCCATCAAACACTCAACAATCGTTTCCGAATTATCAGTGATGGGAAACATCCTTCCGTCGGCTTCGGTTTTTAGCTGGACTCCCTGAGCCGCAAACCAAGCTATGGTATCTTGAGCTTGAAAGCGAGTAAAAGCGCCCAACAGCGGTTTCCCACCTCTGGGATAGTTTTGTACTAATCTTTCCGCTTCAAAACAGGCGTGAGTCACATTACAGCGTCCCCCGCCAGAAATCCGAACTTTCGCTAGTGGTTGGCGGCTGGCTTCTACTAAAATAACTTGAGCATCAGGATTGACTCTAGCACAAGCGATCGCGCCAAAAAATCCCGCAGCCCCACCCCCAATAACAACAATCTTCAATGGCAACAAGTTAAAAACTATCTCAATAGCACCTACTTTACTAGGCTAGCTTGAAAATGGGTATGGGGCATGGGAGAGCCAGTGCGTTGGGCGACTTTGCCGACTTGAAGCAACTGGCGTCATGGGGTATTGGGCATGGGAAGAAAGATTTTTTTGTTTGATTGTGGGATTTGCTGCTTTACTCTTCTACTTCAAATTCATCTTTTGTGGCTCCACAAATTGGACAGACCCAATTTTCTGGGATATCTTCAAAAGCTGTGCCTGGTTCTATTCCACCATCTGTATCGCCTAGTTCTGGATCGTATTCATAGCCGCATATAGTACAGATATACTTTGCCATTGTACTTCCCCCAGAGAATTGGTGATTTGCTTGACTATATATACTCTGAACCACAATCAACAGTTATTGCTTTCTTAGTTCACGAATGTTAAAAACGCCACCAGGTCTTTTGCACATAGCTGAGAATGCCAATAGCGATCGCTCCTAGCAATAATAGCCAAATAATACCGCCGGGAATAAAAGTTACCAGACCGAAACCTCTCAGTAACCATACGGCTATACCTATGCCTAGAAGGATACCGAAAATTTGGGTTAATCTACGATTTAAAGAAGACTGACTCATGTATTTTGCCTCTAATCTAAATAGTTGACAAATCTAACTTGCATATTTGATGATGTTTGTGCCATTCTATCTTGTAGAAATTCAGTTTTTTAGCTGAATTTCTCATAGGTAAAAAATCTCTAGACTACTTGCAGAACTCTTGATTTTGTCAGTGGTTCGCAGTCAGTTTCAATATATATACCATTATGCCAATTGCTACAAGCGAGCAAGGAGACACCCAAGGAGAAAACGAGGGCAAACAAGCGAATAGCAAATGATTATTACCTATTGCCTTCGGTATAAATGACAATCAGACACGTAGCGGATAAAAGTATCCCCATCTTTATCTTTAAATTTCTTTCATAATAAGGACATATTTTTCCCTATATTCATCAAATATTTACCGATAAATTACTATTTCCGGAAATTTTATTTAGGTAAGTGGAACTAGAATTTAATGGACTAGACTCGATTCAGTTAAATGATTCGGAGTTTAAACCATCTTAGGCGGATGATTTGAGGAGTAATGGAAATTAATATGTCTGCGTCTTATATTTCAGACTCATTTATTAAAGGTTCAGATATGCCTTGGAGTCAAAACGAGCAAAAGTTGCTCATGCAGGGTGAAATTTTAGTGAAAACAGAATCGCACACAGCTTGGGGTGGTGCTGTTACAGCTTGGATGTATGTACCACTAGTGCGATCGCAAGTATGGCAGCAATTGACAGACTATCCGCGTTGGGTACAGTATTTTCCAGACATTACCAGAAGTGAGGTTTTGTCAAAAGGTGACGTGAAGCGTCTATATCAAGCAGCACAAAAAGCCTTTTTCTTTTTCACAGCCCAAGTAGAAATTTACTTGAATGTTGTGGAAGTGCTGGGACAGCAAATTCAATTCCGCATGGAAAAAGGGACTTTTGAGGACTTTAAAGCCAATTTAGAATTGCAAGATTGCGGTAATGGGACAATGCTGGCTTATAATGTGAGCGCTACTCCCAACCTTTTGATTCCTTCGGTTTTTATTCAACAAGCAATGAACTTTGAGTTACCTGCGAATATGCGTAAAATGCGACAAGTTCTTTGTAAGGGTCAATAACAGCAATGTCACAGGCAAAAGCTATTTTGGAATTCTGGTTTGGTCATCCCGATGAACCAGGTTACGGTAAACTCAGAGATTTTTGGTTTAAAGCAACACCGGATTTCGATCGGGAATTGACAAGTCGCTTTCTAGAAGCTTACGAAAAGGCCGCAGCAGGATTATTAGACGAATGGGTGGATTCATCACAAAGCTGTCTAGCATTGATTCTGCTGCTAGATCAATTTCCGCGAAATATGTTTCGCGGAACGCCTCAAGCTTTTGCTACTGACTGGGAAGCACTTTCAGTAGCACAGCAAGCTGTAGCTAAAGGTTATGATCGTGAATTCCTGCCTGTGCAACGCTGGTTTATTTACTTACCCTTTGAACATAGCGAAAACCTTGAGGATCAGCGACGCTGCGTGAAGCTATTTCAGCAAATCAGTCACGATGGAGAAAGCGCGATCGCCATTAAGTCCGCTTTTAAACACATGGAAATAATTGAGCGTTTTGGGCGGTTTCCCCATCGCAATTTGATTTTAGGACGCGCTTCAACTCCAGAGGAAATAGAGTTTTTAAAGCAAGCAGGTTCTTCATTTTAAATGCTTAGCTATCTGCCACATTAATGATGATGAATAATTCTTTGGGTCTGCGCTGACTAGGAAATCATCACAATTAATGTGGCAAACTACTAAGTAGCCACAACCGTGAACCGTCAATATAATTTTCAAATCAACAAAATTGGCAGATTACGCCAGATTTAGAGAATTGTCTGCACTGCTGGACTCGCTGTCAAACCATATTTGGTCGAGTTCATTTTCATTAAAGTTATAGCCATGAGTAGCGGCAAATTTGACAATTTTTGTTTTATCCCAATGGTAACTGCCAAAAAATCCTTGATTACAGCACTTTTTAGAATATTGGTCGTAAATTGTTGGGTCTGATGTTAAAAGGTCATAAAAAGCCTTTACCTGTTCTAAGGACATACAATATCTTTCTCCTTTGATGAAAATTTTTTAATGTAATAACAACTACATGAAAATCAAATCTAGTTCCGGGCTGAATCTTGAAGCTTGTAATCAGCTTGGTTCATTTTCTCATAAACTTTTGTCAAAGTTATGGAGGTTTGATTTTGAAAAACATAACAAGGTATAAATAGTCAACTATTAAAAGGAAGATTATGGAAAATATATCGTAATTTATTTTTAACTACAATGGTAGAATATTTTTTGACAAAAATTTACTAAAGTCTTCAGACTAGAAATATCTGACTGAGATTTTTGCAATCATCAAATTGAATGTTTAAGGCTATTTTATAATGTGGATGCTAGCAATTTTCGGCGGATTTTTACCGCGCCATGCACAATTCCTAAAACTGCACCCAGATAAAGTCCAATATGAATTCCCCAAACCAAAATAAACTTGGGAATTTCTGCCGGTTCAGCGATTGGCTGAATTTGCTCGATCAAGAAGGGAAACTGAAAATAATAAAATATCAATCCTGTAATTGGAGCAACCACAATTGCCCAAGCAATAGGATATTTTGCCATTTTCAATAATTGACGATGGGGCAAAGGTAACTTTCGTCTCTGATTAATGACTAAAAATATGCCGTAGCTAAAAAAACCTGCGAAAAAGCCTGCTTCAAATCCAACCTTACTTACTTGCCAGCGAAAACTAGAATCATAAGGGACATTTTTGAAGTAATAAAAGTAAGCAGGTGAAAGAGTGCAGGTAATTTGATCGTTAATAATACCAAATATTGCACCGATTAAACCGGAGACAATTAAAAACAAGTATTCTTTAAATTTCTTCGGGTTAGTTGGATTACGCCAGTAGTCATAGGCGATAACTAAACCCATCAATGAAAATAAGATTAACAATCGATAGTGGTAGGGAACATTTTGCATAAAGTGATTTTTTATGTGTAATTAAAAAATATAATTTCTATAATTATTTGAGTGAAAATTTTGATTGTTGATTAGGTATATCAACGGCGTATTCAGTATTATCTTGCTCTTTAAATTCGCCCACAGTATTTAAAACAAACAAAGACGCCAAGAATTCTTGGCGTCTTTACTTTGTCTGCGGTTATAGATAACCAAATTAGCTAGTAAACACCTCAACCGGCAAGCGGCTGAAAGATAGGCGTTCATTTTGCACATCTACAAAGATAGAATCACCATCGTGGAATTCGCCACGCAAGATAGCTTTGGCAATTTGAGTTTCTAATTCTCGTTGAATTGCTCGTTTTAATGGACGCGCTCCAAACACGGGATCGTAACCAACTTCGGCTAAAAAGTCAAGGGCAGCATCCGAGAGTCGCAGGGACATTTTGCGATCGCTCAATCTTTGGCGCAATCTATCAGCTTGTAGCATAACAATCTGGCGGAGTTCGCGCTTCTGCAAGCTGTGGAAGATAATAAACTCGTCAATCCGGTTGAGGAATTCTGGACGGAAGCTACTACGCATCGCTTCCAATACCCGATGGCGCATTTCGTCATAGCGCATGTCATCCCCAGCCACATCGAGAATATATTGAGAACCGATGTTACTAGTCATGATAATAATCGCATTTTTGAAGTCTACTGTATGACCTTGGGCATCGGTGACGCGACCATCATCGAGAATTTGCAGGAAGATGTTAAACACATCGGGGTGTGCTTTCTCAATTTCATCAAAGAGAATCACAGCATAGGGACGACGGCGAATAGCTTCAGTGAGTTGTCCCCCTTCTTCGTAACCAACATATCCGGGAGGCGCACCAATTAAGCGAGAAACTGTGTGCTTCTCCATGTATTCCGACATATCAATGCGTACCAAAGCTTCTTCGGTATCGAACATGTATGCTGCTAAGGCTTTGGCTAACTCGGTTTTACCGACACCTGTGGGGCCGAGGAAGATAAAGCTAGCAATGGGACGGTTAGGATCGGCTAAACCAGCACGCGATCGCTGAATCGCATCGGCTACAGCTGTAACGGCTTCATCTTGTCCAATCACTCGGTGGTGCAGTTCATCTTCTAGATGCAGCAGTTTTTCTTTTTCCGATTCCACCAATTTACTAATGGGAATTCCTGTCCATTTAGAAATGATTTCCGCAATATCGGCTTCGGTGACTTCTTCCCGCAGCAGAGATTTACCCGTACCTTGAGCTTGGGTGAGTTCATTTTCAGCAGCTTCTAATCTCCGATGTAAATCGGTTAATTTGCCGTATTTTAACTCAGCAGCCCGATTGAGGTCGTAATTCCGTTCTGCTTGCTGAATTTCCAGGTTTACGCGGTCGATTTCTTCCTTAACACCCTGAATTTTGGTAATTACATCCTTTTCTGATTGCCATTGTGCACTCAGGGTTCTTTGTTCTTCTTTGAGATCTGCAAGTTCCTTCTCTAATCTTTCCAACCGTTCGCGAGAAGCTAAATCGCTTTCTTTTTGCAAAGATAGCTTTTCCATTTCTAGTTGGAGAATCTTGCGATCGATTTCGTCAAGTTCTTCTGGCTTAGAAGTAATTTCCATTTTCAGCCTAGCGGCGGCTTCGTCTACTAAGTCAATGGCTTTATCTGGTAAAAAGCGATCGCTAATATAACGACTCGATAATGTCGCCGCAGCTACTAGGGAACTATCGGAAATCTTCACCCCGTGATGCACTTCATAGCGTTCTTTCAACCCCCGCAAAATAGAGATAGTATCTTCGACGCTGGGCTGATCTACATAAACTTGCTGGAAGCGTCTTTCTAAAGCGGCGTCTTTTTCTATATATTTGCGATATTCATCTAAAGTTGTCGCCCCAATACAGCGCAACTCGCCTCTAGCTAGCATGGGTTTTAATAAATTCCCCGCATCCATTGCGCCTTGAGTTGCACCAGCACCAACTACAGTATGAATTTCATCAATAAATAGAACAATATTCCCGCCAGATTCGGTAACTTCTTTTAATACTGCTTTCAGGCGTTCTTCAAATTCTCCTCGGAATTTCGCCCCAGCAATCAAAGCACCCATATCTAAAGCGATCAGCTTGCGGTCTTTGAGGGATTGGGGAACATCACCGGCAACGATACGCTGGGCGAGTCCTTCGGCGATCGCAGTTTTACCTACACCAGGTTCGCCAATCAAAACGGGGTTATTCTTGGTACGACGCGAAAGGATTTGAATCGTGCGGCGAATTTCATCATCGCGCCCAATCACCGGATCGAGTTGACCTTTACGTGCTGCTTCTGTGAGATCGCGCCCGTATTTTTCCAGGGATTGGTATTTACCTTCTGGATTTTGGTCGGTCACTGTCTGGCTCCCCCGAATTTGTTTAATAATATTTTTTAGTTTGCTTTCATCTAAACCAAATTCTTGCAATATACCTTTACCAAAGCGGTCATCTTTGGCATAAGCCAGCAATAAATGCTCAATAGAAATATATTCGTCCTTAAATTCTTTGCGATAAGCGTCCGCCCTGTCTAACAGAGTATCCAAGCTGCGTCCTAAGTAGACAGAAGTGCTGCTACCGGATACCTTGGGCTGACGTTGAATAAATTGTTCGGCGCGATCGCGGATTTTTTGCAAATTCACACCCGCTTTGGTCAAAATCCCGCTGGCTAGACCTTCTTGTTCCAGCAGCGCCTTCATCAGGTGTTCGCTTTCAATCTGTTGTTGCTGATATTGTTTCACAATATCGGGGGTATGGGCGATCGCTTCCCAGGCTTTCTCTGTAAATTGGTTTGGATTAGTGGGTTGCATAGGCTTGTGGAGAAACCACTCCAGACACAGGACTATAAAGATAACTCACACTCGCTTAACGGTGAATCCGTTCTTGCACAGTGTTCGTGACTAAGAAAATCAAATTAATTCTTATAGAATCATTGTAAGAAGAGCATGGTAAATGGCTGGATCGGTCTTCACGGCTTTCTCAGTAGTATTACCTCCCTTCACTAGGTTTGTTGACGGTTGACGGTTGACTGTTGACTGTTGTAAGGGCGGGTTCACAAATATCCTCACTGATCAACGATAATTCTCAATAAACCCGCCCCTACTGACTTTTGACTGGGAAGAAATTCGCTCAATATACTTGTGTATTTTGTTGCATCAGCCTTTCAGTGATAAATTTATTTGCCAGCTGTGTTAAGCGAACAAAAGTTTTGTTAAAATCCGGGAATTTATTTTCTTTATCTTGTAGTAAAAAAATATTTTGGACAATTTTAGCGATGATTATTTATCTTATGACTTTTGTCAGAGTAACTTTCAGCATATTTATGGTATGTATTTTTCCTAGTCATGTTAGCTTTTAAGATGGAAAATTTATTTTTCTTTCTGTAAAAGTATAAAAGAGAGTAATCAAAAGGTGTTAAGAATTTAAACTAATATGAAAATAAGCGGAGGAGATAGAAATGAAATTTGGTATTGATATTGGACATAATTGCCCTCCAGACACTGGAGCAAGAGGTATCAGATTTGAAGATAATTTAACCTTAGATGTGGGCAATAGAGTCATATCTAAACTACAAGCTTTAGGGCATCAAGTCATTCCATGTAGACCCGCTAGAGCTAATAGAGTCGGTGAATCACTTGATAGAAGATGCGACATAGCCAACGCTAATAAAGTTGATGTGTTCGTCTCAATTCATTTTAATGCTTTTAACGGTAAAGCAAACGGCACAGAAGTATTTGCAGGTAGCGAAACTAGTCGCAGAATTGCTAAACCAGTATTAGATGAAATTGTCAAATTAGGATACTTTAATCGGGGTGTGAAGAGTGGTTCCCATTTATATGTATTGAGAAATACAAATATGCCTGCAATTCTTGTAGAATGCTGCTTTATTGATTCTCAAAAAGACATGAACATTTATGATTCAGAATCAGTAGCAAATGCAATTGTTAAAGGCTTGACTGGTAAATTACCAACTACTACTGTAAACCCTGTCCCCGATGAAGAAATGAATGTAGATGTCACAGTTCTGCGTCTACAGAAAGCATTGAATCAACTAAAAATTACCGATAGAAATGGTAAACCTTTAGTAGAAGATGGTATATCGGGTAATGCTACAAGTTCTGCGGTTACCAAATTTCAAAAAGTAGTTGGTATAGCAGAAACAGGAACTGCTAACAAAGCTACCTGGGATGCCATCAATTTGATTTTAGCAAGAAGAATTATTCGTCCAAATCATGCTGGTGGGACAGTAGTTCGCTACTTGCAATATCGTTTGGGTGTTGAGGTCGATGGTATTTATGGGCCGCAAACAGAGGCGACAGTGAAAAATTTTCAAAAGCAAAATGGCTTAGTTGCTGATGGCATTATCGGCCCTGCTTCTTGGCAGAAATTACTTTAAATATGGTGATGCAATTCAAGATAATTGACAAGGCTGTCATTGTTTGCTAATGCCAAAGTTAGGCAATCATTATCAGGAATAATTTCCTTTTTTAAATATCATCCTGAGTAATCCATAGACGGCTTGCAAAAGTACCTGAAGTAACAGATAAAATCCAGCAAAATGCTGACTGTATTACTAAACATCAAGCTTTTGCAAGAAGTCTATAATTTTTAATGGGGAGAAAATTATGGCTTTTAATGTTAGCATTCTGAAACTACCAGTAATCAGACTTGGTTCCAAAGGGGCGATTGTAGAAGCTTGGCAACGCTTCCTGAAAAATGCTCAATTTCCTATTGATGTGGTTGATGGTGATTTTGGTAAACAGACTGACCAAGCAACTCGTAACTATCAGCAAAGAAATAACTTAACCGCTGATGGTATAGTAGGAAATATGACTTATTCTGTAGCCCTGAATCAGGGTTTTATTTTACAGATTCCTAATCTTTCACCTAGCACATTGCTAAGTTACCTTGGTTTTGGGGAAGCAGAAGTTAAAGATTTCCAAGCATCTATCAATAAAACTGGACAATTAAATCCACTTTTAAAAATAGATGGAGATTTTGGTAATAGTAGTAATAAAGGTTTAGCTGAAGCATATAAGAAAAGAGATGTGCGCTGGCGTAGCGAAATAGAAGCAGCTTTAAGCAATAATACTAAACAAAAACTCGGACAAGATTTAACACCAGCCTTAGATATTTTAAATGGTTATGCGAAAATTCAAAGATTTCGCCTCAGTGGCGCACATTGGGTTGATAATTTCCCTACTAGCAGATTAATTGCAGATTTAGCTTTACCATTTCGTCAAAGAGTAGAAGCATTTCAAAAAGCACTTATTGATGCAGGATGTCAAGTAATTGTCACTGCAACCCATCGTCCTAAAGAACGTGCTTATTTAATGCATTATGCAGCACGAATCAATAGACAAGAAATTGCTGCGAAATTTGTCCCAAGTATGGCGGGAGTTAATATTGAATGGGAGCATTATACCAATGCAGGTTCAGTACAAGCTGCTAAAGAGATGGTAAATGCTTATGGAATTGGTGGTAATCCTGTTTCTTTAAATTCGCGCCATACTCAAAGATTAGCAATTGATTGGAATGTCACCTGGAATGGCACAATTAGTATTAGAGATGGTAATGGGAGAATGGTGAATGTAGGTAACCCAACAAACGCAGCCTTAAATCGAAGTTTATGGACAGTAGGTAGTAGCTACGGCGTGTATAAGTTGAGTAACGATCCTCCCCATTGGTCTGTGGATGGTTATTAAATGCTGGTGTTCAGATCTCTGATTTCTATCAGAAATCGGAGATCTTGCAAACCAACAGCCTAGGAAGAATATCTCCTCTGCAATAATTATGTAGAATAGCCGAAGATTAACTAGCCGCGATTGCGTTCTAGGAGCAGCATCATCATTAAACTTAACAGAACTTGCTCTTGTTCGCGATCGCTTAATTGATCGACTTGTTTAATCGTAAATCTTCTGGAGAGAAACGAGGGAATTTTCTCTAACCGCATGACAACAGTACCATCAGCCCGGCTGACTAGATAAACTGGGTTGAAGACATAACCAGTAAACAACCCCACAACTGGTATCTCTGCAAATAAAGCATCAGCAACTTTTATCCAAGGATTTTTTTCTTGGATGGTGAGATTGCTAGTATCACCATCAAATATGTCATAGCGGGCGCGCCAAAGCGATCGCAATCCTCGCCGTTTGACAGCACCAATTTCTTTACCGTTGCTATCGCTAAAATTATAACGTGCCGAAAAATCGATAATTCGGTCAGCTTTGATGTAATAAAGCGGACGAGTTTGTTCTACATCAGCAAAAATCGTGATTGCTTCCTTTAGCTTAAAAAGCTTCTGCTTAACATAAAACAGCAAATTACTTTGGTTATCAACAATCGAGATTTGCGGCGCTAACGCCCAAAATTTGAAAGTCAGTTCTAAAGGGTACTGCATAATTCGGTAAAAACCTCAAGACGATTCACTTATTTATCCCAATTTTTGGTCAATAGTCATTAGTCAGTTGTTTTTTTCCTTGTCTTCCTGATCCTTCAATACCTCCGCTAGGATTTACAAAAAAATTTCCCTCAGGGGTGCATAAACTTCTTAAGTTCAACCTATGAGTAAGTGAAGGGATGAAAGCCCAAGACAAACACTGAAACTAAAGGAAAATGACTATGAAATTCCGTAACCTAACTGGCTCTTTACTTACTGCTACTGCACTTTTAACCGCTACACTACCAGCATTCGCCGGGCCATTTGATGCACAGCCGGCTGGTATCTTTAAACCTGGTATTCTTACCCCTGGCGCAGCTGTAGGTAATGGTACTCCTAACACTTCTACACCTAGCAATCCCGTAGGTAACAGTGAAATTCAAGGTTTGGGAGATCATCAATCTTGGGTTGACCCGAAAACTCTCGCCAATGACCCCCGTGCTTTATGTAGTGATGTTGGTTTAGGTAGCAACACCCGCAACAGTTCTACTAAAATAGCGATCGCTACTTCTACTAGCACTCGTTCTAGTTCTGCTCAAAGCCACAATGATGGCGGTGGCGGTGGTGTCAGCTTCTTAGGTATTGGCGTTAGTGGTAGCGGTGCGAGCCAAGGTAGCCGAAATAACAGCGATTCTAAAGATAGTCGTAATAACCGCAATGAAGAAAATAGCAGCAGTTCCTCTACAGTAGTTCAAGGTAAAAATTGCGATGCTTTCGTTAACTCTGCGGCTGCTAGAGATATGAACTACCAAGATAACCTCACCCGTCGTTATGAAATTAAAACTGGTCGCAGAGGCGCGCAAGTCAATCAATTGCTAGAAGATAAATAAGTTATTACTAATTAACACTAGTATTTGATTTGAAATTTTAAATGAATTCCACGCCGGGGTTAGCGCCCTGGCAATTACTGTTTTTAATTAACAGGAGATACCATGAATAGCCCACCTAGAGCTAGAATGATTAGCTTGAGTACAATTCTCTTGCTATCAATCACTTCTTTAGCCAGCGCCGAAACTCCGAGAAATCGCGACTCTTCAGTACTACCCTATCTTTTAGATAACCCTAATGACAGTTCTTTAGTAAGAGTGCGTTGTCTTCCTAGCAATAGAGTAGCGAGAAACCGACGCATCATCAGAGATAGCCTCTTACGCCCAAACCAGAGCGATAATCAGACTGTGACAATTGATATTGAAGGAAATTGTCAGAATTTGAGAATTCGTGTCCATGATGACAATCAATTTTCTGATTTCCCTAACTATAATCCCGATTTAGAAGATTCCTGGCTGACTCGTAAAGGTTCTGGATGGTATTGGTTTCTCCGTCGTCCGCAAAATCAGCCGCAGCACGAGAGAGAATAATCAAAAGTTTTCAATTGGTAAAGGTTCTACAGCATCAGCTAATTCAAAGCCGAAAATCCGCGAGTAAAAGTAAAGTTCCCCTTCTAAAGAACGCTTGATATTTTCGGCTTGTCGGAACCCATGCTGCTCCCCTGGAAAGGGAAGATAAGCCACGGGAACGCCTTTAACTCGCAATGCTGTTACCATTGCTTCTGTTTGGTTGGGTGGTACTACTTGGTCTTCCAATCCTTGAAAGAAAATTACAGGCGAGGCTAGACGTTCAGTAAAATTAATTGGCGATCGCTCTTGATAAAGCTGCTGCTGTTCGGGATACTTACCAATTAAGCGGTCTAAATATCTCGATTCAAATTTGTGGGTATCTCGCGCTAAAGCTTCTAAATCGCTCACCCCATAGTGACTCGCACCTGCTTTAAAGGTATCGCGGAAAGTTAAAGCACACAGCGTTGTATAACCACCCGCACTCCCACCAGAAATTGCTAGACGGTTACCGTCTACTTGTCCTTTTTCTACCAAATAACGCGCCCCATCAACGCAATCATCAACATCGACAATTCCCCATTGTCCATCTAATCTTTGGCGGTATTCTCTGCCATAACCAGTACTACCACCATAATTGACATCTAAAACTGCAATACCGCGACTTGTCCAGTATTGAATGCGAAAATTCAAACTGCTCCCAGCCGCAGCTGTCGGCCCCCCGTGGCTTTTGACAATTAGCGGCGGTTTCTCCCCATCTGGGGCTGTGTAATCTTGATTTTGCGGGGGATAAAATAAGGCGTAGGCTGTCTTACCATCACTTGTAGGGTAGGCAATTGGTTGGGCTAAGGAAAGATAACCAGCCTCAATCTGCACATCACTGGCGCGGCGTAGTACTTCCAGTTTTTGACTCGCCAAATCTAACTGCACAATTGATGTTTGCTCGGTTGGCGAACCACCGAGCAGAAATACTTTACCAGGAGCGGTGTGGAGTGAAGAAATATCTGTGTAAGGATTTGGCAGAGATTCTAATTGCTTAGTTTTGGTATCGAGACTTGCTAAATGCCAAATACCTTCTTGAGTATAAGTGCAAATAATGCGATCGCTTGACTCAAAATCATAGGTGCGCATTCCTAACACCCACAGAGGTTTACCAAACTCTGCTTTTATCTCGGTTAAAGGTTCCACACTGTGATTTTGCCAGCGATAGAGATTCCACCAGCCTGTGCGGTCTGAAATAAAGTATAGTGTACCGTCTGGCGACCACTGAGGTTGAAATATAGATTCTTCTATACCCCCGGCAATTTTTTCGGCTTTTCCTAAAAATCCATCTGCATTAACTTCTGCTACCCACAGTTCCGTACCATCCCAGGGCATATTTGGATGGTTCCAACTTAGCCAAGCCAAGCACGAACCATCAGGACTCAGGCGCGGTGCGGCGTAAAAATCGTTACCTGCAACTAGTTGCTGTGGTGTACTATCTCCTGTCAACCCAATACTTACCACAGTATTGACAGCTTCTTGCCCAGCAACGCTATGATCCTCGCACACGCAAATAATCCGTTGGCGTTGATGGTCAAAAATAGCGTCTGCGTAGCGTTTTGCTACTTCTGGTGTGATGGCTTGTGGTGCGCTATCAGCAGATTGACGATAAAGGCGCTGGTCGGCAAAGTTAACAAAGTACACTGTGCCATTAACTACCAAAAAAGAAGCACCGCCATATTCATGGACACGGGTACGGACGTTATACCCTGTAAGGGTTACGTCGTAAGTTTGACCATTTTTTAACTGTACTATTACGTTTCTACCTTTTTCTGATGGTCGTAATTCACTCCAGTAGATATCTTCACCATCGAGCCAAATTTGTCCTAAGCCAATTGTTTGGGAGGTAATTAAATTTGTGGTAATCGGCGATCGCCACGCTCCATAAGCTGCTATCTCTGGTTTAGTCATGCTTTAGCTATCTCCCTGTCTCAAAATTTAGCAAGCGGTAGCGTCTCGTAGAGAAGCGGCTTGTCGTCAGACATCGCATGTGCGTGCAAATACAAAACCTTAGCACACCACACACAGCAAAAAACCTTTCCCTAGGCACAATCTTTCATATACATGAGCTTATTATTTTGTTACACAGATAAAATTGCTAATAGTAAAGCAAATTGTAAGGATGGATACGATTTATTTGTAAAAGTCAAGGTAAATTTGGGCAGTGCAATGGAGTGTCAAGGGTGCATTTACCAAAATTCAACACCCACAATTGCTAGAACAGTTAACTTCCGCACCTGAAACTAGCACTCTGTAATCGATGTGATTTTAATTAACTGCTATGCAGTTTTGAAAAATCTTAAAAATTAGGCTAACTATTCCCAGATAGGGTTTAAATCGCTATATTTTTTCAATTTTCAGTGACGAATCAGGGAAGCAAGAAAGAATTAGGTAGATGTCCTGAAGAGAATTAAGATAGATAACTGCAACAGTCTTGCCCTGAACGCTTCAATTTTTAATCTGAAAATTTAAAACGCGATCGTAAATACTGGTAACTTAACTAAAAAAAATGCACCCCGAAATAGAAAAATCAATGATACACCTGATGATTTTCTAATTCGTGAAGGAGCCAAATTGTGAATTTAAGCTTGTTCCAGCACCCCTGGAGGTATGGGTACAAGTTGGGGACTCGCTAAGCTGATTCCCTGTCTGTACCAAATACCCTCCACCTCAAAAGCCTCAAATTGCGTAGTTAAGATTGCCCAAGCTCTCTCATTTAATCCCGCAGAATAAGTCCAAGTAAACTGCCTATCATTGTGCAATCTGCGTTCCAGTTCGGCTAAATCCTCAGGTAGCCAAAACTGAGTCATGATCCTTTGAGTGGCAATTTCTGGGGGTGTCTGTAGCATTTGGGCCATTGGCTGATTAACAATAATTTGCTTGCGAGTATCTTGTCTAACGATGCTCACCGGACGCTCATTTTCCGCAGCAGCAACCATACGGTACAACAACTGCGATGGTACCCGTAACTGGCTGCAAAACACTGCACCCTCATTTTGAAGAATTTGCTCGGCTGTTTCCGATGCTGTAGGTGGTTGTTCGCTAGCCATCCACCCAAAAAATTCAATTGGTTGCTTGCAGCCTCGCCACTGAATTTTTACTTTGCCATTAAGTTTACATGCAGTTTCGCTAAAAGCCTCACCATAACTGCGAGCTATATAAGTGGCATCACGCTTAGTAGGGGCAAAAATTGAAACCCCATCATAAGACATTTTAAAGTTCCACCCCGGTAAGTTGAGGATTCTAAGAATACTCACACTCATCTTCTTTGACACCTCCAGAATTTCTATATACTTTTACACCCGGATAATCTTGATACACGGAAATTTTAAAAGTTTCTTGCCAAATTTTTTGTCTGTCTTCCTCAGGAATGTCTAAAGCCGATGTAATAATTGCAAAGTCTCCTGGAGTTGGTAGGACTTCACCTTTGGCTAAGGCGGGCAAATTTTTTAACCCACAGCACTTAAGTTTTGCCATGTTAGCCCTTACTACATCGGCAATTGTTAGGGGAGAAGGTTTTCGAGCGTTGAGAGAATGCGAACCTGTTTTTTTGGCTACCCACTCTTGCGCCATCTCTTCCATAGCGTCGCTTTGGGAAATGCCTAAGCGGGCACAGGTGCTTTTAAATTCCAAGGCTAAATCCAGTGGAATGTAGCCGCTGATTTGCTTGTAGTCATCAGAACGTCTTCTGTCAGTCATATGCTGAAGTCCTCAAATATTATGCTTGTCTTTATTTTCTCTCATGAAGTCTGAAAAGCAAGACATTTTTTTATGTCATTTTTAAATGACAACTTGACAAAAAAAAATGACAAGCCTACTATGGGAAATGGAGCAGTAAACGGCTGAAGACAAAAAACGGTAGATTACACTAGAAGCTAGCTGCTTTTTTGGTAGTTAGCTTCTCCCCTTTATTCAGAACTTGGAAAGTTTTTTTAACCCTCTTCTATTCAGTATATCTGCTTGTAAAAATTTTGCAACACCTTACCCTGATTCCCTCTGATATTAAGCAATGATTAATATTCTGTATTTATTTTTCCGGAATCATGTGATGTAATAATGTAGATCATTCCTTGTAGTATGTCGGGAGGAAGCAAGATGACTGATTTTGTAACAGTCCGGGTAGTATTAATCACTCCAACTCAACGGACACAAGGTACAGAGATTCTTGTTCAATCCGCAAACTTCCAGGAATGAAATCGAGAATTGACGGACACTTATCTAATTCACAATTAGGTAAATTTGGGATTGATTGCCGAATTTGAGAGAAGTGGCTCATTTGCCATAAATTAGGAAGTGTCTCCTCTGTGAGCCTTGTGCGGAACAAGTAGCACACATTGAGGAAAAATCAGTGAATTTGAATGACTTAGGCTGGAGTAGCTTTTTTGCTCACAGCTTTGAAGCATATCGCCAACAAGGATTTACTGTTGGTAGAGTTGCTGTTGAATACAAAGATACATATACCCTGATTGGCGAACAAGGTGAACTAAGAGCGAAAGTAACAGGTAAACTCAGACATCACGCTGTTCAACCCCAAGACTTTCCTGCTGTGGGAGATTGGGTAACTATTCGAGTAAGAGATACAGAAAAGCAAGCAACAATCCACGGAATATTGCCCAGGAAAAGTAAATTTTCTCGCAAAACTGTAGGTAATAAAACAGAGGAGCAAATTGTTGCCGCCAATATTGACACAGTATTCCTTGTATCGGGTTTAGATGGTGACTTTAACCCTAGAAGAATTGAACGCTATCTAATTCTGGCTTGGGAAAGTGGTGCCAATCCAGTTATCGTTTTAAATAAATCTGACTTGTGTGATTCTCTCGAAGCTTGCTTGGCGGAAGTAGAAGCTGTTGCTATTGGCGTACCAATAGTAGTGTTAAGCGCTACCAACAATCAAGGATTGGATGCTTTAACATCTTACTTGCAACCAGGACAGACAGTGGCTTTGTTAGGTTCTTCTGGTGTTGGGAAATCTACTATTACCAATCAACTCAAAGGTGAATCTGTGCAAGCTGTGCAATCAGTACGCCAGAGTGACGACAAAGGAAGACATACAACAACCCATCGTCAGTTGATGTTACTCTCCAATGGGGGCTTGATTATTGATACCCCAGGTATGAGGGAAATCCAAATATGGGCAGGTGATGAAAGTTTGCAAGAAACTTTTGCAGACATTGAAACCTTAGCCGAAAATTGCCGTTTCCGCGATTGTCAGCATCAACAACAACCGGGTTGTGCAGTGCAACATGCTTTATCAGAAAAGCTACTTGATTATTCGCGATTCCTCAGTTACCAAAAGTTACAAAAGGAACTGGAATACTCAGCTCGTAAACAAGATCAAAGGGCACAATTAGCGGAGAAAGAAAGATGGAAGAAAATCCATAAGGCTATGCGACATCACCACAAAGGTTGATTCTCTAGGGGCTAGGGGCTAGGGACTAGGGGCTAGGGACTAGGGGCTAGGGACTAGGGGCTAGGGACTAGGGTATCAATGCCCAATGCCCACCCCTATTATTTTCCTAAATAAGCTTCCAATACTTGGGCATTAGTTTGAATTTCTGCGGGTGTACCGTCGGCAAGGTTTTTACCTTCAGCTAGTACCCAAACGCGATCGCACAGGGACATGATTACGTCCATGTTGTGTTCGATAATCAGAAAAGTCATGCCGTCTTGGCGGTTCCAGTGGAGAATGCGATCGCAAATATCGTCAATCAATCGCGGATTCACCCCCGCGGCTGGTTCATCTAACAAAATTAACTTGGGATTAGTCATCAGCGCCCGCCCCATTTCTAGCAGCTTGCGTTGTCCTCCAGATAAACCGCCGGCGTAATCATGGGCTTTTTTTGCCAAACCCACAGATTCTAAAAAAAACATCGCTTGTTCTTTAAGTTGCTTTTCTTCCTTCGCCACTATATGAGGTTGGAATTGTACCTGCCAAAAATTCTCGCCAGTTTGCTTTTGCGCCGCTAGCAGCATATTTTCTAGCACCGACAACCGCGAAAGAGTCCGGGCTACTTGAAAAGTTCGGACTATGCCTTGTTGGGCGATTTGGTATGGTTGGAGGTGATGAATTGGTTCGCCATCAAAAATCACGCGCCCCTTATCTGGACGAATGAAATTAGATAGTAAGTTAAAAAAGGTAGTTTTACCCGCACCATTAGGGCCAATTAATCCTGTGATACTACCTTTAGCTACCTCAATGCTGGCATCATTGACGGCTTTAATTCCACCAAAGCTTTTACAAAGTCCAGTAGCCGCCAGTAAGGGAAGTTGGGGTGACTGGTTATTTACCAAGGGTAAGTTCCTCCTTTTTCCCTAAGATACCTTGTGGACGCCAAATCATTAGTACCATCAAAATTAAACCAATTACCATGATGCGAAATGCACCCAACCGCGCTTCATCTAGGGGAATAATTTTTGGTAAAAGTTCGCGGGTAATAGCATCATAGGCAAAGAAAATCACAGCACCCAAAATTGTGCCGATGTTATTTCCCGAACCGCCCAAAATCACCATAATCCAAGCGTCAAAAGTTAGCTGTGGTTGGAAATTATCGGGATAAACGGCGCTGAGTTGCCAAGCAAAGAATGCACCTGCTATTCCCGCGATCGCACCACCTAACATCAGTGATTGGAGTTTATACCAAAAGACGTTTTTTCCTAGGGCTTTAGGAATTTCCTCGTCTTCGCGGATTGCTTTGAGGACTCTACCCCAAGGCGATCGCACTAACATTTCCAACCGCCAGAAAACAAAAGCTAAAACTAACAGCGCTACCACCATTAACCCTGCTTTGGGGATGTAGTTATACAAGGTGACGATGCCAGAAATATAAACAATTACCGCCAACAGTCCCAAGACAAGACTCACACTCAGCCGGGATGCGAATTCTTGTTTACTAGTTTTCTTCGTTACAGCCTCAGTACCGCTAGCTACCCTAGTACTATTTATCCAGCGCCATAATGAGAAAACGGTAACGCCCAAAAGCAGCGTCAACAAAGCCATCATCACAACTCTGAAAAATAAATTTGGTGTAGTAGCCAAAGGTATAGGGTAACTTTGAACACCAAAAGCACCAGAAATCCAAGTATTACCCACAGGTAACTCTTGGTTATTTACCACCAAGCGAATTAGTTCGCCTACGCCAATGGTGACAATTCCCAGGTAATCTTCTCGCAGGCGGAGAGTAGCAAAACCAATTACCAAACCTAACAAAGCGGCGACAATAGAGCCGACAATTGCCGATAATAATATGGGAATACCTTTTAAGGTCAACAATACTGTTGTGTAGGCTCCCAAGGTCATAAAAGCAATATGACCAAAGTTAATTAACCCCGTGAAACCCCATTGCAAGTTCAGTCCCAAACTGAACAGGGCAAAAGTGGCTGTAGAAATCGCTAAAAAGATTAAATATTCAAACATATGTCATTAGTCATTAGTCATTAGTTATTTGTTATTCTCCTTGCCTCATCTTCTTTCCCTAGCCCCTAGCCCCTAGCCCCAGATTGTAAGGCATCGTGCCATCTTACGGTTAACGATCGCCTAATTTATGGGCATACTATTTTTGGATTAGGTTAGGGGAGACACGCTGAGGGTGAAACGCAGCGACACAGAGAACAATAAATGACGAATGACAAATGACAAAGGTTAAATTTATGAATTTATTACGAACGAGAATCCATCACTTAATCGAGCAATTAGCGGATGAGGATATACCAACCACTTGGGAAGTAGTCCACAATCTGTATTGTGACTTTTATATGCTCAAAGCCATAGAAGAGGCCAAGCGATCGCAGCAACCGTGGGACATCTTAACTCAAGACGAAGCAATTCGACAGTTAATGTATTGGGGAAGTGAGATTTAGTGATTGTAGAAGTGCGTTATACCAGGTCTTTTTTACACGACCTGAAGAGTTTAGAAACATCTGCTTATGAGCAGGTGTATAATTTTATATTTTACGAGTTTCCGCACCACTGGCAGATGCGTTCTCTCCCCCAAATGCGGCAACTTGATAGTGATGGTATATTTCACCGCTTTAGTATCGATAATTATTTAATAGGTATAGAAGTCAGAGGTGAAATTGTGAAGTTTTTGCGTGTCATACCTATGCCGGATGTTTAAGGGTAAAGCTTAGATCAACACTTAAAACTGTATAAGGCAAAGCAGGGATCGCTATAACCTTACATTAAACTGGTTTTTGAAAAACACTTTAAAGTTGAGATTTCCCTTATGGATGCTAAAGCACTTTGGCAACGATACCAAAATTGGTTATATTTCCACGAGGGATTAGGGCTGTATCTTGATGTGAGTCGGATGCGGTTTGATGATACCTTTGTAGATTCGTTGCGGCCGAAGTTTGAGAAGGCGTTTGCGGATATGGTAGCACTGGAACAGGGTGCGATCGCTAATCCGGACGAAAATCGCATGGTTGGACATTACTGGTTGCGAAATCCCGATTTAGCGCCAACTCCAGAACTTACCCAAGAAATTGTCCAAACCCTGGAACAAATCGAAGCCTTTGCCGAAAAAATCCAAACAGGTGCTATTCATCCTCCTAGAGCTAATCGCTTTACTGATATTATCTCCATTGGCATTGGTGGTTCTGCTTTAGGCCCCCAATTTGTCGCTGAAGCCCTGTCCCCCGATTTTCCACCTCTAAAAATTCACTTTATTGACAATACAGATCCCGCCGGAATCGATCGCATTCTCACCCAATTGCGCAACAGTCTCGCCAGCACTTTAGTTTTGGTGATTTCCAAATCTGGCGGCACGCCCGAACCGCGCAATGGCATGATTGAAGTTAAAAAAGCCTACGCTGGGCAAAATTTAGACTTTGCTCAATATGCAGTAGCTATTACCAGCGTTGATAGCAACTTAGATAAAATCGCCAAAGCTGAAGGTTGGTTAGCGAGATTCCCCATGTATGACTGGGTGGGAGGACGCACCTCGGAAATGTCTACAGTGGGCTTAGTACCAGCCGCATTGCAAGGCATTGACATTCGCGCCATGCTAGAAGGTGCGAAAGAAATGGATGATGCTACCCGAAAAGCCGATATCAAAAATAACCCAGCCGCCCTACTGGCCTTGTCTTGGTACTATTCTGGCAATGGTAAGGGTGAAAAAGATATGGTTGTGCTTCCCTACAAGGACAGCCTGCTATTATTCAGCCGTTATCTGCAACAGCTGGTAATGGAATCTTTAGGTAAAGAAAAAGATTTAGATGGCAATACTGTATATCAAGGTATCGCCGTTTATGGTAACAAAGGTTCAACAGATCAACACGCTTACGTACAGCAGTTACGTGAAGGTGTACCCAATTTCTTTGCTACCTTAATTGAAGTTTTAGAAGATCGTCAAAGTCCATCTCCAGAAATCGATCCGGGAGTGACATCAGGCGATTACCTTTCTGGCTTTCTCCAAGGAACCAGACAAGCACTTTACGAAAATCAGCGCGATTCCATTACAGTTACTATTCCCCAAGTTAATCCACGTACTGTTGGCGCTTTAATTGCTTTATACGAGCGTGCTGTTGGGTTATATGCTAGCTTAGTCAACATCAACGCTTACCACCAACCAGGAGTAGAAGCTGGTAAAAAAGCCGCCGCTGCTATTCTTGATTTACAAAAAAGCGTCATCGAAGTACTGCAAACAGAAAAATCGGCCCTGACTTTAGAAGAAATTGCCGAAAAAGCAGGCGCAACCGAAAAAATTGAGGCAATTTACATAATTCTGCGTCACCTGTATGCCAATCAGCGAGGTGTGGTGTTGCATGGTAATCTGGCACAACCCAGCAGTTTAAAAGTTTCTCTCGGCTAATGGATACCCTGGTTGTTGCCAATGCAACAATTTTTTATCCGTAAGGGACTTCCAATTAAAAATATCCAAATGTAAGGGCACGGCACCGATAAAGAGCGTTTTAATGCAAGTCTGTAATGCCGTGCCCTTACTTGTCTTTGAAATTGATTTTTTATCTTCGGGAACCACCTTTTTCAGTTTCTTCTAAAGCCCTTTCTGTTCGTGAATAAGGATTAGTTTTTGGTTGCCAATCGGGAAATAAGCCAATGATAAATTGATTGATTTTTGTTCGAGTCTGCAAGCTAGCAGTACTTAAGGGTTTGGGTAGAAAGCTATCGCCAAAACCTATAAATATCAACGACAACAAAATAAACCATGTACTAGCTGTTTTGCGATGCATTTTTTTATAAGTAGTCATATTTAATTCATAGTTTAAGCGAGATTTTTCGCAAATAGCTATATCTTCATTTACTCTTTGAGGTAGCTCAAAGACAGCATCATAAATTTTTGGCAAAGTAAAAGTAAGATAACTGCTGAGGGTTACAGAGATGATATACCCTAATTTTGATTTTTCCACCGCACCTGCATATCCAGTTTTCACCTCCTGATTAATACCAATTATTTTCTATCTGCGGTTGTAAATCGCGCATAAACATGGCTTCTATAATGACAATAAACCAAGCTTTAAGTATTCAAATCAAAGAACAGATTGAATATCCCCATAGCGGAGTTTTGAGTAAAATTTTACTCAAGGATAATGTTTGCCAATATACTTTATTTTGCTTGGCAGCTAACACGGAAATTTCGGAACATACTTCAACGCGCAATGCCACAATTTATGTAATTTCAGGTAAGGGTTTACTGAATTTATCAGGGCAAGAAATTGTCCTAGAACCGGGAATTTTTGTTTTTATGCCAGCTAATGCTACCCATGCTTTACAAGCTGAAGAAAATCTTGCCTTCTTACTCATTCTTTTTGAGAAAGTAGCAGATAACGATTAATTATTTATTCAGGGATGTACTATGGAATCTTTAATTGCAATTTTTGAGAAACACTTAGGTTTTTCTCCATCTCAGGTAGAATCTATTCTTAACAAGCCACTAGTAGAAGCTCTCAAATCTGTGGAATTAAATCAGGAATTAACTAGCTTAGACAGCAATTTATTGAAGAAGACATTACCAACAGCCGGAGCAGTTTTGGCGAAAGAACTACCACCTTTTTATAACTGGTTGAAACATGAATTAGGCGTTAAGCGCATTCCTGATAGTCCAGAACATACAACAACTTGGGTAATTGGATTTGTCCACAATCGCGAAAGTTTGACTAGTTTAGTAGATTTACACCGTCCCGTACCCAGTGGAGCTTTAGAGGCTTCTGTACCGCGCTTAGTGCATTTATTTGATGGTGTAGAAGATGCTCAAGTAAGACAAGAATGGCAAAAAGCGATCGCGGCTTTGTGTCTGGTTCTAGTTGTCGCTGCTCGCGAACAAGATAAATTGGCTGTAGCTACTTGATAATCTGACTTCATAGTGAGTATTTTAGAGGGTAAGGCAATGCCTTGCCCCTACAATCTGTCGCTTTATTTTTTCAAATTGTTATGGTTAATATATCCGTGCAATCTGGGGTTTAGCAGTGCTAAATTACTACAGAAATCTCAACAAATTTATTTAATTTATTGTAAATATTTAAACAATAAAATTAAGAGTAGTTTATCACCTTAATTTTGTTGGTTTGTTAGATATCCACAGGCGATCGCATCTAATTTCTGCTTATTAATTATCACCATTTTACCACCGCGACTATAAGTAATCATCGACTTGAGGCTTTTGATTAACCGCACGCACTCTTCATAGGAAATTCCCACGCTCCGCGCCATCCGATAGTACGATAATTTAACTTTTAAAAGTTCGCCTTGGGGCGTTAATTCTGTTCCTGATTCAGTAGCAAAATATTGAATTAATCTCGCCAGTCTAACAATCGCCCTTTCAGAAACTAATCCATGCACTGTCTCATGCAATTGCTGAATCCGATTGTTAAAAACCATCAACATCCGTAAAGCAATTTCTGGATTTTGTTGGATAGCTGTTAATAAAGCTTCCCTTTCTACTGTGAGAATTTTGCAATCAGATTCAGCAGTGACAGTGGCTGGAGAAATTCCATTTCCTAATAAAGCAGGCGCAGCAAAAATTTCCCCATTGGCTAAGGTACGTAGAATTGTTTCTTTACCTGTGGTGGCTATTTTGCTTACTTGAATGACACCACTGACAACAGCATATAACTTGGCGGGTAAGCGATCGCCTTCATGTAGAATGATCTCTCCCTTGATATAACTTTTTACCTGGGTTTGTAGTTGCAAATTTACCTTGTCTGTTGTTTCTAAGTCTGCAAACAGGGTAATTTCTGAGATTTGTTCTAATGAGGCTTGCATGAGTTACACCGCCATAGCTGGGCGATGCTGTAGCCAAGGGTTAGCAGCTTCTAGTTGTGCGGCTAGGCTGATGAGTATTTCTTCTCCACCAGGTTTTCCAAGTAACTGCACGCTAATGGGTACACCGTTACTATCAAAGCCGACAGGAAGTGCGATCGCAGGTTGTCCTGTCGCATTTGCTACTGGGCATGGTGCTACCCAGTTAATAATATTTTGGAATGTCTCTTCTGGACTCAAATCAGCCCATTCTCCCACTTTAATTGGTGTATGTAAATATACTGGTAATACCAACACATCAACATTGTGGAAAAATCCGACGATTTGCCGCGATACCATCTGCATTTGCGCTACAGCTTGTAAATACTCCGCAGCTGAACCCGATCGCGCTAACAAAAATTGATTGAATGGTTGTAAAATTTGCGCCGGAATTCCCGCAGCACCTACCCCAGCTTGCCAGACAATTTGAAACGGTTCGACTAAGCCGCTAAAATCTGGTGATTTTTGTTCTAGTTTATGACCGAGTTTTTCTAGTAACTTAACTGTTTGCAAAACGCCTTGTTCGCAGTTAGCGTCAGCTACACCCAGAGGCGGGATGATAGTGGTGTAAGCAATCTGTAATTCCCCTGGTGGTTTTTCTGTGGCTGCGAGAAAAGATGACGGTGGTTGTGGTAACCAATAAGGATCGCCCAGGAAATAACCGGAAATAGTATCTAAAAGTGCTGCCGCATCCGCAACAGTACGGGCAAGCGGCCCGTTAGTGGCAATTCCCGACAGGCGATCGCCTACAGGCGCGTTTGTCACCCTTCCCCGTGATGGTTTAATACCTACCACACCACAACATGCCGCAGGCCCCCGAATGGAACCGCCGCCATCGGAACCTTGCGCGAGCGCACACAACCCGGCGGCGACGGCTGCGGCAGCACCACCGCTAGAACCGCCTGGGGTGTAATCTAAATTCCAAGGATTTCTAGCTGTGGGAAAACCAGTAGGTTCACTGTAAGGAAAAGAACCTAATTCCGAGGTAGCAGTTTTACCTAAAATCACAAACCCGGCTTGTTTAATCCGCGTTACTACCCCATCATCATAGTTAAGGATATTGTTAATTAATACCGGATTGCCGTAAGTACAGGGTACACCTGCGACAGCGTTTAAATCTTTAATGGAAATCGGTACGCCAAAAAATGGCGGTAGTTCGGAATTAGTGGCGAGAAATTCCGTTTTGGCTTTTGCATCTGCGATCGCAAAATCCGCCATCACCGTAAAATAACTTCCTAATTGAGGATTTAACCGCTCAATTCTTTCTAAATAAATATTTACCAACTCTAGAGGCGAAAGTTCGCGGCGACGAATCAATTGCGCCAAATCCAGCGCTGGAGTAAAAGCTAAATCAGTTTCATTCATGCCTTAACTACGGGGTAGTTGGAAAAATTCTGCAAAAATTCAAACTTAAGTTGTTACTTTAACAGGATTTTTGGGAACTATAGCTATTACAGTTCCTGGATTTTTCCATCAACTAGGGTACTCAGCTGCAAAAAGCGTGGTTATCTTGTGATACCACATGCGGAAATAGCCTGGTTTGAGATTCTGGCAATCGCAGAGATTTTACATCCCACATCTCTAAAATCCCCCATCTAAAAATCTCAAATCTCAAATCCCAAATTGGGATAACCGCGCTGCATAGTCATTTTAATTGTTTGGCATAATCTTTCGACCCATCCCCAAGGGGTATTTATGGCTAATCTAGAAAAGCTTTTACATGAATTGACAAAACTTGTTGAGAGTCTTAAGCTCACTGTTGGTGATTCTCATGCCATTAAGCAAGAAATTATCCGACTAAGTTTTATTCAAGAAAAACTGCGCAATTTACAAAGTGCGATCGCTGAAGAATTAGTTGTTACAAAAATTAATAGCCCGCCAGCCAGTGTACTTTCTACTAGTACAGAAAGTCCCTTATTAACCTCTAACAGTTGTTTTGTTGCACCCTTGCTCACAACTGGCGAAAAATTTATTGCTGAGAAATTTAGTAATGGCTCAGGTAATATATCTTTAAATGATTTAGACGCTAAAATTTCTCGGTGGTTGGAATGGGGAGAACTGCTGCAAACAATAGCTGAAGATATTTTGAGTAATTCCCAATTTATTAACCAACTCAGTTTTAATATTAACTATCCTAGCTTATCGAGTCAGTTTCAAGAGTTGGAAGCTAAACTCAAGATTGATTTAGCTTATGGTAAATCTAGAATTTTACACCAGCAACACCAGCAAATTATTAATGCTCAAGAAGAATTGTTGCAAGTACAGCAAAGATCCACAGAAGTCTTTGAAAATATTAAAAATACGCAAAATATTTTATTAATATTACTCAATTTATCAGCCTTTTGTGGTAATTCAGGTTTGGAATTAGAATGGTTTGACGATGAATATGGATTTATTATATCTAGTGCAGGAAATTGTCAAGCCTTAGGAGATATTATTTATGATTGTGAATCATTTCAAGGAAAAATTCACGATTTAGTCTTAGAGACAAAAATTTTATTAGATCAATCAGAAACAGCCTTGAATAATCTGCCTCAACGTCCAACTTTATCAGAATTAGGGCAATTAATCGCCGCCAAACCAGTCCATTCATTTTTTGCTATCGGTGCAAGTTTATTGATATTAGGTTTTGGTACTTGGACAGTTACAAATCAAATTATCCATATTCAGCATCAGCAAAAGCTCAAACAGGAAAAAACTTCTTTATCTAATTTAAAATCTGCTCAAAAGTTAGGTATGGAAGCTGCTACCTTAGTTCAAAAAACTCCCTTACCCCTCAAAGATTGGCAGCAAGCACAAGAAAAATGGCAAAAAGCAGTTAAATTACTAGAGTCTGCTCCTAAGGACACATCTGTTTCTGTAAAAGTTCAAGGTCAATTAGTTAAATATCGGAGTAACTATACAACTATTAGTAAAAGAGTAGATTTGGAAAAAAATGCTGCATCAAAATTAGAAACTGCGGATAAATTAGCTCAAGAAGCTGCTTTTATAGTTAAAAATGCGCCTCAAGAAGCAGTAATTTTACAGCAAGCCAAGGATAAATTAAAGGAAGCAATTAATTTACTACAAACTATTCCCGCCGGGACATTTGTCTCGCCACAGGTGCAAGAGAAGTTAGCTACTTATCAACAGAATTACGAAAAGATTAAGTGAAAATAGAATTTCCCACGCTCACAATTCCCGACCATTGCACTTTTTTCTGTTGTTCTCGCCGGTAAGAAAAGAAATGCTCTGGCGTTTGGTAGGTACAATAAGGTGCGATCGCAATTTGTTCGCCGCTAATTCCCAGGCGTTCTATTTGTAGGGTATTTACCCGACGCACATCTACCTTGACTTTACCAGGCTCATTATCGGCAATTAAAGGCGAATCGGGCAGTTCGTGCAAAGCATCAACTATTGTATTTTCGTCATCATGTGATATAATGCTAGACCCAATTTCCGCAGCCACTGCCACTGAAACTTGGTAAACTTCTCCAGCGATCGCGGGCCCCATTGCAATGCGCAAATCATCAAGCTTGCTACCTTGGGTTTGTAAACGGGCGATCGCTTGCGGCACAATTTTTTTCGCTGTTCCTCGCCAGCCTGCATGAATTGCGGCTACCTGTCCGGTTTTGACATCACCAATCAGCACGGGCGTACAATCAGCGCTGGCTACCCACACAGCTTGCAAAGCCTTCTGGCTAACCAAACCGTCTGCTGAAGCTAAAGCAGAATCATCATCAGATCCTTTACCTAACTTGCTTTCAATTTCTTGTGGGGTCAGCACAGTATTGCCATGAACCTGTTTCAAGCGATAAACTGATGCCTCTGGTTGTAGCACCTGTGTTAACTCTTCGGGCGATCGCGGCCAAAACGGATGGGTAAAGAAGCCATGTGACCAAGGTTCCAAGAGACTACAAGTAAGGTAGGGCATTCCTTGCCAATTGCGCCAGTGCCAAGTGTGCATCTTAAACCAAACCTAAACAGAAAATTATCAGCCAATTAATGCTAACTTGTAGAACGGGATTTAGGTTAACTGCGTGGGATTTGATTTGCAAACTTTGACAGCAGCCTTGGATTCAGGGCGGCAGTATTCATATTTACCATTTTCTTTGCATATTTTTGATAGTGTAGCTTCAACGAATCAAACCCTCTGGAATTTGCTAGCACAGGGGGCGGAACCAGGATGCGTAGTAATTGCGACTCAGCAAACGGCTGGGCGCGGACAATGGGGTCGCCAATGGATTTCAGCAGATGGGGGATTATATATTTCTGTAGCAATTCATCCCAAAATAGCAGCAACAGACAGTTACCAACTCACCTTTGCTACTGCTTGGGGGATTGCAGCACAATTGCGTAACTGCGGTATCAACGTCGGAATTAAATGGCCTAACGATTTAGTTTTAGACAGTCGGAAGTTAGGCGGTATTTTAACGGAGACTAAAGTTAATCAGGGGAAAATTACCCAAGCAGTTATCGGTGTAGGAATTAACTGGGTAAACCCAGTACCAGACACCGGAATCAACTTAGAATTATGGCAAGCCTCCCAGCCTGTAAAACTCATTGCTTGTCTAGAAATGTTAACTGCTCAGGTTTTATTAGGCATAGAATCCGGTATTCAGTGCCTTTTTGAAGAAGGAGTAAACGTACTCTTATCTCACTATCTAGATTTACTGACGAATATGGGCGATCGCATAGAGGTTAATAATCTCATAGGCACAATAGTTGGAGTGACCCCTCAGGGTAATTTACGAGTTAATGTAGAAACTTATAATACAAAGGAAGCAATCCTACCAGAAATTTACATTCAACCCGGTACAATCAGTTTGGGTTACCAAAAATCTTCGGTTTAATTTAAGGTTTGTTCAAAATTTCGCTCTTTGGGCAAGACAAACCACCGGCATCATTCTGTTTAGACTATTTAGACAAAATTTGAGAGAACAAATGACGCAGCCAAATAACTCTGCCCATAAACGTTTGCTAGTCACAACAAAACGCTTTGCTTCTACGCTACCAGCACAGGGCCTTTGTTGGCTCAGTAGCTTTAGCCTCCTGGGTAATAGTATGGTGCTAGCACAAACGGAAACATCTATAGACAACATCGTTCCTACTATTGAAAATTCTCAACCGACTACCCCAGTCAAAATTCCAGTTAAAAAAGATACTGTAAATTCAGAGGTAACTCGTCCCCAAGTAGAATTTTCGGAACGGCGAGCCAGACTTAAAAAAAGATTACAACGGGAGAATGTCTCCCAATCTCCACAACCAGTTAGACAGGCGCAACCAACAAAAACTGAAGCAGCTGAGCCTGTTGTTATCAGACGCGCCAAACCACAAGCAGAAACTTCCCAGGTAGCGCCAGCTAGAGTTAATCAGGAAAAACCTGCACCTACACCTTTACGCACTGTACCTGAGAAACTTCCCGAAGTTGCCCAACCACCCCAAAACACCAAAAGCCCTGTGGGTAGCACGGAAGTAAAACCCCAAGAAGATTACAATAACGCTTATATTGACCCCACTGATTACAAAGTAGGTGGTACTTATCAAGCACCTAATTCTGTAATTATCACCGAACGTTCTAGTGGTTGTAAAACGACTTTACCCACAGGACAATCTATAGCGGGTAGTCTTTGTGGCAAAACACCCAGTAGTCAGCCTGTAGCTGATGCTAATAGCAAAACTTCACCTAGTTGGTTGAGAAGAAGTCAAACTGCTAATTTAGGCAACGGAAATGTTGTTAGACCAATAGCAAATGCTGGTAACAGCCGCAGATTGCGTAATTCTCCAATTGCTGCCAATAATGTGGCTAATCGTATTGCTTCTAGTGTAGGTAAGAGCGACTATAACCCCAATCGCTTTATTCCTAGCCCTGGTTATTTTGCGAATACAACAACAGTCAGTGCAACACCAATCGCCCCCAGTGCAGGTAGTTTACCAGCACCAATGGCTGATGGTAATTTTGCACCCCGGCCTAGCACCGTTGCTTATGACTTCCCATTGGCTTCCACCTTACCGCAAATTCCTTATGCAGGTAGAGTTGCCTATAGTGGTCAGGGAATGATGTTCCCCCTATCGATTCCAGCACCAATTACCTCATTATTTGGCTGGCGGATTCACCCGATCACAGGCGATCGCCGTTTCCACGCTGGTACAGATATCGGTGCGCCCACAGGTACACCCATCCTAGCTGCTGCTAGCGGTCAAGTAGAATCTGCTAACTGGATGGGTGGCTATGGTTTAGCCGTCACCATCAATCACAGTTCAGCCCAGCAAACTCTCTATGGTCACATGTCACAAATCTTTGTGCGCCCTGGTCAGTTTGTTGAAGCGGGAACTGTCATTGGGCAAGTTGGTAGCACTGGTAACTCTACAGGCCCCCACCTGCACTTTGAAGTCCGCCACCTATCACCAAATGGTTGGGTAGCAATTAATCCAGGCGTATACTTAGAAACCGGCTTGAGCAACTTACTGCAAAGCTTACAGACAGCGCAGTTGAGTAAGCAACCTGGTTCTTAGAGGGGCTAGGGGCTAGGGACTAGGGGCTAGGGGCTAGGGGGCAGGGTGCAGAGGGAAAATAATACTGGGAAAGACATGGTGAAGCGGAAAAATAAATAATTCCCAATGCCCAATGCCCAATGCCCAATGCCCCATGCCCTATGCCCAACTAAATATATCCATGTTCTGCCAGGAATGTTGGTGTAATTCCTTCAGAATGGGAATCTTCCTGAGAATTGGGGTTTGGTTTGCCGGAATAAAGAAATTTCTCTACATATTTGCCGAGAATATCTCCTTCGAGATTTACCAAACTTCCCGGTACTAAATAACGAAGATTGGTGTCGGCGTAGGTGAGGGGAATTACCGCCACTGTAAATTGGCACAGTTCTGGTTCGTAGGTGGCTACTGTGAGGCTAATGCCATTGACAGCAATACTACCTTTGGGGACAATGTACCGGGCGATCGCCTCAGATGCTTTAAAGGTCATTTCCCAAGAAGTCGCTGTTTGTTCTGCTGTCACTAACCGACCTACGCCGTCTACATGACCCATGACAAAATGACCGCCAACTTTACTTCCTACCCGCAACGAAGCTTCGAGGTTAACATATTTCTGTGGTGTGTCCTCGTCTTTTAAGGTAGTGCGGCGCAAGGTTTCTGGTGATGCAGTGGCAATAAAACCATCCTTTAAAACTTCTTCCACTGTCAGACATACGCCATCAACGGCAATACTGTCGCCATAAGCCAGATCCTGCATAATTAAATCAGATGACTGACTTACACAAGTAATTTGCCAAGAATCTCCCCCTAGGGGTTTCATGGTTCCTAAAGCTTGGATTAGTCCTGTAAACACAGCTTGTTTGCCAAAGTAAATCGATTTATTGCCTAATTGTGCCTAAAATCTCCTCGTAATTCCCTCCATAAATGTTGCAAAATCTGAGTATATTTTCTGACTTTATTTAAGATAGGGATATTATCACATTAGCATCCTGAAAAAGGCATACTTGGGTAATCAGGATATTGTCTAAGTAGACCACTTTGACTTAATCTGGTGTTCACATCAAGTTCAAAGTTCAATATCAGCAATTATAGAGCACAAATGCCTATGTTTATTTCTCCGCCGGACTTAACCCATAAAGGGTATTATTTGTTACTTATTAACCAAGTACTCCAAGGAGCGTAGAGGCAAGCGCCAATGATTGAAATGAGAGTCGCTGGCATAGCATTAGATGCCATAACCCGCAGCCCAATTGTACTTTTAAAAGATGCATCCGATCGCCGGGCTTTACCAATTTATATTGGTCAGGAACAGGCTAGGGCGATCGCGGGAGCCATCGAGAGTCAAAAGCCTCCACGGCCTTTAACTCACGATTTAATTGTAAATATTCTCGAAACCTGGAACTTGACTCTAGAAAAAGTAATTATTCACTCCTTGCAAAAGGATACATTTTATGCAGCATTAGTTGTCAAGCAAGGCGAGACTACAAAAGAAATTGACTCCCGTCCTAGCGATGCGATCGCCATTGCTTTGCGCACCAATACCCCCATTTGGGTAATGGAAGAAGTGATTGCTGATGCTTCTATTCCAGTGGATCGAGACGCTGATGAAGCAGAACAACAAGCCTTCCGCGAATTTGTTTCTAATCTCCGTCCTGAAGATTTGATCAAACGCTTTGGTAATGGCGAAAGTTAGAAAATTAAGTGTTAATTGCTAAACCAAAAACAATCAACAAATTAAACAATAAACAACTAGGAAGAAGAAGTAAAGAAAAGCACACAATTTCTTTATTTTTTCTTCTTATGAGTCAATAGTCAGTGGTCAATGGTCAATAATTAACTAACAACTAACAACTGACAACTGACAACTGACAACTAACCTTTATGCAATATCGACGCTTTGGCAAAACTAATTTAAATTTGTCTGTTTTTTCTTTGGGAACAATGCGCTATTTAGCTGATGCTGAAAATGCCCATAAAACTATTGAAAAAGCCTTGGCGTTAGGTATTAATCATATTGAAACGGCTAGAGGTTACGGCAAAAGTGAGGAGTTTTTTGGTAAAGCACTCCAAGCTGGGTTGTCTGTACCCCGTTCCCAACTTTATATCACTACTAAAATTCCGCCGACAGTCGATGCTGATACGATGCGTCGCTATATTGATGAATCCCTAGAAAAATTGCAGCTAGATTATCTCGATTGTTTGGGAATTCATGGTTTAAATACTTGGGAACATCTCGAATTAGTGCAAGTTGGTTGTATCCAAGCTGTACAGGAAGCGATCGCCGATGGTAAGGTGCGATATGTGGGGTTTTCTACTCACGGATCGTTAGATTTAATTCAGGCGGCAATAAATACAAATTTATTTGAATTTGTCAATCTGCATTATTACTATTTTTTTCAACGCCACGCACCAGCAATTCAATTAGCTGCTGAGAAAGATATGGGGATTTTTATAATTTCTCCAGCAGATAAAGGGGGAAGACTGTACACACCACCCCAAAGCTTAAAAGATTTGTGCGCACCATTTTCACCCTTAGAGTTAAATTATCGGTTTTTATTAAGCGATCGCCGCATTACTACCTTAAGTGTAGGGCCAGCCAACCCAGAAGAATTAATTGCACCTTTGCAAGTTGCTGATAAGGTTGATGAATTAACACCAGCAGAAATTGCAGTTTTTGAACGGTTAGCAAATCAACAGCAAATTGCTTTAGGAACCGAGAAATGTAGCCAGTGCTATGCTTGTTTACCTTGCCCAGAAAATATTAATATTCCTGAAGTATTGCGGTTACGAAATTTAGCAGTAGCTTACGACATGACAGACTATGCTAAATATCGCTATGGCATGTTTGAAAATGCCGGTCATTGGTTCCCCGGAATGAAAGGGAATCGTTGTACAGAATGTGGAGATTGTTTACCCAGATGTCCTGAAGAGTTAGATATTCCCGCTTTGTTGGAAGATAGCCATGAGAGACTAAATGGCAAAGCTGGCAGGAGATTGTGGGGTTAACCACGTTAGACTGTTCGTTACATGCAATGTTAAATGCGATCGCTATTCCCGAAAATTATGCCAGTCACACAACAGCGATACTACACCCCAGAGGAATACTTAGAGTTAGAGGAAGCTGCTGACTACAAAAGCGAATATATTGATGGGCAAATAATTCCAATGGTTGGTGGTACATTAAATCACAATCAAATAGCGCTCAACTTAAGTACTGATTTAAATTTTGCTTTCAAAAAACAACACTACCGAGTGTACATGGGTGATGTTCGTTTGTGGATTGCACAAAAGCGTACTTACACATATCCAGATGTGATGATTCTGGCAGATGAACCAGAATATTTCAACAATCGTCTAGATATAATTGTGAATCCACAGGTGATTGTAGAGGTTTTATCCAAATCAACCAAAGCCTACGATCGCCAAGGTAAATTTGAGGCTTACCGAACAATTCCCACATTTAAAGAATATTTATTAATCGACCAAAATCGGATTTATGTAGAACAATTTTCTAAGACGGGTAAGAAACAATGGGCGCTGCGTGAATATGATGCAGAAGATAATGCGATCGTACTTGTAACCGTACCTTTTGAAATTTCCTTGCAAGATTTATATAACAAAGTGCAGTTTGAGCTTGTAGAGTCGGAAGCCGATAGCGACGATGTAGAGGGATAAGTGAACGCGACAGATTGCTTTACCTCTCGAAAATAGTTAATTACTTTCTTTTTTACAGCAGTTTTCACCTATTTAAACCACATCTGTCGTAGGGGCACGGCACCGACAATCTGTTGGTACATACAATAATTTTACTAGTGCCGTGCCCCTACTAGTGCCGTGCCCCTACAGCGTGGTCTATTTACCTGAAAATAGCTGTAATTTTAAAATTAAGAAGTTTTGGTAATGTACAGCAGATTGCCAGTTGATGAGGTACAGATTATCTTTAATTGTAGGGGCACTGGCATTGCCATGCCCTGAAGTGGGTACATCATTTACCTGAAATATGCTGTATCTAAAATCAATTCATTTTTAATAGTGTAGGCAATTTTCTTGCTTGTTTCAGGAAGTTTAAATCACTTGTCGTACTTCTGTCTATATTTTTGAATAGCAAATTTAAGTTTTCCTTTCAGTAATGGCGGATTTTGCATTACTGACATAAACAAATCTCTGTCACGATCGCTTAACACTAAACTTTTAGATTTTTTTAACATAGTTAATTTATGGATTCAGCGTATTTATCCTTAGTTAACACTGTATACAAAGTATTTATTTTTAGCATCACATCGTGTTTTTATCCTCTCTAATGAAAAATTAAATTGTGATGGAGTAGATAACGATCGCACTTTTTACCCCACAATCCCTAACTAACTTCGATAAAATCACTATGGTGCTACTTAAACCTTTCCTAGCCTGATGAAAAGCGATCGCCCTCTGACTCCTCAACCCAACTCACTCACCCTCAAACGTCCGGAACTACTCGCACCAGCAGGTAACTGGGAGTGCGCCAAAGCTGCTGTGGAAAATGGAGCAGATGCAATTTACTTTGGTTTGGATCGGTTCAACGCCAGAATGCGCGCGGAAAATTTTACTGAGGCGGATTTACCTCAATTAATGGCTTTTCTTCACCTGCGAGGAGTGAAGGGATATGTCACAGTTAATACATTAATTTTTCCCCAAGAACTACCAGAAATAGAGCAATATCTCCGCTCAATTATTGCTGCTGGTGTGGATGCAGTCATTGTGCAAGATGTCGGATTGTGTCGTCTGATTCGTCACCTATCGCCTGATTTTCCCATCCATGCTTCTACGCAGATGACTATCACCAGCGCGGCTGGGGTGGATTTTGCTAAATCTCTCGGTTGTCATTTGGTGGTGCTAGCTCGTGAATGTTCTCTGAAGGAAATCAACAAAATTCAGCAGCAAATCCAGCAAAATCAGGCTTCTTTACCTTTAGAAGTATTTGTTCACGGTGCTTTGTGTGTGGCTTATTCCGGTCAGTGCTTGACGAGTGAAGCTTTAGGTGGACGTTCTGCGAATCGGGGTGAATGTGCCCAAGCTTGCAGAATGCCATACGAGTTAATCGCTGATGGAGAAAGTGTTAATTTAGGCGATCGCAAATATCTTCTCAGCCCCCAAGACTTAGCCGGGTTAGATGTTCTCCCTGATTTGGTGAATTCAGGGGTAACTTCTCTCAAAATTGAAGGTCGGCTGAAAACACCAGAGTATGTTGCTAATGTTACTCGTGTTTATCGGGAAGCTTTGGATCGGGTGATGGGAGAAGGGGACGCAGGGAAAAGGCGAGAAGAGGAACTTTATAACTTAGAAATGGCTTTTTCTCGTGGGATTTACACGGGTTGGTTTGGGGGAATTAATAATCAAGAATTGGTACATGGGCGCTTTGGGAAGAAGCGCGGGGTGTATTTGGGGGAAGTGATTCGCATTAGTCATGAACAGGTAGCAATTAGATTAGAAGCGCCTGTGAAACCTGGGGATGGAATTGTCTTTGATTGCGGTCATCCAGAGGCGAAAGAAGAAGGTGGACGAGTTTACGCAGTTACCCAGAAAAGAAGGGAGACATTGCTGACATTTGGTCGCAGTGACTTAAATTTTAGGCGAGTGCATGTAGGCGATCGCGTTTGGAAAACTAGCGATCCAGAACTGGATAAGCAACTACGCCAAAGTTTTGCAGGCGAAAATCCCCAATTTCAGCGCCCCATTGACTTCGAGATTTATGGCGAAGTCGATGGATTGTTAACTGCGATCGCCCGCGATAAACAAGGTCATGTCGTCCAGGTAGACTCTACAATATCTCTGGTAGAAGCACATACCAAACCCTTAACTACAGAACGTTTACAAGAACAATTTGGTCGTCTGGGTAATACTCCCTTCTGTTTAGGAAACCTCACCAATCACCTTAATGGTGCGGTAATGATACCCGTGAGTGAGTTAAACAGAATGCGGCGCGATATCGTATCTCAGTTATCAGAGTTACGCAGTCAACCCCAACGTTGGGAACTACGTTCAGACGTTTCTTTCAAAGATTTACTCCCCCCATCTCCCCGTATCTCCCCGTCTTCCTCTCCCTCACTCATCGTTTTAGTCCGCAACCTCAAGCAACTCCAAGCCGCACTTAAAGCTGGAATCCCTACGCTGTACTGTGAATTTGAAGACCCCCGTTTTTATGGGGAAGCAGTGCAGATGGTGCGACAAGGACAAACTATTGCTAATCAAACTATCTGGGTTGCACCTCCGCGAATTACCAAACCTGGGGAAAATTGGATTTTGCAACAGGTGCGTGATTGTAATGCAGATGGCTATTTGGTGCGGAATTACGATCAGCTACAATTCTTTGCAGCAGAACGCTGTATTAGTGATTTTTCCCTCAATGTGGCTAACGCTTTAACCGCAGACTACTTTCAGGGGCGCTATAGTTTGGAAAGGTTAACCGCATCCTACGATTTAAATATTAGTCAACTCGAAGATTTGCTGACTAGTTGTCCGCCCCAGTGGTTGGAAGTGACAATCCATCAGCACATGCCGATGTTCCACATGGAGCATTGTGTATTTTGTGCTTTCCTTTCTAACGGGACAGATTACACTAACTGTGGCAGACCCTGTGAAAAACAGGAAGTAAAATTGCGCGATCGCGTTGGTAGTGAACATGTCCTGAAAGCAGATGTTGGTTGTCGCAATACTGTATTTAACGGCACAGCCCAAACCGGAGCCGAGTACGTACAGCGTCTAAGAGATATTGGATTACAGCACTTCCGTATCGAGTTTGTGAATGAAACACCGGAGCAGGTGAGTAAAACCATACATTGCTACCAGCAGCTACTGCAAGGTGAAATTACAGGTTCCCAACTTTGGCGAGAATTAAAATTGCAAAATCAGCTAGGCGTAACTCGCGGGCCGATGGGAGTATCTGGGCTAGGGGTTAGGGGCTAGAGGTTTTCTCGTGAATGGCTAATTTGCAACAACAATGTGACACCGCTTACCGCAAGGAACTGAAGTTCCTTGCTAATACTCAAAGTCATCTCCAGATGACTAAATATCCTCAAATCTTCAGTCTACTTCAGTAGGGGCGGGTTCACAGATATGCTCCAATAATTCACGACTATCTTGCTTAACCCGCCCGTACAACAGTCATCAGTCAACAGTCATCAATCAACAGCTATATGTCTAATAATTGGAATACTACTCTTTATCAAGATAAACATGCCTTCGTATGGCAATATGGTGAGGACTTATTACAACTACTAAACCCCCAGTCTGGAGAGTTAATTTTAGATCTCGGTTGTGGAACGGGACAACTCACAGAAAAAATTGCTCAAGCTGGCGCTGCGGTAATGGGAATTGATAACGCCGCAACGATGATTGAGAAGGCGAGACAAAACTATCCCCATATCCAGTTTGATGTTGCGGATGCGACGAACTTTCAAGTAGCACAACCATGTGATGCTGTATTTTCTAACGCTGTTTTACATTGGGTGAAACCAGCAGAAACAGCGATCGCATCGATACACCAAGCACTCAAACCTGGCGGAAGATTTGTGGCTGAATTTGGCGGTAAAGGGAATGTAAAAGCGATCGCCACAGCTTTAGAAAATGCGATCGCTTCTTTGGGAATTCCCGAACCAAAAACACGCAATCCTTGGTACTATCCCAGCATTGGCGAATATGCTACCCTCCTAGAACAGCAAGGATTTGATGTCATCTATGCCAATTTGCGCGATCGCCCCACTCCCCTAGCAGACAAAGCAGCAGGTTTAGCCAACTGGATTGACATGTTTGCTGGTGCATTTTTTGTTGACTTGTCTGCTGAACAAAAAGCACAAGTAATTCGTCAAGTCGAACAACAACTAAAGCCAAGTCTCTATCAAGATGAAACTTGGATAGCAGACTATCGACGTATTCGCATTCTTGCAATCAAACTTTAGAGAAAAATCCTAGATGAAAATATGGCATAATCAGAACATATTGACATTCAATTATGTCTTATTACTTACAGCTATTTACCCTAGATTGAACCATAAGTATTGCTAGAAATTATTTATGCCTTAGTTCATAAAATAAGTTTGATTTTTCAGCGTTGAAGTGCTGACTATAAACTTGCCAATCCTTAATCTAGATAAATGCAAATCTCTGTAAAGCAAAATAAATCGGTCGTGCAAACTAATGAAAATTATGTTTACTCAACAAAATTCTGGTCGAAAAACATCGCTACCACTATTAGTAACTATCAGCCTAGCAATAATTTCTCTGCTACCAATCCGACCTTCACTAGGAGAAAATAATGCTCTACCGCAGGCTTCTGATGCACCTTTAGAACTTAGCTTGTTAACAAAACCAAATAACTCTGTAATTACAGCCTCTACTATTAGCCAGAGAAATTTGACCATTCCTAGCTTATGGCGCGCACAAAATAGTGCTGAGAACAAGTTATTAGATAATTGGATAGCATATCCAGCTTCTCAGGACGAACCTGCACGGGTAGATTTAATAGTGAACCAGCAAATATGGAGTTTATTAGATTATCTAGAACGTTACGACTTTATTAATCGTTTGGGTACTTCTGCCAGAAGGGATAATTATAATATTCGCGTGTTTAATTATCAGCAAGAACTCTTAGGAACTTACACTTGTAACTTTCAGGTAAGTCCGGTTTCGTGTAATATCAATATGCCTTCACAAAATAAGTTAGGTTGGCGACGTTCTTTTTAAAATTATTAACATAGGATTTTTTAGGGGAATTCCAAAAATAAATTATCCCAAATTGTAGGGGTGAGATCAACCCACCCCTAAAAGTTAAAGCCTTGGTAAGTTAATTATTGCTTTTAACGCTGCATCAGCCAAGATTCTGTGAGCCGCAGTTGTGGGATGAATCCCGTCCCAAAATAAAAACTGATCTGGATTTTTACAGCTAGTAATATTAGATAAACAAGAACTAGTCACATTTGTAAATCCAAATTTAGCTGGATAGGAAATTGCTTCTCGATAAAGGTGATTAGTATCGAGTTGGATGATATTCTTATGAAAACCTAATTTTTTTTGGAGTGAATCAATAGATTTACTCAGCTCTAAATTATGCTGATTTGTAATGAAGCTCAGGTTACTAGCATTTGCGGTATTGTAAGTGGCTGGTATTTTACCCAAATCAGGTAAATTCGCTACTAAAATTGTGTTTACTCCGGCTGTTAATAATGACTCTACTGCATTGGAGATATTAGCGATCGCAGAATTAGTATTCGTTGCTCCAAAAAGATAGTCATTGGCTCCAGCCCAAAGAATATACAGCGCATTTGGGTTTACCTGGGGTAGGGATTTTGTATAACTATTGACTTGCGCTAATGTTCCCGGAATACCGTTCAGACTACTGCTAACAGTAGTTGCACCACCAAGGGCAAAATTCATATTTTTGGTTTGATTCAATCCTAACTTAGAGCTAAGATGTTCTACCCAAACCGGCCCGTTAGAATAACGCCCTTGAAAATAAGGAGGACTAGGAGGATAAACTCCGTTTGTGGCTTTGAATATATTACCTGTATCAGAAAGACTATCCCCAAAAACATAGATTTCATTGATGTTCTCATGAGAAAGACTTTGAGAACTTTGGGTAGAAGCTGCAAGTATAACCATAATAAAAGTTAAAAGAGCCAGTGCTACTGCAAAAATCTTTTTTTTCACGCAGAAAGTTCTGATGTAAGGCTGTTCAATTTTATTTTTTGACAATATTTACCTCCGGAATATAGAGACGCGAGTCAGCGCCTCTCTACATTCCGGAGTTCGATAATTCCTTACTTATAGTTGAGGGAGCTTATATTTAAATTGCTCCCAAATATAACTACCTGATACCGCGATGGTAATGCTTTTTCTTGGTTCTAGGTGTCAGTGTTTTAGCTGCTGACTTCTCAAATATAACAAGGCAAACTTCACTTCTCTGGAGTATTAACCGTACTTTTTGCGGATGGTTATACTAGTTCACTTGGGAGTACAAGCTTAATGTCTTGGTTACTTGTTTTGTCCAGAAATCAAGATTTTTACACAGAAAACAGTAGCGATCGCTCTTTAATTCACCTGTGATTACTTACCATGAATTTAAAGCACGCAGCTGGGGTGTCTTTTTTTGTTGATGGGCTTCCATTCTGGTTAACACATCATCCAAAATTGTCACCGCCTCGGCAATAAACGGGCCCTTGTTTAACATTACACATTCAGCCCGTTCTGCCATTGCCGCATCAGTAATTTCTGCCCGTGAGGGAATGCCTTTTTTCACAAGTTTTTCTAAAACCTGTGTAGCCCAAATTACAGGAACATGAGCCGCTTCACACAACCAGAGAATTTCTTCTTGGATTTCCGCTAACCTTTGATAGCCAATTTCAATCGCTAAATCTCCTCTGGCAATCATAATCCCAAAGGGCTGTTTGCCTGCTGCTTGCACAATTAGTTCTGGGAGATTGCGCACAGCTTGGGGCGTTTCAATTTTAGCGACAATTGCTGGAGGTTTATTTGGTCTTCTGCGTTCTAACTCCCATTGCAAACGCTCAATATCTGCTGCTTGTTGCACAAAGGAGTAACCCACAATATCTGCATGAACTGCGACAAAATCCAAATCTTGCAAGTCTTTCTCTGTGAGGGGATTGAGAAGTAAATCAGTATCAGGAAAGTTTAGACCCTTTTCGTGAGGAATTTTGTTACCCTTTAAGTCCGCATAGGTAATACGTAACATGACGCCTTCAGGCTTAATAGATTCTACCTTGGCACCTAGACTACCATCATCAATCCAAACAGTAGCACCAACTTTTAATTGTTCTAGAACTTCAGGAATAGAACAGTTTGCTTGGAAACCGTCTGAGGAAATTGTGGTAGGTAAATTACCTGTCAACAGTATCGTCTCTCCCCGATATAAACGCTTAGGAGAATTCGGCGCGATCGCCATACCAATGCGCGGTTTGGGGCCTGCTAAGTCCATCAGCACTTTACAAGGATATCCTCTTTCTCTCGCCGCTACGCGCACATTAGCAATCATAGCTGACCATTCAGTAGCAGAATCGTGAGCGCAGTTGATCCGCACGCAATCACATCCACGCAAAAGTAAATTCCGCACTAATCCATAATTGCTAGCTGCTACGGTTGGTAAGGTAACCATAATTCTTACCCGGCGTTGTTCGGGTTTGTTTCCGAATAATTCATCTGTATTTTGTTGAAGCAAGCGATCGCCTGCAAAAAATTCCTCAAGTGATGGACGTGGAGGTAAGGAATGAGGATCGGCTTGACAAATAGCTCCCAAAGTTGCGATCGCTGCATCTAAATTGGGCAATACTCTAGATTCAATTCGTCCTAAGGAAGACAAACCCCAAGGCATCAAAGCTGCTTGCACTGGTCGCAGATCGTGTCGCCTTAGTGCTAAGTAATAGGCCAGATTTTTGCTACTGCTGAGAAAAGTTGACCTCTCGATCTGCGATCGCCACTGCTGAAAAATTTTCTCTCCTTCTTCTTTTACTATCTGACGCAACTGTTGCAGCGTATTCAGCAATGTTTGAGCATCTGATACTTCCATACTTGAGTAATTATCTACAACTTTGCTATTTTTCTCTAACTTAAACATCATGCTTTACCTTTTAAAAGATATTTGCTCTTGTAATCAATAGAACATTGATTATCAATTAAATATTTAAGTTGATTGTGATCAGAATCACTATTTTACAAGGTTATTTTAATATATTAAATCTATGTTGCTTAATGTTTTATTAATCCAAATTTAACCATTAGTTAATATTAGCAAGCTATGTAAAGTCAGTATTTTTAGATAATTCACATAGCAATCCTATTTAATTTGTCACCTGGAGTAGGAGATAGCAAAATCTAGCGTAGTTCAGATAAACGATGTACGCGCTTTTAGACAAATTATCTCTACCTCACCAACTTACAATCTGTTGTCAGTGTTTTTCTCCCTATTTCTTCATTTTTATCCAAATTAATGATTGTTTTATATATCTTGTAGAGTAAAAAAATATTTTATCTAGCTTCAGCTAGAAGACTCCCGCTACATTGCGAGACTCAATTAGCGGGAGAGGAGGTCAATTCCTGAAATATAGGTAGCTGGAGAGTGGACTGGGCTTCCCTACACTACGTTTCGGTTGCAATGACAAATTTTACTTGCGTAAGTCTTAAAAATATTTGATAATAAATTTACAAAATTCGGTATATTAAATTTTGATTCCTATCCAGCTAAATAATTTTTAATTTAGTATCTGGCAAAAATCTAGCAACTAACTGCATATCAAAATAATTGTATAGTCAAAAAATGTAATTAGCCGTAAGGGTACGGCATCAATAAAATTAGTTGATCTTCCCCAAGATTGGGATTGCTGCACCCTTACTTATCGCTGTTAACTGATTACAACGAACAACTCAATTCACCAGCTTTTTGAGTAAAGCGGCGATTTTCACGATAGTCTACAGGACAATCGATAACCGCAGGTACATCTTGCGCTAGGGCTTCTTTAAGTACAGGAATTAAATCAATAGCAGATTCAACTCTATAACCTTTTAAACCCATACTTTCAGCTAATTTAACAAAATCAGGATTACCAAATCTGACAAAAGCTGACTGTCCCGGCCCAAAATGATTTTCTTGCTTCCACTCAATTAATCCATAGCCACCATCATTAAAAATTAAGGTGACAAAAGGAGTACCAACACGCAAAGCTGTTTCTAATTCCTGACAGTTCATCATAAAACCGCCATCACCAGTTACAGCTACAATTTTGCGATTCGGATAGACGAGTTTTGCAGCTAAAGCGCCAGGAATCGCAATTCCCATTGCAGCAAAGCCATTAGAAATAATACAAGTATTGGGGCTATGACAATGATAATGGCGAGCCATCCACATTTTATGCGCCCCGACATCAGAGATGACAACATCATCTGGCCCCATCACTTGGCGCAAGTCATAAATTAACTTTTGCGGTTTGATGGGAAAACCATCATCATGGGCATGTTCTTCGTAATCTGCACGGATATTTGCGCGTAAACTGATAGCGTAGGGATTGGGTTTTCCTTGTCTATCTGCTAACTTTAAAATTTCCATTAATGAATCGGAAATATCACCGATTACTTCAGCATAGGGAATATAACTGCTATCAATTTCTGCTGCACTTAGACCAATATGAATAACGGGAATTTTGCCGTCAGGATTCCATTTCTTCGGAGAAAATTCGATTAAATCGTAGCCAATAGCAATTACTAAATCGGTGTTATCAAAGCCACAAGTAATAAAATCTCGCTGTTGCAATCCTACTGACCATAGGGCTAAGTTATGGGTATAAGGAATTACGCCTTTACCCATAAAAGTATTAGCTACAGGAATATTCAATTGAGTAGCAAATTGAGTAACAGCATCACTAGCTTGGGCACGAATCGCCCCATTACCTACTAAAATTAAAGGATTTACTGCTTGGGAAATTGCGGCTGCGGCGGCGCGAATACTCGCAAAAGATGCATAAGTTTTTTCAATTTTATCCTTATGTAAGGGCTTGCCTTCTACAGACATAGCCGCAATATTTTCTGGTAAATCTATGTGTACTGCACCAGGTTTTTCAGATTGCGATCGCTTAAAGGCTTTGCGCACAACTTCTGGTGTAATACTAGGGCGAACAATTTGTTTATTCCATTTAGTAACCGGGGCAAACATTGCCACCAAATCCAAATATTGGTGGGATTCAATGTGCATTCTATCCGTTCCCACTTGTCCGGTAATAGCGACTAAAGGCGCACCATCAAGGTTAGCATCAGCAACCCCAGTCATCAAATTTGTCGCTCCAGGGCCAAGAGTAGAAAGACATACGCCAGCTTTCCCCGTCAAACGTCCATAAACATCAGCCATGAAAGCTGCGCCTTGTTCGTGACGGGTAGTAATAAATTTAATGGAAGATTTTTTTAAGGCTTCTAAAACATGCAAATTTTCTTCACCAGGAAGACCAAAAACGTATTCTACACCTTCATTTTCTAAACACTGTACTAATAAATCTGCTGTATTCATTTGATTTCCTCTATTTTTTCATTCTTACAAAGTTCTGCTCGCCGGAAGCCGGCGCTCAGACTTTGCGCTTAGTCATTGGTCATTAGTCATTAGTCATTTGTTCTTTGACCAATGCCCAATGCCCAATGCCCTAGATTAACTACTTAACCCACACTGTTTTAACATTGACAAACTCATGTATCCCCTGGATACTCAATTCTCTGCCATACCCAGAACGTTTTATACCGCCAAAAGGTAAGCGGGGGTCGGATTTCACCATACCGTTGATAAATACGGCACCAGCTTCGATTTCTTCAACTAGGCGATCGCATTCTTGGTCGTTGGTTGTCCAAGCACTAGCGCCTAAGCCAAAGGGTATAGAATTAGCGAGTTTAATGGCTGCATCAATATCGGGGACACGGAATAGTAAAGCTACTGGCCCGAAAAATTCTTCTTGGGCGATCGCACTATCTTGAGGAATATCCGCGATCATCGTCGGTGCATAGTAATTACCAGGACGATCGGATATTGCATGTCCACCGGTGAGGACTTTCCCACCGCTTTTGACAGCAGCTTGCACTTGTTGGTCTAAATCCTGGAGAATACCGGGAGTTGCCAAGGGGCCTAAGTCAGTGTCTAGTTGCATGGGATCGCCAACTTTTAAGGCCAGGAATTTATCTAACAACAGTTTTTCAAATTTATCAGCGATCGCTTCTGCCACAATGAAACGTTTCGCTGCTATACAAGATTGCCCGTTATTTAACATTCGTGCTGTAGTTGCTGTGACAACTGCTGCTGTTAAATCAGCGCTCTCTAACACGATGAAGGGATCGCTTCCACCTAATTCCAGAACTGTCTTTTTAATTTGCTTTCCCGCCGCTACCGCTAAAGATATCCCTGCGGGTTCACTTCCTGTTAAGGTAGCCGCTTTAACTCTGTCATCAGCCATGAGATCGGCAACTTTCGCAGCCCCGATTAACAGAGTTTGAAACACACCACTAGGAAAACCTGCACGTAAAAATATATCTTCAATTGCTAAGGCGCATTGGGGTACATTAGAAGCGTGTTTCAGTAAACCTACATTACCTGCCATCAATGCCGGCGCAGCAAAGCGAAACACTTGCCAAAAGGGGAAATTCCACGGCATGACAGCCAGAATTACACCTAAAGGTTGGTAGCGAACAAAACTTTTGCTAGCATCGGTTTTTACGGCTACATCAGCCAGAAAACTAGCAGCGTGTTCGGCGTAGTAGCGACAGACAAGGGCGCATTTTTCGGCTTCTGCGATCGCAGCTTTCAAAGTCTTACCCATTTCTAGAGTCATCACTTTAGCAAATTCTGCCTTCTCTTGCTCTAAAATATCGGCAGCTTTTTGCAGCCATTGCGATCGTTGTTGAAAACTAGTCTTACGGTAATGCTCAAAAGCCTGACCTGCTAAATCCAGCTTAGCGGCGATTTCAGTATCACTTAGCGACTCAAAGGTTTTGAGCGTCTCCCCAGTGGCGGGATTAATGGTGGCGATAGCCATTACCTGACCTCCCGTTCAAAAATAACTTAAGTAGCTTTTGAGTGTTACACAGATAAGTTGTGGAAGCTACCACCCAAATTGTAGTCTTTTCATCAAGAATTCGTGGATTAATATTACGATTTCAAAATAAAAATAGAAATAAACTATACAATATGTTCTGTATTTGTACTTGAAAAAGCAAAGGGCAGCACTACCCTGTGGGTTCTGCTACTCTACGAGAAGGGCTACTCTGCGAGAACCTCCAACGCAGTACGACAAGCTCAGTGACTAGGCAAATGGCACCAGGAAAGACAAAGAATTTTGTTGTGAAGATAGTCCTCTGCTATTTACTACATCAGTAGTAAAGTTTGTTGATGGAAGTCGGTGGGGAACTCCATTCTCTTATGGGTGGAGTTTTTTAGTTATATATATGGGTAACGCCCTTGTAAATCTATCGGTGATGCAAACGATACCTTCGGTAAAGCTTCACTAACACAGTTAATCTTTTGCGTCGAAATGGTTATTCTGCCATCACAATTGCTCAAAGATTTATTTCTATGATATTGACAAACTCTTATCCCTTGTGGGACGAAACAGCCCTGCTTCAAGGGTGGGGAGTGTGTCAGAGAAGCGATCGCTCATATCTCAGAGATATGCAAAATTTAGTGTGGAATTAGATTAACATAAAAAAAATCTTGCCAAAAACATGATTAAAAACCATAAAAAATTCAAATTAAACGAGGGAGAAAGGGAGCATGTTTTACAAGAGATTAGCTCTCTTTTAAAAATCAAATTTGCTTTAAAACAAACTATTCACCAACAACAACAGCAAGCCCATGCCGAATCGGAAGAACTTTTTTTAGAACTCATAGAATTCTTTGATGCTTTAGAATTCTTGCACAACTACATGAGCGAAAATCTAGAGTCTTTAAATCCATCTGGGCAGCATTTACTCGCAACTATTGCTAATATTGAAAATCAGCTTCTCCAGATACTACAAAAGCAAGCAGTTCAACTTATAGATTTTCAGGAGAATCAGCCCGATTTCCGCTATTGTAAAGTCGTAGATATTGAAGTTCGTAACGATTTAGAAAATCAAACAATTACAAAAATTATCCGCCGTGGTTTTAGTATGGGTGATAAAATTCTCAGGCCTGTTGAGGTAATTGTTTCTAAAATTCAAGAATAATTATTTTAAATATAAACTTAAGTAAGGAAGATATATTTAATGAAATATTGGCGGGAAATTATAGCGGTTACTCAGCGGATTTTAATTGAACTATTACGCCGCAGACGCAGCTTAATTTTTTGGAGTATTTTTCCGATTTCAGTATTACTTCTCAGTGGCTTTATCTTAGCAGAACGGGCACAATTACCAATAAATACGGCTTTTGAATATGCTGCACCCTCAACTTTGGTAGGAGCAGCAATGTTTTTTAGCTGTTTAGGTGGTAGTGTCGCTACTGTAGTTGCAGAAAGAGAACAGCAAACTCTCAAACGCTTGTTTCTTTCTCCCTTAAGCGGGATTTCCTATTTTTTAGGAATTTTTCTAGCTCATAGTTGCATTGCTGTAGGACAGACAATTTTAATTTATACTATTGCTGCCTTTTGGGGTGCGACTTTTAAGGGATCTATTTTATTAGGCTTGATAATTATTTTTATGACGATTATTGCGTATGTTGGCTTAGGTTTCATTTTAGGCACACAATTAGCACGGCGAATTGAAGATGTTAATTCACTCATCGCCGCTTTTGGCGTACCTTTGTTAATTCTTGGCGGAGCATTCTTACCTGCTGCTCTTTTCCCACCAACTTTAATAGATATTGCTAAATTTAATCCCATTTATCACATGAATGAAGCTTTTGTAGCAGTTTCAGCTAAAGGTGAGTCAATTAGAGAAATTTCTGCACATTTTTGGTTTTTACTGATTTTTTCTATAATCATGCTTGTTTGTGGATGGTTATCTTATCGCCGCATGTTAATTATAGAAAGGCGTTTATGAAATAATATATTTAGTTTTTTATATATTACCCAATGCCCAACTCCCTGATGGCTGAATCTCGACTGCGCTCGATTTCAGCGAAGCCAATGCCCAATGCCCAATGCCCCATGCCCATTTATAATATATGCTGAAAATTCAAAACGTAAATAAATCCTATGGTAATAGACAAGTTCTGAAAAATTTGAACTTGCAAATAAATCCTGGAGAAGTTTATGGCTTAATAGGTGCCAATGGATCGGGTAAGACAACTACCATTAATATTATTTGTAATTTACTGAAAGCTGATAGTGGTGAAATTATAATTGATCGGCAATCAGTTACAGAAGCCACAAAAAAAATTATCGGTGTTGCACCGCAAGATAATTTACTTTATAAAAGTCTATCTTGTGCAGAGAATCTAAAATTTTTCGCTGATATTTATGGGTTAGATAAAAAAGAACGTCAGCAACGCATCTTAGATACCTTAGCATCTGTCAATTTATTAGAGAGAGCAAAATACCCGGTAGAAACTCTCAGCGGTGGGATGCAAAGACGGTTAAATATAGCAGTGGCTTTAGTACATCAGCCACAGCTAGTGATTCTTGATGAACCGACAACAGGGTTAGATATTGAAGCGAGATATGAAATCTGGGAGTTAATTCGCCAACTGAAAAATCAAGGAATTACAGTTTTACTGACAACTCACCTATTAGAGGAAGCTGAACGCCTTTGTCAGCGGATTGGCGTTTTAAAAAACGGTCAGATAATAGCTGAGGGTAGTTTAGCAGAGTTAAGCAGATTAATTCCCGCCCAAGAAATAATATTAGTGCAAACTGAATCTGAAGCAGAAGCGATCACCAGAGCTAAAGAATATGGTTTTACTCATAGGCGTTATGGTAATGATTTAGCTTTTTGGTTACCAGAACCTTTGGAATTAAAAGAAATTATTGCCCGTTTTGAAGGTATAGCTATCAATTCAATCGCCCGTCAGCCTGTAAGTCTAGAGCATATTTATCTAGAATTGATGCAGTAAAATCAGCAATATTAATTGCCGAAAATAGGATTTTTTGGTCAATTATCCTATTTTATAGCCTGTATGCGGAATTACCATCGATGATGGCAGTTTAATTTTAATAAACGTTTATTTTATGTTAGTATCCGTTTAAGCATGGCCGAGCAAACTCATCAATAATTTTTTTGCTAAATCCAGATTTTTTATCTTGTAAATCTCTTAAATCAGGGTTTTTATTAACATAATGCTTACTTGCAAACTAATACTTGAGTAGGTTTGTAATTACTTATCAATATCAAATCGAACTAATAAAATTTCAAATATTTTTTTTATAAAGGTTGCATAAAGATGACAAATTGTGTAACATCTGTCTAAGTAAATTCGTCCGGGCAACTCAACTTGGTTAAGTTACCAATGTAACTAATATCTAAGTAAAATTGCCATAGCGAATAAAGTTTGGCTGAAGTTATAAAGTGTACATGAACATAATGCTGTTGATTCAATAGAATCCAAACAGTGATTAATTGATGCATCTCTAAAAAAGAGAAAAATTTGGCTGATATTGCCAGTTATTTCTCAATATCAAATTGAATGAACTCTGAAAAAAACATCACAACAGGGTGCTCTGAATCCCATCATCTCGACTAATGAAGAATCACAAAAGTGGTGATTCTAGGCAAAAGTCGGACTGAAAACGTTATTTAATTTAGGGAATTCAAAGCATGACAATTATTAAAGTGACCACATCTGCTGATAGCGGCGCAGGTTCTTTACGCAATGCGATCGCCTCTGCAAAAACAGGAGACACCATCCAATTTTCCGCTTCACTTGCCAATAAAGTCATTAAACTCACAAGTGGAGAACTGAACATTACCAAGAATCTGACAATTGATGCATCGGGAGCAGCAAATTTAAAGATTAGCGGTAATGGTGCAAAAAGAGTACTAAATATTGCCAGACATATCGATGCTAAGGTAAAAAACCTAACGATTGCTGATGGTTATACAACTGATGCTGGTGGTGGTATTAAAGTTGGTCAATACGGTTCCCTCATCGTAGAAAACTGTAGATTCAATAACAATCGTGGAGGTAAAGGCGGAGCCATCTTTGTTGGTTACAGCGCTAAAGCTACAGTACTTAACAGCAGCTTTGACAAAAACGATGGTACTGTCACCAACTCTGGACATAGCAGTGGAGCGATTTCTACCTACGGTTCTGGCGAGTTGACTGTCAAAAATAGCCAATTCACCAACAATAAGGGAGTCAATGGCGGCGCAATTTATAGTCTGCTGGGTGGGTTAACTGTAGAAAACTCAGTCTTCCGCAATAACAGTTCAGCAGGTGATATTGGTGGCGGTGCAATCTTTACTGATGGTGCAAATCCAGTCGGCTCTGGTTCTTCTGTCGGCGGTAAAATCGCTATTCGTGGTAGCCGATTTGAAAACAATCAAACCAAGGGAGAAGGTGGCGCACTCTTTCTCTATGGTTATGGAAAAGACAAAATTCTTCTGGAAAACAGTACCGTTGTTGGTAACACCGCTAACGTGAGTGCTAAAGGTGTGGCGCGAGGTGGTGGGTTGCGAGGTAATAGCGCTTTGACAATTCGCAACGTCACCTTTGCCAATAACACCGCAGAGAAACAAGGAGGTGCTTTGTGGTTAGACGGTGGCTCAGAGAAGAATATCATCAATAGCACTTTTTCTGGGAATAAGGTCAATCGAGATGCTGGTGGGGCAATGTTTGTGAATACTGACAAATCCACCCCCGTCAACATCATTAATTCTACTATCGTCAATAACTCCGCCGGAAGAGCCTCTGGAGCAATTTGGACTGGATGGGCAAACAACCCCATAACGCTGACTAACTCAATTGTTGCTAATAACAAAGCTGGCGATAAATCACAACAACAAGTTAACTATCAATTACGAGATGGTGGTAGAAATATTGAATTTCCCGCTACTTCACGAGGTAGCAGAGTTGTAGCGGGTAGTCAGATTGTCGATCCTCTACTTGGCCCTTTACAAAAAATTGGTAATTCTTTATTGCATCCCCTTCTAGCCGGTAGCCCTGCCATTAATACTGGTAAGACAGGTAGTAGTATCCCCACAATTGATGCAAGAGGAATATCGCGAGATTTCAAACCAGATATTGGCGCTTTTGAGATAGCTTCGCAGACAAATGTAGCAGCTATGAGCATTGACATGTCTGGCCCGAATTTATTACGCGGTACTCGCGGTAACGACACTATCAATGGCAGTTCTACTAACAATATTCTCCAAGGTGGTGACGGTCACGACATCCTTAAAGGCGGTGCTAGTAACGATATCCTTCAAGGTGGTGAAGGTAACGATGTCTTGATAGGTGGTAAAGGTGCCGATATTTTAAGTGGCGTAGGCGGTAGCGACCGATTTGTCTATAACAGTTTTTCCGAAGGAGGCGATAAAATTCAACATTTTGAAGCTGCAAAAGACAAAATCGATTTACGCAAAATTATTGATGGTGCCAATTTTGTTAGTTCTAATCCTTACAAGGCATTTATCAAAAAACAACAGGTTGGTTCTCATACAGTTGTTAGCATTGACCCTGATGGTAACCGCAGCGCTAATCAATTCCAACCGTTGCTGACATTGACTAACTTTAACAGCAGTAATCTGACCGAGAAAAATTTCCTTCTTTAGAAACCCTGGGCGGGAAAACCCGCCCCTACAAATACACTTGTTTTATATGTTAGGGCTGCGTAATATAAGAAGAAAGAGAGAAAATAAAGTTGAGAGCATTCATTAACTTTTTTTCAAAGTCATCAGCAAGGTGTCGTCAATACTCACAAGTTTCTCTGTGTGTAATCGGCAAATAGGGTAATGGTAATTCAGGCAGTATTTAACAGCCTACAGTAGGATATATATTCTCAAAATTTGATAGATAATCACAATTACTGTGCAGTAATTACCAGAAAAATTGGCAGCGCGATCGCTAGCTGCTATCGCTAACGATCGCGCATAGAGAGTAGATTCGGCAGCCTTCTGTATGTTCCACAGAATTAAGCGATGCGTCGCTCTCACCTGATGGAGGTAAAGTTATGTCTATCAAGTTCCGTACCCGGACTGAAGCTGGTAAGTTTTTAGCTAGAGAACTGACAGCCTATGCTGATTGTGAAGATTTGTTGGTTTTAGGTTTGCCTCGTGGTGGTGTACCAGTCGCGTATGAAGTAGCAAAGGCATTAGATGCGCCATTAGACATCTGTTTAGTGAGAAAAATTGGCGTACCCGGTCATCAAGAGTTAGCAATGGGTGCTATTACATCGGGAGGTATTCGCGTTTTAAATTACGATGTTATTAGTTCGTTGGCTATTACTGAGCAAACAATTAACAAAGTTACAGCTGATGAATGGCAAGAATTACAGCGCCGCGATCGCGTTTATCGTGGCGATCGCCCACCATTAAATGTCAAAAACCGCACTGTAATTTTAGTGGATGACGGTATTGCTACTGGCTCAACTATGCGAGCTGCTATTGCTTTATTAAAACAGCAACAGCCTCGCCGGATTGTCGTTGCAATTCCCGTTGCTCCTCCAGAGACTTGCGACAAACTCAGCGAACAAGTAGAAGAAGTCGTGTGTTTAAAAATGCCAGAGCAGATGTATGCGGTCGGGGTTTGGTATGAAGATTTCTCCCAAACTACCGATGAAGAAGTACGCTATCTACTTGCCACGCGATCGCATCTCACAACTACTTTGAGTCAACCATCTACTAGCTAACTTGAAAATAGGGGCTAGGAGCTAGAGACTAGGGGCTAGGGGAAAGAGATTTTCATGTTTGGTTGTGAGTTTTTCCCATGAGGGGCTAATTTGAAAATGGGTATTGGGCATGGCACTGCCATGCCCTCTAGAATATATTGATGTGCCGCTTAGCTGGCAATGAACTTTAAAGCTGCACCATTCATACAGTAGCGCTTACCAGTAGGTGCAGGGCCGTCGTTAAAAACATGGCCTAAGTGCCCGCCACAACGATGACAATGGACTTCAACCCTCGTCATAAAAAACGACTTGTCTACCGATGTGGCGATCGCTCCTTCAATAGGTGCATAAAAACTAGGCCAGCCCGTACCACTATTAAATTTTGTTTCTGAGGAAAATAGCGGTAAATCACACCCAGCACAGAGGTAAGTTCCTTGAGCATATTGCTTATCCAAAGGACTAGTACCAGCACGTTCAGTTCCATGCTTACGCAATACATGAAACTGTTCTGCTGTCAATGCCTTGCGCCATTCTTCTTCAGTTTTGGTGATTTCAAATTCATTTTTTGCTGCTGTCATAACTTCTGATTTCCTAGTGAAATATTGTGATAAAAATGCTGTGCTAACAATTACTGTACTAGTTTCTAAAAAATATCGCCGGGTTTGGTGGGTCATTGGTCATTAGTCAGTTGTCAGTTATCGGTTCTTTTCCTCATACCCTCATCTATTGCTGATGGGTGGGGATTTTTACCTTGCTCATTTGCTATTTTGAGCGATCGCAGTGAATTAGCCCTGATAGCAAGATGAAAATCTTCTAAGAATTATAAAACTTACCCAAATCACGCACTCAGTCAGTTGACTTCAAAATTTTCGCCTTTAAAAGGCAGATAGCACAAGGGAAGCATGAAGCAATGTCTCAATGCCTTATGCCCCATGCCCAAGAACTCCACCCACAAAGGGGTTAGTTTTTTATCTATTTCCGCATTTGTTTGTCTAAAAATTTACATTATAAATGGTCTCTCGGTTTAGCTTCTGGGAATACTCAATTGTAAGCATCCTTGATGAAAAATTGTTGCGAGCGAGCTACCAGAGATGACTATGGATAATTTAGATTTAGCGCTGAGAATGGAAGGATATCAAGTTGTTAAACAAATCTACTTTAGTTCTAAAACTATTGTCTATAAAGCTATTCGAGAAATAGATAGACAAGCTGTAATCATTAAATACTTACAACGCGATTACCCATCCTTTAGTGAATTATTGCAGTTCCGCAATCAGTATACAATTACCAAAAATCTTAATTTACCAGGTATTATTCAACCCTATAGTCTGGAAATATATCTCAATAGCTATGCGCTAATAATGGAAGACTTTGGAGGCATTTCACTAGAAGAATATACTCAAAGAAAACCAATAAAAATAAATGAATTTTTAGCGATCGCCCTTCAGTTAGCTGACATTCTCAACGGATTATATCAGCATCGAGTCATCCACAAAGATATTAAACCTGCAAACATTATCATTCATCCAGATACCAAGCAAATTAAACTAATTGACTTTAGTATTGCTTCTTTATTACCCAGAGAAAACCAAGAAATTAAAAATCCACAAATATTAGAAGGTACTCTTGCTTACCTATCCCCAGAGCAAACTGGAAGAATGAACCGGGGTATTGATTATCGCAGTGATTTTTATTCTTTAGGAGTGACTTTTTTTGAATTACTTACAGGTCAACTTCCCTTCCAATGTTCCGATCCAATGGAACTAATTCACTGTCACATTGCGAAGCAAGCACCATTTTTGGGGAACAGGAAAGAGATTCCTCAAGTAATTTCCCAAATAGTGATGAAGTTGATGGCGAAAAATGCTGAAGACCGCTATCAGAGTGCATTAGGACTAAAATATGATTTAGAAATTTGCCTACTTCAATACCAAGAAACGGGAGCGATAGACGATTTTGAATTAGGACAGCGTGATGTGTGCGATCGCTTCCTCATTCCCGAAAAACTTTATGGTCGAGAAACTGAAGTTACTAGCCTTCTCCAAGCTTTTGATCGCGTCAGTAATGGTAGTACAGAAATCATGCTTGTAGCGGGTTTTTCTGGTATTGGTAAAACAGCAGTGGTGAACGAAGTCCACAAGCCAATTGTACGCCAGAAAGGTTACTTCATCAAAGGTAAATTCGACCAGTATCAGCGTAATATTCCTTTTTCTGCATTTGTTTTGGCATTACGCGAATTGATGTCACAACTACTAACAGAAACAGATGCTCAGCTTCAGCAATGGCAAACAAAAATTCTCTCGGCTTTGGGTGAAAACGGACAGGTAATTATTGAAGTAATTCCAGAACTCGAACAAATTATTGGTACGCAACCTGTGGCTGTAGAACTGACTGGAAGTGCAGCCCAAAATCGCTTTAATTTGCTGTTTCAGAAGTTCATTCAGGTATTTACTACCCCAGAACATCCCCTAGTCATTTTTCTGGATGATTTGCAATGGGCAGACTCGGAATCACTACAGCTAATGCAAATGCTGATTAGTGAAGCAGAAACAGGCTATTTGTTGCTGATAGGTGCCTATCGAAATAATGAAGTATCCCCTGCTCATCCACTGATGTTGTTATTGAATGATATCGGTAAAACTGGGTCAATAATTAACACAATTACCCTAAATTCCCTGAAGTTATCCGACCTGAATGATTTAATTGCTGATACCTTAAGTTGTCCTGCATCATTAGCAGTGCCATTAACTGAATTAGTCTATCGAAAAACTCAAGGTAATCCCTTTTTCGCTACGCAATTGCTCAAAGCATTATATGAAGAAGGATATATTAACTTTGATAGCAAAAAAGGTTATTGGCAAGGGGATATTGTGCAAATTCAAGCACTGACTCTTACCGATGATGTAGTCGAATTTATGGCACTTCAGTTGCAAAAATTACCCAGCGCTACCCAATCGATTTTGAAACTGGCTGCTTGCATTGGCAACACTTTTGATTTAGCAAATCTGGCTATTGTTTATGAAAAATCTTTAGCTGAAACTGCTGTAGATTTGTGGAAAGCGCTGCAAGAAGGATTAATTTTACCAACTAGTGAAGTTTATAAGTTTTTTCAAGAGGAATCAGCAACTAAAAACCAAAATTCAGGAGAATTTTTAGGTTTAAATTCTCATACCTGTGTTTACAAATTTTTGCACGATCGCGTCCAACAAGCGGCCTATACTCTTATTCCTGAAGAACAAAAACAAGCTACTCACCTAAAAATTGGACAACTACTACTGCATAATACAACCCCTGCTCAGCAAGAGGAGAAAGTTTTTGAAATTGTTAACCAATTAAATATTGGTAAAAATCTCCTCACAGAGGAAACACAGCAAATTGAACTTGCTCAACTGAATCTCAAAGCTGGACGCAAAGCTAGAGCCGCTACAGCATACAAAGCAGCGCTTAAACTTTTCCTAACTGGTATCGGCTTGTTGTCACACAGTTCTTGGCAAACACAGTACAAACTAACTTTAGCGCTTTATGAAGCGGCTACTGAAGCTGCTTATTTAAGCGGGAATCTAGAGCAGATGACACAATTCGCCACAGTAATTTTAGAACAGGCTCAGTGTTTATTAGATAAAGTTAAAGTTTATGAAATTAGAATTCAAGCAGCTCAAGCCCAACATCAATTTCTTAAAGCGGTGGAGATTGCTTTAGACATTTTGGCATGTTTAGGCATTAGTTTTCCTCAACAACCTAGCCCATCGGATATTGGTCAGGCTTGTGCGGTGACACAGACAATTTTGGCAGGTAGAGAACCATTAGATTTAATTGCTCTACCCTTGATGCAGGAACCGGAAAAGGTAGCTGCTATTAGGATTCTCGCTGGTGTTTCGTCTTCTGCTTATGTTGCTACACCAAATCTCTTGCCATTTATAATTCTGGAACAAGTAAATTTATCAGTTAAGTATGGAAATATTTCCTACTCAGCCAATGGTTATGCCTACTATGGACTGATGTTATGTGGGGTGATGGGCGAAATTGAACGCGGCTATCAGTTTGGACAGTTAGCACATTTGGTGCTGGAACAACTGAATGCCAAAGAAATGATCGCTAGAGCTTATGTAGGTGTTCACTGTAGCGTGTGGCATTGGAAAGAACCACTGAGAAATACTTTACCATTTCTCAGAAAAGGCTATCAAAGTGGGCTGGAAACCGGAGATTTAGAATCGGCAACTATTTGTGCATTTGTTTATGTGATGCATTCTTGGTTTATCGGTAAAGAATTAAATGATTTAAGCGTTGAAAGTGCGGCTTTTTATGTACAATTAACACAACTAAAACAGGAAGGGCTTCTCAGTCATTTAACGATTTTTCAGCAAGCAATTTTAAATTTGATTAGTGATTCTCCGCAAGCATGGGAATTAATTGGAGATGCCTTTAATCAAGAACAAATGCTGCCGAAAATAGAGCAGGCAGGGGATCAGACAGCGCTATGTTATTTCTATACAAGCAGACTTTTACTGTGTTATTGGTTTGGTCAATTTGAATTAGCAGTAGCAGCCGCGATCGCTATCGAAAAATACTTGGGTGGGGCAACAGGATTATTTTTGGTGCCACTGTTTCACACCTATGATTCTTTAGCACATTTGGCAATTTATTCTCAAGTTTCTCAAGCAGAAAAAGAAAATATTCAGCAACGGGTAATTGCCAACCAAGAAAAGCTAAAAAATTGGGCAGAGCATGTCCCAGGCAACCATTTGCATAAATATTATTTAGTGGAAGCAGAATGGCAAAGAACTCTTGATAATAAAGCAGAAGCAATTAAATATTACGATTTGGCGATTGCTTTTGCACAAGAAAATCAGTATTTTAATGAAGAAGCTTTAGCCAATGAACTTGCCGCCCGATTTTACTTGGCATGGAACAAACAGCGACTCGCGCAAGATTATTTGTTGCAAGCTTATTAGGTTCTTCAGTAGCTATTATGCCAAATTATTAGTTATAGCACTCATATAAACACAAAAAAAGCATCTTTATTTTGCCAAAAGCCTTATATGTATTGACATC